>CAXYUO010000010.1:0-24038 GCA_964292185.1 uncultured Frigoriflavimonas sp.
ATATTTTGATTGTAAATACAAAAATTAACTAAACCAAATAAAATGAAAAAAAAATTATTAATTAAAGGCACCCTTTTGATGCTTTTATTTATGATGAATATTGGCTTAAGTGCCCAATCTTTCATCATCAGCTTTCCCAGTTTTTCCTCGGGACCCCCGCTAAATCCGCAAGGTCTTACGGTAAGTAACGGAAACTCTATGGTTCAAGTACAGCTAGACGCTGCTGCTGCATCTACCACCGGAGCAAGCATCACGGTGCAATTGGCGACAGGAGTAGAATATGTACCGGGTTCCATCACCACGGTAAGTTCTACGGCAGGTCTAACCATCAGTGAAGATGGTGGTACCGCCAATGCGCCAAAATTTAAAATCGATCAAAGTACTATTGCGTTGGGAGATCGTATTGTATTTACCCTTAGAAGAACAGCAACTTGTGCTGCAAGAACCTTTGTTCTGGGTGGTGGTACCTTCAGAGATACGGTACAAGGTACCATTACGGGAGCTCCTACTGCAAGTGAGAACTCTTCTACGTACCAAGTGCTTTACCCAGTATTCAGTTTAACACAACCTGCAGCGCAAACCAATGCAGTTTTGAATACCAACTATAGCCGTACCTTCACCATTGCCAATGGTGGCTCGGGTGCAGCATCTGCGGTCTATTTTTCTATAGACTATCCTGCGGGAATTTCACAAGTATCGCTTATGTTGGGTGCAACTGCGCTTACGCCAACATCTACTTCAGGTACAACCTCTTATTATACCATACCTTCTGCCTTAATACCAGGTGGTGCACTAGCAAACGGACAAAGTTTGATTTTTACCGAAGTCTTTAAATTGACCAAATGTGGCGTTACAACTGCTTACTCTGCCGGTTGGGGCGATAATGCTACAACTTGGTGCCAAACCGTTACAGGTACAGGTTCTGTATCTATGGCTGCAGGAGTGCCCTCTTTTTCAGCGTTCACAGCTGTACGAAGTAATTTTATAGATGCTTGTACGCAATTTACAGAAACATTTACTTTTAAAAATGGGGGTTCTGGAAATGCATCTGCAGCTGCTATGTACAATGTGAAATTGAGATTGGGTACAGGAAGTCCTGGATTGGTTGGTTTTGGGTGGAGTTATGTCAATATCCTGAGTGGTAGTATTGGTGGTCAGACGGTTACAGTGGTGAACGGTACAAGTAATGGAATTGCTTCAATTGCCCTAAATAATTTATTCACCACCGATCCAGATGGATCGGGTGTTGGTTTAGAAGATATGGATGGTGATGGTTTTTTTGATGATTTACCAGCAGGAAACACCGTTACTTTAACCACCCTTATAAAATTAAAGTGCGATGTTTTTACTTGTAGTGTAAATAGAGAGATAACCTCTGGTTCTGTTTCTGCAGATATACAATTCAATAGTATGTGTACACCAACTGTTTTAAGTACCAGCGGCATTATATCTTCTGCTAGTAGTGGTATTGGGAATTCTATTATATTTAACTTGGTAGATAAATCTTATGCACCGGCAAATATAGATAACGGGGTAGCCTTCAAAGCTAGATTTTCTATGGGGTATCAAGAGTTTTATGATGTTTTTAACACTTCTAATACCAGATATACTTATGAAATTACCCTTCCGCTAGGACTTGGTTTGTCTGGTGCACAACCGACTGTGGTTTGGCATAGAGGAGCATTCCCGTCAAATGCTGCTATCAATACATACGCCGCGACGGTTAGCCAAGTTGGAAATGTAATTACCATAACTTCTCCAGATAATGTAATAGGTTGGTTCGAGCTCAATTTTGTCTATGATTGTGCAGTTGGACCAGGAGGAAGTGGCATCAGTGTGCCTTACAAAGTGAAGAAAATATATGATATTGTAACAGGTTGTGTATGCAACGGAGATATTTTTTGTGATGACCTTACCTTAGGATTGGTTCATTGTCCAGGTATCTCTTGTGCAGCTGGACCAACTATTACTTCGTCTAAAGTAGAGCGAGAAGATAGTTCTTTAGGTTGGTCAGATAATACGCTTACTACTCATCAAACAAGAGCAGCGATTTCCGATTTTGATCTGGCGAAAATGTTGTATTTAGACGATTATTTTGTGAAAGCAAATGCGATACAAAATGGACCGAGTACCAATTTGCATTTGTACTATTCTATCGATAAAAAAGGAGGTACCGATGATAAAATTTCTGCAAAAAGCATAGATGTTGTTATTAAAAGAGGTGCAACTACAGTTAGCAGTGGTACCATAACCGCTTCTACAAATACAGGTACTTCTACTACCTTGCAAGTAGTTGAGTGGGATCTTACTTCCTTACTCCCAGCAGGCGGTTTACTTAATGGTGATGTGATAGAAACGGTTTCTCATTATGCGGTAATTTCCAATAATTTACCTAATTATGATGAGCAAACCGGAAAGGAAATTTATTTTTACAATTTAGATGTCACCAATGCTAAACTATCGTGTAATTTACGGGTTCCAGAAATGTATCTTGTAGGAACGACTTTTGTTGATTCACATAATGGAGGAGGAAGTTTAAGTACGTTTGCGTGTACAGAATTTAATGTGGGTAATGGAACCAACTACTTGGCAAGAAGATTTTCTGTTGCGGGAACTAAATATTTTAGTGAAGTACGCCCAGGCATTTTACCTACGAAATATACCGTAACGGTAGATAATAGCTACGTAGTTAATTCTATTAGACTTGTTGGAAGTGATGTTTTAACAGCTACTATTGTTTTAACCCCAACTTCTGTTGTAGGAAATACTTATACTTTCAATTTGGATCCAAAGACCTATCCTATCCCAGTTGCCAATGGTTATAATTTAATTATTTCTGTATTTGTATCTCCAACCTGTGCCACGCCAGCGAATGCTCCTACAGGTTTGGTCAGTAAATTGGAGTATATAGATTACTACTACCATTACAAAGATATTGTACCTTTGGTAGCACCTTCTATTGGCAATAAGACTTTGAATTTAGCATATAATACCTCTACAAGACCTACAATAACCCTTTCTAACCAAACGGGAAACATACAGGCCTCAAAACCTACAGAAAGTTTTACGGTACGTATGGCAAGTACCAATACTACCACAGCACCTTACACTTGGATCTCTGTACCAACTGTAGCAGGCGTAACGGTAACCCAAATCTTAGATTTATCTTCCTTAACACCATTAACCCTGATCCCTTATTCAGGTGGTGTTTGGGCAAAAATCAGCACCACAGGTCTTGCCTCGGGTACTACCCACGACTACCGTGTGGACTTTACTTATACCACTTGTAACCCTACTACTTTCCAAGTAGAAGGCGGCTGGAACTGTTCAGAATATCCAACAGATCCTAGTACTTATACTTGTGGGAAATCTACCGTAGATTTAACCTTCACCCCACAAAATGGGGCGGTACAGATTATTACGCAAACCCAACCTACCACACCTATCAATTTGTGTACACCTATTGATTATGAATTTAGAATTAATTCTGCAAGTGCAGGAAATATTGTAGGCAACAAGTTTTCTATCACGCTACCTCAAGGATTAAGCTATGTGGGTGCTGTACAAGCAGAATATCCAGTAGGATCTGGAAACTGGCAAACAGTTACACAAACAGTTGTGGGTTCTACCAGAACTTTAGATTTAACGACGCATACTTTCTTCCCAGTGCAAGGATTACCGGGTACATTAACGGATGGGGGAGATGCGAACTTGAGATTGATGGCAATCAAATTCCAAGTGATTACAGATTGTACGTTTGTAGTTGGATCCAACATTGCGGTTTCTACCAAAGCCAATAAAACATGTGGAATACCAGCAATAGGAGATGGAGTAGAACTTGCTGCAAATTCTATAGCAGTGATAGGTGCAAATCCGCCATATCAGGTAGTATCTGCGGTTACTGTTCCGGGAGGTTTTGGTACTTGTACTACGCCAATTGTGGCAAATATAAAACATACGATTATTACCAGTACAAGTACTACTGCTACTGGATATGCAAAAGTATATATTCCAACAGGATACAGTTATACTGCAGGTTCATTTGTTTGTACTTCGGGAACATGTCCTACTTACGCAGGTGTTTTTACAGATCCAGCAACAAGTGAACAATACTTGAAGCTTAATATCCCAGGAGGTTTACCTACGGGAACAATATTGAATTATGACCTTGGATTTACTCCAAATATTCCTGTTGCTTCTGGAAGTTACACCTTGAAAATAGTTACTGTAGATGAATTGGCAGGAATAACTTGTCCATCTGCACCAGGAGGAACATGTTCTAGTGTACTTATACAAACGGGTGCAACATCTTTCAACTATACTTTGGCTTGTGCTTGCTACGATTTACCAAATACTGGAGTAGCAGGAGTAGATACCAACCACGGTATTACCTTGCTCCAAAGAGCAGGTATTGATAACGGCAACTGGCCAATGATTAGAAAATCTGGACACACGGTGTTAGAATCTAATACCAAAGGTTTTGTAATTACAAGAATGACAACGGCGCAAATTACAGCCATCGCATCTCCACAAGAGGGAATGATGGTGTATGATACTGTTGCTAAATGTTTGAAATTGTATGATGGTACAGTGTGGAGTTGTTTTGTAACACCAACTTGTCCATAATTATTATACTTGAGGCGGGAAGTATTTCTCTTGAAATACTTCCTACTCAGTTTAATTTAATTTAAAAATTTAAAAAAATGAAAAAAATAATAGCAACAATCTTTTTAGGAAGTATGGCATTTGCCAATGCACAAGTGATCATTGGTGATGCAGTAGGAACAGCACCAGTAAAAACTTCGGTATTACTAGAATTTGCATTGGGACAAAACAAAGGATTAATTTTACCTTATGTAAGAACAATGCCTGCAACACCTACAGAAGGTACCATAGTTTTGGATGCAAGTACTGCAACCACAGCAAGAGTAAAATATTACAATTCCAACCCAACGGTAGGAACAAATGGATGGACAGATCTAAGCGGACAAGATGCAAATGTAACTTCCGCTTTGGCAAACCAACCTACCGAATTGCAAGCGCCAGAATTGGCAACTACAAAATCCATTATTGGTGCGCAAACTTCTCCTGCAGAAGGCGTTTTGATTTTAGAATCTACCACCAAAGCCATGGTTTTGCCAACAGTGGCAGATGTACAAAACATCCCAAGTCCCTCACCCGGAATGATGGTTTACATCAACAAAGCGGGTGCAAAACGTTTAGCTATTTTCAATGGTGCCAAATGGAGTTTTTGGAAACCGTAGAAAAGTTTTAGTCATCAATCAATAAATCAAAATCACTTCGAAAGGAGTGGTCTTTCTATTATTACTTCATTCTGTGGCATGTAACCATACATCCTTCAGAAATATTTAAAACGAAAATCAAGATTTATCTTTTAATAATTTTATGAAGTAGGAAGGCTTGATCTTATATTTTCTCACAAAATTGGAAGAGAAACTATTGGCTGTAGAAAAACCAGACATTGTTGCTAAATCTTTGATGTCTAGATCTAGATTTTTTTTATCCTTTAAGAGGTTGATCGCAAATTCTAATCTTAGGTCATTGATGTAAACATTAAAATTATTACCTCTATACTCATTGATAACTTTGGACAAATAGACGTAATTTGTCCCAAAATTTTCACTTAGCATTTTAAGAGATAATTGAGAATCTGTATATCTTTCTTCTTTTTCAAAAGCTTCTAATTGATCTAGTATTCCTTGTACAAAAAGAGGTTTTAGTCCTGATATTTTATTATAATATTCTGCATCAAAATCTGTTTCTAAATCTGTGAAATTAAATTCTTTTACAATATCTTGAGAAGTGAAAATGCTCTTATCAAATTTTTCGGCTACAATTTCATTGAACCTCGCTTTGTATATTTTTTGCAAATTATAGAATCTGTAACCGTAAAAGGATACTATGGTGATCAATAGAATCAAAAATATCCCGATATAGGTACTATTATTCAAAGATTGCTCTATTCTGTTTTTTTCTGCAAGCAGTTTTTGAGTGTCATATTCTTTATTTATTCTGGAATATAAATATTTAAAGTTTTTTTCATAAGATTTATCTAAAAGCATTAATTTGTTGATGTACAGCAGTTGTTTGTCTTTATCACCAATAGAATCATTATATTTTATAAGCAATTCGTACGCAGATCTAAATTGCGGATCTAGTTTTTTGTCTATTTCATATTCTTTGTCTATTTCTTCTAAATATTTTATGGCAACATTATGTTTTCCCAATTTCCAATTAGATAATCCCAAATAATATACTTCCGTTATATGACTCCATTGATCATTGTATAATTTTAATGCTTCTTTCAATTTTGCAATGGCAGTATGGTAATCCTTGTTATAATAGGCATCTGTTCCTTGTATAGAAATGAAATAGGGAATGTAAATATTTAAATCTTTCTTTTGTAAATATTCTAGAACTTCTTTTATTAGAGCATCATTTTCATTCTGTTTTCCAATTTTGGTATTGGTTTCCAAGTAGCTTATTAAGGAGTAGATGTAGTACATCTGATAATTTTTGCCTAAAGTAGATGTTCCATCCAAATTATTTTTAAAATAGGCAAGACATATTTTTAGTTCTTTATTGGCATCTTCGTAATTACCCAAATAAATTTTGTTTTGCGCAATAAAATAGATGGTTTTATTCGTGATATAGTCATCTTTCAGTTGTATAGAATATTTGTTTGCAATCAGAATGTTATCTAGAGCTTTTTGATAGAATTCTTCATCCATAAAAATGGTTCCCTTATTCAGATAGGCATCCGTCAAAAGTTGTACATCATTAGATTTTTCTGCAATTATCAATGCACTATCAGCATATTTGAAATTTTTCGGTTTTGCATAATATTTACTTGCATATCGATAGGCATAAAGCAGAGATTCATTATTATTTTCTCGCTTAGATTTTTTTATATAATAATCTATATATGAGAGAGCTTTATCTTTTTCATTTTGCAAACTGTCAATTTTTTTCTCTATTTGCTCATTGCTTAATTTTTTCTGATCTAAATTTTGAGCATAAATATTCCCAGAATGGTAAAACTCCAATAATAGTATAAAAAGAAGATAGTAGAAATGTTTCATTACTTCGGTGATTTATAAAATACGATTTTCTGTTTTGATCTATTTTACAATATTACGGTATATTAAGTCACAAAAATAGTATTTTTTAATGTATTAGAACCTATTTTTAATGATATAGAAGTTTTGATATTTGTAATGATAGTCTATACTTAAGTAGATTTGCACCAATAAAAAAGTAAAATAAATGTTTTTGAGAAAATTATTCTAGATTTCACGGCAATCGTATCACTTACTGTTCTTTCTTATAGAAAAAAGAAGATGTTTTTTAACAAAAGAAGACATGTCAACAATTAAAAATATTGAGGTCAAAAGAAGGTCGGATTCTTTAAATACAAATCAAAAAATAAAAAAACAGTACAGCATATGATAAAATTAATTCTAGACCGTTGATGGTAAAAAACAAACACCATTAAGAAAAAAAATTACAATAAACTTTTGAAAATAATTATTAAAAATCAAAATTCAATTAATAAACTAAACCATTGAAAATGATCCTAAATATTTTTTTGGAGACATTCTGAAATTAAAAAAATAAAATTCAAGTTAGTGTGTTCTTGTGTTTTTCCGTAAATAATTTGTTGAAGTTTTATACTTTACTTAAAGAAGATTTAGAAATTAGTTATAAAGTATAAATTTTAGCAAATATTTACACAAAAATCATCTCGATATTTTTATCGGGGTGGTTTTTTTTTGGTATAACAAATTTTTTTTGTAAATTTGCACTCCTGTTTGAAGCCGTTAAATACATATATCGTTTAAAATCAATCGTTTACTCTTTCGTAACCATGAAAGGGTTTGTTGCGTTTTGTGGTTTTGTACATACTAATCATTCAGGAAAGAAATATTTTGCACTACGTCGTGAAAAGATATACCGCCGTTGCAGTTAGGAATAGAATCAAGAAATAAGAATTAAGAATCAAGACTGCATATTGGCTTCAAACACCTGCAACTTTTTACTTTTTACTTTTTACTTTTTACTTTTCTGATATTTTTTTAATCAAAATATTTTTTAACCCCAAAAATTGTTCTTAATTACTTCATTATGAGTAAAGCAAAAACATCTCAGCCAACTGCGGCGCGTAATGCAATTGAAAGAATAAACTTTTCTACGGCTATTGGTCGCATAGATACTCCAGATTTCTTGGATGTACAATTGCAATCTTTCCGAGATTTCTTTCAATTAGATACGTTGCCAGAAGACCGAATAAAAGAAGGTCTTCACAAAACTTTTCAAGAAAATTTCCCAATTACAGATTCAAGAAATCAATTCGTTTTAGAATTTCTAGATTATTTGGTAGATTCTCCTAGATACTCTATAGATGAGTGTGTAGAAAGAGGTCTAACTTATAATGTACCATTGAAAGCAAGATTGAAATTGTACTGTACAGATCCTGAACACGAAGAATTCCAAACGGTAATTCAAGATGTGTATTTAGGACCAGTTCCATACATGACTCCATCTGGATCTTTCATCATCAATGGTGCAGAACGTGTAATTGTAACCCAACTTCACCGTTCACCTGGTGTTTTCTTCGGGCAAACCTATCATGCAAATGGTAGTAAATTGTACTACTCAAGAATTATCCCTTTCAAAGGGTCTTGGATGGAATTTACCACCGATATGAACAATGTAATGTACGCATACATTGATAGAAAGAAAAAATTACCATTAACTACTTTGCTTAGAGCAATCGGTTATGAATCTGATAAAGAAATTCTTCAGATTTTTGATCTTGCAGAAGAAGTGAAAGTTTCTAAAGCAGCCTTGAAAAAAATTGAAGGTAGAACTTTAGCTGCGAGAGTTTTGAACACGTGGTTCGAAGATTTTGTAGATGAAGATACCGGAGAAGTAGTTTCTATAGAAAGAAATGAAATTATCCTTGATAGAGAAACTATTTTGGATAAAGAACATGTAGACATGATTATAGATTCTGGTGTGAAATCTATTTTAATCCATAAAGAAAATTCTAATGAATTCTCTATCATCCAAAATACACTACAAAAAGATCCTACAAACTCTGAAAAAGAAGCTGTAGAGTATATTTATCGCCAATTAAGAAATGCAGATCCACCAGATGAAGAAACTGCAAAAGGTATTATCGATAAATTATTTTTCTCTGAACAAAGATATTCTCTTGGTGAAGTAGGAAGATACAGATTGAACAAAAAATTAGGATTAAACATTGCAGATGATGTGCAAGTTCTTACAAAAGATGATTTAATTTCTATCGTAAAACATCTTATAGAATTGGCTAATTCTAAAACGGAAGTTGATGATATTGATCACCTTTCTAATAGAAGAATTAAAACTGTTGGTGAGCAATTAGCTGGTCAATTTGGTGTAGGACTTTCACGTATTGCAAGAACAATTAGAGAGAGAATGAACGTTAGAGATAACGAGATATTTACTCCAATTGATTTAGTAAATGCAAAAACATTAACTTCTGTAATTAATTCTTTCTTCGGAACGAATCAGCTTTCTCAATTTATGGATCAAACCAATCCACTATCGGAAATTACGCACAAGCGTAGACTTTCTGCTTTAGGACCTGGTGGTTTATCTAGAGAAAGAGCAGGTTTTGAGGTTCGTGATGTTCACCATACACACTACGGAAGAATTTGTCCAATAGAAACTCCAGAGGGACCAAACATTGGTTTGATTTCTTCTCTTGGTTTGTATGCAAAAATCAACACGCTTGGTTTCATAGAAACTCCGTATAGACAAGTAAAAGGTGGTAAAGTAGATTTAAAAACTGAACCTATTTACTTAAATGCAGAAGATGAAGAAGATAAAGTAATCGCACAAGCGAATGTTGAAATGGAAGAAAGCGGAACAATCACCACAGATAGAGTTATTGCTCGTCTTGATGGAGATTATCCTGTTGTAGAGCCAAATCAAGTAGATTTAATAGACATTGCACCAAACCAAATTTCTGGTATTTCTGCATCTTTAATTCCTTTCTTGGAACATGATGATGCGAATAGAGCATTGATGGGATCGAACATGATGCGTCAAGCTGTTCCATTGTTACGTCCAGATGCACCAATTGTAGGTACTGGTTTAGAAAAACAAGTAGCTAGAGATTCTCGTATTTTAATTAATGCAGAAGGAAATGGTGTTGTAGAATATGTAGATGCAAAAAGCATTGTTGTAAATTATGAAAGAACTGAAGATGAAGACATCGTTAGTTTTGATTCTGCTACAAAAACATATAATCTTACTAAATTTAGAAAAACCAATCAAGGTACAACTATCACTTTAAGACCAAACGTAAAAGTTGGTGATAAAGTAGTGAAAGGTCAAGTACTTTGTGATGGTTATGCTACAGAAAATGGCGAATTAGCATTAGGAAGAAACCTTACAGTAGCATTTATGCCATGGAAAGGGTACAACTTTGAAGATGCAATCGTTATCAACGAAAAAGTAGTGAGAGAAGATTGGTTTACTTCAATCCATATAGATGAGTATTCTCTAGAAGTAAGAGATACAAAACTAGGAATGGAAGAATTAACTTCTGATATACCAAACGTTTCCGAAGAAGCAACCAAAGATTTGGACGAAAACGGAATGATCCGTATTGGTGCAGATGTGAAACCAGGTGATATATTGATTGGTAAAATTACTCCAAAAGGAGAATCTGATCCTACTCCAGAAGAAAAATTACTAAGAGCAATCTTTGGTGATAAAGCAGGAGATGTGAAAGATGCTTCTTTAAAAGCAGATTCTTCTTTAAGAGGTGTAGTTATCAATAAAAAACTATTCTCCAGAAATATCAAGGATAAAAAGAAAAGAGCCGAAGAAAAATTGAAATTAGAAGAAGTTGAAAATTCTTTTAAAGGTAGATTTAATGAGCTTAGAAATATTCTTATAGAAAAATTAAACACACTCGTGAATGGTAAAACTTCTCAAGGTGTAACCAACGATCTAGAAGAAGAAGTAATAGGAAAAGGAGTGAAATTCACCCAAAAACTATTAACATCTATCGAAGAATATGTAAACATGAACGGTGCAAACTGGACTGTAGATGCAGATAGAAACGAATTAATCAAACAACTTATTCATAACTACAAGATCAAACACAACGATCTTCTTGGAGTGAAAAACAGAGAAAAATTTGCAATTTCTATTGGTGATGAACTTCCTGCAGGAATTATGAAACTAGCAAAAGTTTACGTTGCTAAAAAACGTAAATTAAATGTTGGTGATAAAATGGCGGGTCGTCACGGAAATAAAGGTATCGTTTCACGTATCGTTCGTGAAGAAGATATGCCATTCCTAGAAGATGGAACTCCAGTAGATATCGTTTTGAATCCACTTGGTGTACCTTCTCGTATGAATATCGGTCAGATTTATGAAACCGTTCTTGGTTGGGCAGGTAAAAAATTAGGTTTAAAATTTGCAACGCCAATTTTTGATGGTGCTTCTTTAGATCAAATTTCAGAATATGTAGATCAAGCAAATCTTCCAAAATTTGGTCATACTTATCTTTATGATGGTGGAACCGGAGAAAGATTTACGCAACCAGCAACTGTAGGTATTATTTATATGTTGAAATTAGGACACATGGTAGATGATAAAATGCACGCACGTTCAATCGGACCTTACTCTTTGATTACGCAACAACCTCTTGGTGGTAAAGCACAATTTGGTGGACAGCGTTTCGGAGAGATGGAAGTTTGGGCATTAGAAGCTTTTGGTGCCTCAAATATTTTGAGAGAAATATTAACTGTGAAATCTGATGATGTTATTGGTAGAGCAAAAACCTATGAAGCAATTGCAAAAGGTGAAGCTATGCCAGAACCAGGAATTCCAGAATCTTTCAACGTGTTACTTCATGAGTTACAAGGTCTTGGTTTAGATATCAGACTGGAAGAATAATTAAAAGATTAAAAAATTCAAAAATTCAAAAATTACGGAACGTAGTTGGAGAATAATGAATAATATTTTAATCATTTAATAATTTAATCATTTAATAAAAGAAAATGTCAAACAATAATAAATCAAGTAATTTCACTAAAATTACAATCGGTTTAGCTTCACCAGAAGGGATCTTACAACAATCCAGAGGAGAAGTTATCAAACCGGAAACCATTAATTATAGAACACACAAACCAGAGCGTGATGGTCTTTTCTGCGAAAAAATATTCGGTCCTGTAAAGGATTATGAATGTGCTTGTGGAAAATACAAAAGAATCCGCTACAAAGGAATAGTTTGTGATCGTTGTGGAGTAGAAGTTACCGAGAAAAAAGTAAGAAGAGAGCGTATTGGGCATATCAATTTGGTAGTTCCAGTTGCGCATATCTGGTACTTCCGTTCTTTACCAAACAAAATTGGTTATCTTCTTGGTCTTCCTTCAAAAAAATTAGATATCATCATCTATTATGAAAGATATGTAGTTATACAACAAGGTATTGCCAAAAAAGCAGACGGTGCAGATTTCGAAGACAAAGAATTCCTTACAGAAGAGGAATACTTAGATGTTTTGGAAACGCTTCCTCCAGATAATCAGTATTTGGACGATCAAGATCCAAATAAATTTATCGCAAAAATGGGTGCAGAAGCTGTAGAAGAATTGCTGAAAAGAATTGATCTTGATGCTCTTTCTTTCGAGCTTCGTCACAAAGCACACAATGAAGGTTCTAAACAAAGAAGAACAGAAGCGCTAAAAAGATTAAACGTTGTAGAAGCACTAAGAGGTGCAAATACACGTATGATCAACAAGCCAGAGTGGATGATAATGCGTGTTTTACCAATTATTCCACCAGAACTAAGACCTTTAGTTCCATTAGATGGAGGTAGATTCGCAACTTCAGATTTAAATGATCTTTACAGAAGAGTAATCATCCGTAACAATCGTTTGAAGCGACTTTTAGAAATAAAAGCTCCAGAAGTGATCCTTAGAAATGAGAAAAGAATGCTTCAAGAATCTGTAGATTCACTTTTAGATAACACCAGAAAATCTTCTGCTGTAAAATCTGAAAGCAACAGACCATTGAAATCTCTTTCTGATTCATTAAAAGGTAAACAAGGGCGTTTCCGTCAGAATTTATTAGGAAAAAGGGTAGATTATTCTGCTCGTTCGGTAATTGTTGTTGGTCCAAACTTGAAATTGCACGAATGTGGAATTCCAAAAGATATGGCTGCAGAACTATACAAACCGTTCGTAATCCGTAAATTAATAGAAAGAGGAATCGTGAAAACGGTAAAATCTGCTAAAAGAATTATCGATAGAAAAGAACCTGTTGTTTATGATATCTTAGAAGGCGTAATAAAAGGGCATCCTGTATTATTAAACAGAGCACCTACATTACACAGATTAGGAATTCAAGCTTTCCAACCAAAAATGATTGAAGGAAAAGCAATCCAATTGCACCCTTTAGTTACGACTGCATTTAATGCCGATTTTGATGGAGATCAAATGGCGGTGCATTTACCTCTTGGTCCAGAAGCAATTTTGGAAGCACAACTTCTAATGCTTGGTTCTCAAAATATTTTGAACCCTGCAAATGGTTCTCCTATTACAGTTCCATCTCAGGATATGGTTTTGGGTCTATATTTTATGACCAAAGAAGCTCATTCTACTGATGATGTAAAAGTAAAAGGTGAAGGTCTTGCATTTTACTCTCCAGAAGAAGCGGAAATAGCTTATGCAGAAGGAAAAGTTTCTCTAAATGCGAAAGTAAGATGTAGAGTAAACGTAAAACAAGACGGAGTTTTAGTACCAAAATTAACAGAAACTACGCTTGGTAGAATTTTATTCAACCAAATTGTTCCTGAAGGTGTAGGTTATGTAAACGAACTTTTGACCAAAAAATCTTTAAGAAACATTATTGGTGATATCTTAGCAGAAACAGATTTCCCAACTACAGTTACCTTCCTTGATGCTATGAAAGACTTAGGTTATTCTAACGCATTCAAAGGTGGACTTTCTTTCTCTCTTGGAGATATTGTAATTCCAGCTGAGAAAAAAGGAATGATTGTTACGGCTGTAGAAACTGTAGATGAAATTAAGGCCAATTATAACATGGGTCTTATTACAGATACGGAACGTTACAACCAAGTAATTGATGTTTGGACCAATACCAATGCAGGATTGACAGAAATGATCATGACCAGAATGAAAAGCGATCAAGGTGGATTCAATTCCGTTTATATGATGCTAGATTCTGGAGCAAGGGGATCGAAAGAACAAATTCGTCAGCTTTCAGGAATGCGTGGATTGATGGCAAAACCTCAAAAAGCAGGTTCGTCTGGTGCAGAAATTATTGAAAATCCAATTGTAGCGAACTTTAAGGAAGGTCTTTCAATTTTGGAATACTTTATTTCTACTCACGGTGCTCGTAAAGGTCTTGCAGATACGGCTTTGAAAACTGCCGATGCAGGATATTTAACAAGAAGATTGGTAGATGTTGCTCAAGATGTAATCATCACAGAAGATGATTGTAATACTTTGAGAGGAACAGAAATTACTGCTCTAAAGAAAAATGATGAAATTGTAGAGAAATTATCCGAAAGAATTTTGGGTAGAGTTTCTCTTCACGATGTTTATCACCCAGAAACAGATGAACTTCTTTTGGAAGTAGACGAACTCATCAATGAAGAAATTGCTAAAAATATAGAAGATGCTGCTATAGAATCTTTGGAAGTACGTTCACCACTTACTTGTGAAACTCCAAGAGGAATCTGTGCAAAATGTTACGGTAGAAATTTAGCTACAGGAAAACCTATTCACATGGGAGAAGCTGTAGGTGTAATTGCTGCTCAATCTATTGGTGAACCAGGAACTCAGCTTACGTTGAGAACTTTTCACCAAGGTGGAACGGCTTCTAACGTTTCTGTAAATCCAAGCATCGTTGCAAGACGTGATGGTATCGTAGAAATGGATGAGGTAAGAACCGTAACTTCTGAAGACGAATTTGGCAAAAAAGCCGAAGTAGTAGTTTCCAGATCTACAGAATTCCGTTTAGTAGCAAATAATGCTTTAAGAACACCATTAATGGTTGCCAATGTTCCTTACGGATCTATACTTGCTGTAAAACCAGGAGATGTAGTGAAAAAAGGAGATCTTATCGCAAGATGGGATCCATACAACGCCGTAATTATTGCAGAAACTGCTGGTAAAATTGAATACGAAGATATTGTACAAAGTGTTTCATTTCAATTAGAAATAGATGAGCAAACTGGTTATGAAGAGAAAGTAATTACTGAATCTCGTAACAAGAAAGCCGTTCCTACATTGAAAGTAATGGATGCTAAAGGTGAAGAGATCAAAGCGTATAACCTTCCAGTTGGAGCCCACCTTATGGTAAACGATGGAGAAAAAATCAAGTCTGGTAAAGTAATGATTAAAATTCCACGTAAATCTGCAAAAACAGGAGATATTACCGGTGGTCTTCCACGTGTTACCGAATTATTTGAAGCAAGAAACCCTTCTAATCCAGCGGTTGTTACCGAAATTGACGGGGTAGTTTCTTACGGAAAAATAAAAAGAGGAAACAGAGAATTGATTGTAGAAGCAAAAACAGGTGAGCGTAAAATCTATCTTGTAAAACTTTCTAATCAAATCTTAGTACAAGAAAATGACTTTGTGAGAGCAGGTTCGCCATTATCTGATGGTTCTGTAACTCCAAACGACATTTTGAGTATCAAAGGTCCTACAGAAGTTCAAGAATACATTGTGAATGAAATTCAAGAAGTTTATCGTTTGCAAGGTGTGAAAATTGATGACAAACACTTCGAAATCATTGTAAGACAAATGATGACGAAAGTTTCCATCGTTGATGGAGGTGATACTCAATTCTTAGAAAATGCATTAGAACACAAAATGGATTTCTTAGAAGAAAACAACCGTATCTTCGGTATGAAAGTAGTAACCGATGCTGGAGATTCTAAAGAATTGAAAGAAGGACAAATGATTACTGCAAGAGAACTAAGAGACGAAAACTCTAAACTGAAACGTGAAGACGAAGCTTTGGTACAAGTAAGGGAAGCACTTCCTGCAACTGCAACACCAGTACTACAAGGTATTACAAGAGCAGCACTTCAAACCAAATCTTTCATGTCTGCAGCTTCCTTCCAGGAAACTACAAAAGTATTGAACGAAGCGGCAGTTTCTGGTAAAGTAGATTACCTTCTTGGTCTGAAAGAAAACGTAATTGTAGGACACAGAATTCCTGCAGGTACAGGACTTTTAAATTATCAAAAAGTAATCGTAGGTTCTAAAAAAGAATTCGAAGATCACAACTAATAGTTAAAAATAGTTAAAAATAGTTTGAAATTGTTTGAAAGGTTTAAAATAGTTTAAGCTTTTCAAACAAGATCAAACGATATCAAACAATTTTAAACAACATAAAACAAAATTTATAATGGACAACAATCAAAATCAAAACAACGACCCAAACAACATCAATATTAACCTAAACGAAATGGTAGCTGCAGGTGTTTACTGTAACCTAGGTTTAGTAAATCATTCTCCATCAGAATTCGTAGTAGATTTCATCCAAATGTTGCCTGGAGTTCAGCAAGCTAATGTGAGATCAAGAGTAATCTTGGCTCCTATTCATGCAAAAAGAATCATGAGTGCTTTGCAACAAAACATCACAAACTATGAGCAACAATATGGCGAAATCAAAGAAGTTGAGCCTTTCGTAGTTGGACAAAACAATACTCCACAAGCATAAGAATTTCAAAATTTTAAAAACAATAATGCCTCAGCGAAAGTTGAGGCATTATTTTTGTCAAAGTAGCTTTGCTTCACTTTGTCAAAGTTTAAAATCTTTGACAAATTTTTTTAACCAACGCTCATCTTCAGCAAGAAATATTACAAATTATACAAAACAAAATTATTAATTAGTCTAAAATATTCTGGTATAATCATCATAAACGAATTCTCCACCCACACTTTCATCTGAAAATTGACTCTTTTACACTGGAAATCTACTCTTTTAGGCTCGTTTTTCAATGTTTCAAAATGAAAAAGACCCTTTTCGACTCTTCATTAAGTATAAAAGGGTACTTTGTTAAAGGTGAGTCTGAATTTTTTTTAAAATCCCTTTAAATCTTGAAACGTAGAGGAAGTTTTTTGAAGATTTGAAACGTTTTTCAGCTTTGCGTAGTGGCGGAAATCGAAGCTCAAAACTTCAACTTTGCACAAAAGTTCAATTGAAAAACTGAACTTGAAATTAGCACTAAACTCGCCATTACTCAAAACCGATGTTATGCCCTAGTGCTTTTTCTACACAAACATTGTCATTTGTCCATTATTTATAGGCGTCATTTCTGTTACAAAATCGTTCCAATAATTTAATGTCAAATTAAGATTATATTTTTCGTTTAGTGTTTCAATTTCCGACAGTAAATAATCTTTATTAATACGTTTTGCTAATTCAGTTAATTCAATTCTCATTAACACATCTTTTGTGAAAGTTCTTTTAGCGTCTGAAAATGTTATAGATTGTAGAAGTTGAACTGTCGTGTCAGAATTTAAAAGTATCAATGAATAAATGGCAAATTCAATTTTATCGAAACCAATTAAGTAACAAGTGTCATCCAGCATAACTGGCTTGTCATTCTGTGGAAGAATAAGCGTGAAATGAAATGTTTTATAAAGTCCGGAAATAGCAACTTTATACGGTTTAAAAGAATAATCGCCTATACCAAATATTGAAAATAATGGTTTGTTATTGTAAATACTCGATTTTCTCGCACTAAAATTGTCAATATGTTCTATTAAATATTTATATGTTTTTGGATAATCAAACTTAATATAGTTTGTTTCTTGTCCAACTTTCTTTTGCGTAACAATTGTAAATTTTCTTGTTTGATTAATTACTGTATTTTTAAGGTCTGAACTTTTAAGAAGACCGTAAACCAATCCATCTTCTAATTCTATGCTTTCTTTCAATCCATTGACATAATGTCCATTAACTTTATCAAGTTCCATAATGGAAGAACAATCGTGTTTTAATCCTTGTCGCCAAACAAAAGGACTTTCTCCATCAATACCTTTTGTGTCAAGATAAGTATCAATATTAGAAACGAATTTTCCGTCAAACCAACCAAAACGTTTTGCTTTTCTTTGTGTGCTTTGGATTGTTGTAAATTCGTTTTGAGAATAGAAGTCAAACTCATTACATTCAAACTCACTTTCTGAATTTAAATTACAAGAGAATAAACACGCTTCTACAGAAACATTGAATTCTTTTTTACTGTCAATACAAAGTTTCTCCAATTCTGAAATTGGATATTTTTTATTGATTTGGTCAGATAAGATATTTTTAACAACGGAATTTTTGACAAGTAATGCAATATTACCTTCTAAATATTGAAAGGTTTCAATCATCATTAAAGTAATGAATTCGGCAATGTCAAAATTGCCTTTTCCAGTCATTGCATCTAATCCGCTATGATTTTTAAAATTATTTTTCTTTGGAAGATTGTTAGAATTTAGGCTTCCTAATTTTGAATTTGTTACCCAAGGCGGATTACCAATAACTAAAACGTTGTTTTTAGAATATTCTTTTGCAATATTTTTAAAATTATAATCAAAAACATTGCAATGTGTTATTGAAATTTCGGGCTTAAATTTATTTGGGTTTTCTAAAAAAAAGTTTATAATATTAAATTTGGTTTCCCAGACATAAGGTTTGTATATCTCTACACCAAAAATTCTTGTGATATTATTGAAATTCTGTAACGATGCAATAATGAAATTACCTTTACCACAAGTTGGCTCAATTACAATTTCAGGACGAATGTCTTTTGCTTTTAAATAAAGTGCAACTTTATTCGCTAAATCTAAATTAGTTTGAAAATCTCCATATTCTGTTGCTCTATCAGGTTCTTCAACTATATTTTGAGTTTCTGAAATTATTTCTTTTAAAGTTTCTAATTCCTCATTATTATCAAAAAAATGTATAATGCCGAAGGCATCATACATTTTTTGATTTGCTAATTCAAAAGATGCAATATTTTTCAGATTACTATTTAAGTAATCTGAAACATTAAAATTAATATTAGCCTCAAATACTTTCATTATTTAGGTTTGTTATAGCTGACGATTTTTTCTACTCCTGGAACATCATCTGTTAAGTTCACTATTCTTTTGTATTGCAATCTCCATTGAAGAGCATTAGAAATAGTTAAATATCCGATTGGGATTTCGGTAGATAAAATAATTCCAGCAATTTGTTGCAGTGCAATTTCATCAGCAGGTAATTTTATTCCCTCTAAAAATGCTACAATATCATCTTCATTTGCCTTAACCTTTTTCATATCATTTAAGATACTTGTTGTTGTATAATCTGCTGTTCTTTCTTTTGAAACAAAGGAGCAACTTACAAAATTAAGTATGGCAGTTTGTGTTTTTTGGTCGTCTGACTTGTCGTAGACAAAGACAAGTAAATTATATCCAAGTCCAAATATTTTCTGTTTTGCATCTCTAAATGGGCAAGAAGATTGAGGTTGTTTAATAGAAGTAACTTTGATGTCTGTTAAAATATCATCTGATGGAAGGTCAATTCCTCTCGCAGATGAGCCAATAGTTACAATATATTTGTCGTTTAGATGTTTTTGAAATTTTTGTTCAATTAAAGTTCCAACAGCTTTACCGTCAGTAACTCCAAAAAGTTCTTTATGTTGAAATTCGGATTGTTCAATACAAAATAATTGAGCTTCTACTATTAACTTTTCTATCGTCAGTTTTTCTTTTTGTTCCATTCGGTAAATTTACAATTTTATTCTTTTCGGTTTTGAGTTGTCGCCAGTTTTTTGTCAGATGTTGATGTTAGCACGGTCTTTTAGCATTGGGCATAACGGTTGGGTATATGAAAAGTAGCGGCTTAAAATGCGAGAACTTTCGGTTAAAAACTAAACTTCGAAAATAGCGAAAATCTTCGATTTAGCGATGAACCCGCTATTTTTTATATACCGTGTTAGCTGACGTATTTTTTTATTTAGTGTGTATTTTTATTATTTGTCCGTTTTTGTTTAGTAAAAAATGTTTTTTTTCTTTTGTCCAAGCTTCTCGTTTATTATTTTTTAATTCTGTTACTTTCACAAACTCCTGTCCTGCTTTATTAATATATCCACTTTCTGTAACATTACCACCCCAACTCCAATGCCTGTCAATAAGTCCTTCATATCCGCTTTTTTGAATTATTTGAATCTTGGTTTCGCCATTTTCGTAAATTCTTTCACCACCTATACAATATTCAGAAAGTCCGTTTTCAAAAGGTGTTGCGAAATCATATTTGGCTTCAATTACTTTTTGCCCTTCAAGGTTTGCAAATCCTATTTTATTATTCTCTACAAATCTAAACAGTCCTTCTTCAACATAATCAGGACCATTATCGTAAATGTATGGTTTTAATATTATGCTGTCTTTTCTGTCAATTCCAACAAACTCAAACTCAGAATTTAGAACGATTGCCATCTTTTCTAAAGTATCAGAACCATTTTGATATTTTGCCTTTATAATAATTTCTCCATTTAAAGATTTGTAACCAGTTAGTTCTTTTCCAGAAGTTGTGTCTATGTACGCAACTAAATAATCCTTGCTTTTCTGTCCAAAAGCAAAATTGAAAAATAACAATATTGTCAATGTAAATACGGTCTTCATAATATGTCAGCTAACTAGAATATATGTATCATAAAATCATACATATACACTCAATTTTGTAGAGATATGCATCACAAACATGATCCATTATTCAAAAACAAATATAATAATTAATAGGGAAGTAAAAGGTTTTTCTTTCGATATAAAACCAATGCAATCTCAGCGGAAAATGATTAAAACAGATCAATTTAACTAAAAAGTAAGATAAGCAAACTCGCTACAAATATCCTAAATATCGTAACCAAAGGATATACCTGGGCATAGCTTTGTGTAGGAATATCAGAATCTAAATAATTGGTGCTGAATGATAATGCAGCCGGATCTGTGTAACTTCCACTCATGATTCCTGCCAATTGTAGATAGTTTATTTTCATGAAAAATCTACCGACTATAACCATTATAATTAGTGGAATAAATGTAATTGCAGAGCCATAAAGTAACCACATCCAACCATTATATTTAATGAAATTTTCGTAGAAACCTTCTCCTGCATGTATTCCTACTGCTGCGAAAAACAAACAAATCCCGAAATCTTTCATGAAATGGATGGCTCCATTATTCACATAAGAATGGATGAAAGAAATACCACCGTATCTAGAAATCAAAAGTGCTACAATCAGCGGTCCTGCTGCAAATCCTAATTTTATAGGAACTGGTAAAGATGGAATAAAAATAGGAATAGACCCTAAAATAATTCCTAAAAGTAAGCCTCCAAATAGTGATAAGAAATCGGGTTCTAAAAGCTTTTTCTCAGAATTTCCCATTATTTTTTCTACTTCGTCTATTGCTTCTTTTGAGCCAATAACTCTCAATTTATCGCCATAAAAAAGCTCCAAAGATGGTCTTGGAAGAATTTCTCTTCCTGCTCGAAATACACGTGTAACCTTCAAATCGTAGGTGTTGAAAAGATCTAATTGCGATAGATTTTTGTGCATCACGGATGGTTTGGTAACGTAGATGTATCTTTTTTGAATTTCTTTGTCGGATTCTATAAATAAATCTGTGGAAGCTCTACCCGTTTTTGCAATAAATGCATCTACATCTTTTTGAAATCCTACAAGCATCAATACATCTCTATCACATAGTTCCATGTCTAAAGTTGGAGATTTTACCACTTGATTTCCACTGTGTTTCAAACGAGAAATTACAATGCTTTTCCCGAAATCTTTTAATATTTCATTCAAAGATTTTCCAAAAACTTCTGGATTGGTAACCCTCATTTTTTGATGAATTAATGGGAGTTCGCTGTTTATTTTAGACAAACGATATCTACGCATTTCCTTTTCTGTATCTATTTTCAAAATAAATTTGGAAAATATAATCGTTCCAATGATTCCAAAAACACCAAGTGGATAGGTGATTGCATATCCTATTGTTGGATCGTGAAAAACTTTATCAGGAAAAGTATTTTTTATCTCTTCTATGGTGCTTTTTGCAGCTCCTAAACCAGGTGTATTGGTTACGGAACCACTCATTATTCCTACTAAATCTTCTATTGTAAGTCCTGTAAATTTGAATAAAATTATTGCAATTACGCCTCCAAAAAGTACAGTGGAAACAGCTAGAATATTAAATTTTAAACCTTCATTTTTAAATGATGAGAAGAATGATGGTCCTACTTGCAAACCAATTCCGTACACGAAAAGTATTAACCCGAAATCTCGTATGAAAACTAAAATCTCAGCATTCATTCTAAATCCGAAATGCCCTAAAAGTAATCCTGTGAACATTACGGCTGAAACACCGAAAGTGATTTTTCCTAATTTGATTCTACCAAAAAACACTCCAGTTCCGATTGCAAGCATCAAAACTACGATAGATTGTGTAACATTTGGATTTTCTGCGGGAAGAAATAAAGTATTAAGCCAGTCAAACATCTTATAAAATTTACTGCAAATTTAAAACTAATAAACATGAAGTTTTGTGCTTTCTATTATGAGTTGTATCAGAAATTAAACATTATGATTTTCTATTTTGTGGTTTGGTGTAGATTTAAACACAGAGAACACAGAGATTTAATTTTTAAAAACAAAGAGAACACTGAAATTTAATCTTGATACGAACTGGTAGAAATATTTTATAATGTAAACAAGTAATTGTAATATTTTTATCTTTTTATTTACTTAAAGTTATTCAAAGTGTTTTCGTACATTTTTTCGTACAATGGTAAAATGTTTTTTAAATCAAATTTTAATGCTTGTTCTTTGGCATTTTTTTTCATTTTTAGCAATAAATTTTCATCAGACAATAATTTAATTGCATAATTGCTCATCACTTCCACATTGCCTACTTCTGCTAAATATCCTGTTTCTCCTTGTATATTTACTTCCGGAATTCCACCAGCATTAGAACTGATAACGGGAGTTTCTGCTGCCATTGCTTCTAATGCTGCCAAACCAAAACTTTCTTGTTCTGATGGTAATAAAAATACATCTGACAATTGTAGAATTTTATACAAATCATTCACTTTTCCTAATAATCGAATTTTATCTATCAATTCTGGATTTTCTTCTAAAAACTGATTGATGATTTCCATATCTGGACCTTCACCAATAATTACTAATTTAGATTTTATTTTTTTCTGTACATTTTTGAAAATTTGCAAAACCTCTTCCACACGCTTTACAGGACGAAGATTAGAAACGTGAATCAATATCTTTTCGTCATCTGTTGCAAATTGTTTTCGCTGACAAATGGCTTGATTTATAAATTCATCATTATCAATAAAATTGGTAATTACCTCTATATTTTTTTTAATATTAAAAATTTGCAAAGTATCTTTTTTCAAACTTTCAGAAACCGAAGTAATCGTATCAGATTGATTGATGGAAAATTCTACCGCATGTTTGTAACTTGGATGTTGACCAACCAAAGTAATATCGGTTCCATGAAGCGTGGTTACCAAAGGAATATCTTTGCCTTCTTCCTTCAACATTTGTTTCGCCGTAAACGCTGCATAAGCATAAGGAATTGCGTAGTGTGCGTGCAAAATATCCAATTTATACAAATTCACAACCCGATAAATCATCGAAGAAAGTGCAATATCATACGGTTGATATTGAAAAAGTGGGTAGGTTTGAACATTCACTTTATGGAAAAATATATTCGGATTGGTAATGTCTAATCTTGCTGGTAAAGCCGAACTTATAAAATGGACTTCATATCCTTTTTTTGCAAGAGCCATTCCTAATTCTGTGGCTACAATTCCGCTTCCGCCATAAGTTGGGTAACAGAGAATTCCTATTTTCATATTTTTTATTGCGATAATTTCGCTATTTTTTTAATTGTTATTTTATTTTTTTGGAGGAGCAGAAA
>CAXYUO010000011.1:0-23585 GCA_964292185.1 uncultured Frigoriflavimonas sp.
TATAAAATTTTACAAACCATAAAAACTGCCGAATTTTTAAATTCTTCTATTTCTAATGCTCATTTTGTTCCAATTTTTTGGATGGCAACAGAAGATCATGATTTCGAGGAGATTAATCATTTTAAAACTGATAAAAATTATTTTGAAATGCAAGCTAAAAGTGGAGGCGTAGTTGGAAAAATAATTCCTAATACTGATTTAGCTTTAAAAGAATTTGAAGATAATTTTAAAGATGATGTTTTTGGTACGGAATTAATTTTATTATTGAAAAAAGCCTATCAAAAAGGAAATAATCTTTCTGAAGCGACAAGATTTATAGTTCAAAATTTGTTTGCGGATTATGGTTTATTAATAATAGATGGCGATGAAAAGTCTTTGAAAGCACAAATGATTCCTATTTTTAAAGATGAATTGCTACAAAATTCATTAAAAAATTATAGCGAGAAAAAAGTAGAAGTCTTATCGCAAAAGTATGGTAAAGTACAAGTAAATCCACGAGATATTAATCTTTTTTACCTTACAGAAACTAGAAATAGAATAATTTTTGAGAATAATTTTTATAAAATTATAGATACGGATTTACAGTTTTCTGAAGAAAAAATTTTGAAAGAATTAGAAGAATTTCCAGAAAAATTTAGTCCAAATGCATTGATGCGACCAGTTTTTCAAGAAAGTATATTGCCAAATATCGCATATATCGGAGGAAATGCAGAAATAATGTATTGGCTAGAATTACCAGATTATTTTCAATTTTTAAAACTTCCTTTTCCGATTCTTATTCCTCGTAATTCTTTTTTAATGTTGAAAGAAAAAACTACGAGAAAAATTCTTAAATTGGATTTAAATTATAAAGATATTTTTAAGGGTTTTCCAATTTTAACTAAAGAAATACTTTTGGATAATCATGAGATTATTTCTAAACTTAATACATTAGAAAATGATTTGAAAAAACAATTTCTAACATTGAAAGAAGCTGCAAAAAGTACAGATGTTACTTTTTTAAATTTAATAGAAGCAGAAGAAACCAGACAATTGAAATCTTTTGATAGAATGGCGAAAAGACTTTTGCGAGCAGAAAAAATTAAACAAATAGAGCTATTAGAAAGATTAGAAAAATTATTCTACAACATTCATCCAAACGGGATTTGGCAAGAAAGAGTTTGTAATTTTAGTGTTTTTTATGCCTTAGAAGGTAAATCTTGGTTAGAATTTTGCTTATCAGAAATAGAAATTGAATTTTCTGAAATGAATATTGCAGTAATTTAAATTATAATTAGTATTTTTGTTTAATAAATATATTATAATGAAAAAAATATTAGTAGTTTTTAGTTTCTTTACTTTGGGTTTGGCTTCTGCTCAGCAAGTACATATTGTAAAACAGTATGACTCTTCTTATGATCTTTCAAGAAAGTATGGTTTGTCTTTACAAGAATTTTACAATTTGAATCCAACGATTAAAGACGGTGTAATTTTTATAGGTGATAAGCTTATAGTATCAAAGCCTGTAGAAAAAGTAGTGCCTAAGGTGCCTAAAAATGGTCAAATTATTTTGACTGAAGGTCAATCAATTTGGAGTATTACAAAACAATATAAAATTTCTGAAACTGAACTTAGGAAATTAAATCCAGATTTAGATAAAAACATGAAAATTGGTGATAAAGTTACTTTACCTTTAGATTTTATTATAAAATATAGTAAAGGACAAAAAATTATAATAGAATAATTTTTAAGCTTTTAAATTATTTATATAAATTGTGTTAGCAAATCTAAAGATTAGTATTGAATATAAAAAATTAATTTCAAATCTTTGTAAATTTATTCAACAATAATTAATTTAACTATTAAAAGTTCAGATTATATTATTTTTCATGTATATTTTAAATGCTAGATTATTTTTAGCCAAAAAATTAAATGATTATTCTATAAAATCGGTATAATATATAATTATTTTGTTTAAGAATAGTTATGTAATTTGATATAAATATCACTACATGAAATTAAATTTTTATACAAGAGATTGTCAAAATGGTATGTTTCTAACCAAAAATCGAAGATTTATTTCGTAGAACCTCTTTTATTGGTTTCACTGATTCATTTAAAGATATCTAGATATATAAGTGAAATTTATAATAGATTTTGCTTAAAAAATTATATAAAAACAACAAAATAAAAAATCCTTGGTTTATAATGATTTTTGCGGTTTTAAAAATTTGAATATTAGTCAAATGTATTTTTTTAAATATAATGTAGATTAAAATGTAAAGTTTTAGTTTAATATTCTATGAGTTGATTTGCAAAACTAATACTTTTATTATATACTGATTCCAATAGCTAAATTTCAAATTATTTGAGCTAAGATTTAGTTTTCAACCAGTATTTTCACATAATTATATCAAAACATGAAAAAAATTTTAATAGTTTTAAGTATTTTATTATTTAGTTTGGAGTTTGCACAAAAAGTGCATGTCGTAAAAGAAGGGGATACACCTTACGGAATTTCTAGAACTTATGGGCTAAAATTAGAAGGTTTGTACCAGCTAAATCCTAGTTTAAGAGAAAGGGTGCTTTCCATAGGTGAAAAACTTATAGTTTCTGGTAACCCTATTGTTTCTGCAAGTTCTAAAACAACAACTCCTATTTCCAAGAATGGGCAAATAATTTTGTTGCCAAATCAAAGTATTTGGGGCATTACAAAACAGTATAATATTTCTGAAGCCGATCTTAGAAAACTGAATCCTGATTTAGATAACAATATGAAAATTGGTGATAAAGTAACTTTACCATTGAGTAATATTGCCAAATATGGAAAAGATCAACCAGTTGTAAATCAAGCGGGAGCAAGTTCAGGAAACATTTCTACCAACGTTTTTAATAATCCTCCAGTGTATACAAATAGCAGTGAAGATAAAGATTATGTTATGTACACCGTTCAAAATGGAGATACAACTTTTGGAATTCTTAATAAATTTAATATTTCTTTAGATGAATTGATTAATCTAAATCCGCAATTATCTTCTGGTTTAAAACCAGGTATGGTGTTGAAGATTAAAAAAATTATATCCTCATATAAAAAAACGATAAGTTCTAATTTAAATGTAGTTTTAATGCTTCCTTTTGGATATGATAACAATGATTCTAAATACAGAGATTTGTCTTTGGAATTTACAATGGGTGCAAAATTAGCAATTGAAAGAAATGCGAAATTTGGTAAAAAATTAAATGTAAAAATAATTGATGCAGGAAATGAAGGAACATTTAAAAACTCTTTATCTCAGGTAGATTTGAATGCTACAGATCTTATAATTGGTCCTTTTTTTAAACAAAGTTTAATAGAAGTTTTGAATTACGTAAAAGAAAAGAAAATACCAGTTGTTGCCCCTTTTGCTAATAGTTCAGATTTACATTCATATGAAAATCTAATCATTGTAGAAACAGATGACAATGTATATGCAGAAAAAATTGCAGAAGAAGTTGTAAATGTTTTCACGAATGAGAAAATTTATATTGTTGCAAATACCGATAAACAATATGCAACTGTTATAAAAAATAAAATTCAACAGAATTTAAAAAACGCAGTAGTAGAAATTGTAAATTCTGCATCTCTAATGAAATTAGATAACAATATGATGACAGGAAATGCGGCACCGATTATTGCTGTTTTAGCAGATGATAAAAGCGAAGTAGGTAGTATATTTGCAAATAAATTGATAGAATTTTCTAAATTAACTGATGGAATAAAAGCTTTTAGTATGTTTTATTCACCATCTTTTGATTCTAAAATTAATGAGCTTCAAGCTGTAAATCTTGTTTATCTGATGGATAGAAAAATAAATCCTGAAGGAGATTTTGAAAAAGAAATTTTAGCAGATTATAAATCAAAATATTGTATTACTCCGACAAAGTATGCTGTAATTGGTTTTGATGTCGTAAATGATATGTTAAGTAGAGAAAATGATAATGGAGAAATCTTTAAACAAATTACAAAATCTCAAACACAATTGGCTACTAAATTTGATTTTGTAAGAGTATCTGAAAGTGGAGCTTATGCTAATACGGGATATAGAGTTGTACGTTTGATTCAAAATTAATTACAACTACAAAAAAACTAGATAAAATACTAGAGTTTTTCTTAATTATTTTAGTGTTATTTTTGTAAAAATAATTATTATACATTAATGAAAGCACTTGTATTTCCAGGTCAAGGATCACAATTTGTAGGAATGGGGAAAGATCTTTATGAAGCTAGAAAAGACATAAAAGATATGATGGATTCTGCCAATGAAATATTGGGATTTGATATACTTTCTATCATGTTTGAAGGTGATGCAGAAGATTTAAAAAAAACTGAAATCACTCAACCAGCTATTTTTATACATTCTCTTGCAGCACTAAAAGTTGCAGATGCAAAAGATGTAGAAATGGTTGCAGGACATTCTTTAGGAGAATTTTCAGCATTGGTTGCTTCTGGTTCTATTTCTTTTCATGACGGATTGAAATTGGTTTATGCAAGAGCAACTGCAATGCAAGAAGCTTGCAACGCACATCCAAGTTCTATGGCTGCAATTCTAGGTTTAGCAGATGAAATAGTAGAAAATATTTGCAAAGAAATTCCAGGTGTAGTAGTTCCTGCGAATTATAATTGTCCAGGACAATTGGTTATTTCTGGAGAAACAAATGCAGTTGAAACAGCTTGTGATAAATTGAAAGAAGCAGGTGCAAAAAGAGCATTAATATTACCAGTAAATGGCGCTTTTCATTCTCCAGTAATGAATTCTGCACAAGAAAAATTAGCTATTGCCATAGAAAATACAAAATTCAGAAAACCTAGTTTCCCTATTTATCAAAATATTGTGGCAAAAGCAGTATCTTCTCCTGAAGAAATAAAAACAAATCTTATTGCACAATTAACTGGACCTGTAAAATGGACTCAAACCATTCAACAAATGATCGAAGATGGAGCTACAAAATTTGTAGAAGTAGGACCGGGAAATACTTTGCAAGGTTTGATTAAAAAAATTGACAAAACCATAGAAGTAGCTTAAAAAATATAATATGGGTAAGTATTTTTCTCCAGGAAAATTATTGCTCACTTCTGAATACCTTGTTTTAGATGGTGCACTTTCGCTTGCAATTCCTACAAAATTAGGTCAATCTTTTTCAATTAATACAATTGACGATGGAAATTCTACCCTATTATGGGAAGGTTTTCATTTGAATTCTCCTTGGTTGCAAGTAGAAATTAATTATAAAAATTGGACTATAATTTCTTGTAATTTACCCGATTCTGCAAAATTTATATTAAAAGTTTTGCAAAATGTTCAAACATTATCTAAAACTGTACTTCAAGAAGATTGTTCTTATACTATTCAAACAAATTTAGGATTTCCTGCCAATTATGGATGGGGAAGTAGTTCTACTTTGATGGTAAATATTGCAAATTGGAGCAATATAGATCCTTTTATTCTCAATGAAATTTCTCTTGGTGGTAGTGGTTATGATATTGCCGTTGCAATTGAAAAATCGCCAATTCTTTTTCAAAATTTAGAAAATAAGCAAAGGCTTATTAAAAATGTTACTTTTCAACCAGAATTTTCTAAAGATTTAATTTTAGTACATCTTAATATAAAACAAGATAGTAGAGAAGGTATTTCCTTTTACAAAAGCAAAGAAAAATCTTCAAGTCTTATCCAAGATTTCTCAAAACTCACTTTAAAAATTTTAAATTCAGAAAATTTTAAAGATTTTTCAGATTGTATGGAAGAACATGAGCGAAAATTATCTCATTTTTTAGAAATTCCTACTGTAAAAGAAAGGTTTTTCCAAGATTGTCCTGTATTTGTAAAAAGTTTAGGAGCATGGGGTGGAGATTTTATACTGACCTCAAAATTTGTAAATTTCAAAGAATACTTTTGTGAAAAAGGTTTCACTACAATTTTAGATTGGAGTGATGTAACAGATTGTAATTGAGGTAGATATATTCAATATTTCTTTTGTGATTAATGTCATTCAAGATGTTTTTTAATAATTATTTTTTTTATGTATTTTTACGAGTATTAAAATAAGAATTATAATTTATCAATATGAAATCGCCATTTACAAATCTTTCAAATAAACACAAATGAAGATTAGGCGATACCATATGACCTTTAAAAAAATAAATATTTACATATGAAAAACATTAAAATTATTCAACAACTCCATGATCTTGGAATTACTGGTTATCAAGAAGTAGTTTATAATCCATCTTATGAAGAGCTTTATAAGGCAGAAATGTCTACAAAGAATAAAGGCTTTGAAAAAGGTGCAATCACAGATTCTGGAGCTGTAGCAGTGAAAACAGGAGTGTTTACAGGTAGATCTCCAAAAGATAGATACATTGTAGAAGATGATATTTCTAGAGATACAATACATTGGGACGGAAAAGTGAATCTTCCTACAACTGGAGAAATCTTTAATTCTTGCAAAAAATTAGTTTTAAAACAACTTTCTTCATCTAAAAAATTATATGTAGTTGATGCTTTTTGTGGAACAAATGAAGACACAAGATTAAAAGTAAGATTTGTAATGGAAGTAGCTTGGCAAGCACATTTTGTAACAAATATGTTTATCCGTCCATCTCATTATGAATTAGAAAATTTCGGTGAGCCAGATTTTATTGTAATGAATGGTTCTAAAACTGTAAATAAAAATTGGGAAGAGCAAGGATTGAACTCTGAAAATTTTGTAATGTTCAACCTTACCGAAAAAATGCAAATAATCGGTGGAACTTGGTATGGAGGAGAAATGAAGAAAGGAATGTTCTCTATGATGAATTATTACTTACCATTGAGAGGAATGGCATCTATGCACTGTTCTGCAAATGTAGGAGAAGATGGAGATGTAGCTGTATTCTTTGGTTTATCTGGAACAGGAAAAACTACACTTTCTGCAGATCCAAAAAGATATTTAATTGGTGATGATGAACATGGATGGGATGATAATGGAGTTTTCAATTATGAAGGAGGATGTTATGCAAAAGTAATAGACCTTACCGAAGAAAAAGAACCAGATATTTTTAGAGCTATAAAAAGAGATTCTTTATTAGAAAATGTAGTAGTGAATGAATATGGTGAAGCAGATTATACAGATAATTCTATTACCGAAAACACTAGAGTTTCTTACCCGATATATCATATCAATAAAATTGTATTGCCTTCTAAAGCAGGGCATGCAAAAAAAATAATATATCTTTCTGCAGATGCTTTCGGAGTACTTCCTCCAGTTTCTATTTTATCTGATGATCAAGCTCAATATCACTTTTTATGTGGTTATACCTCAAAATTAGCAGGTACAGAAAGAGGAATTACAGAGCCAACTCCATCTTTTTCGCCAGCATTTGGTGAAGCGTTTCTTTCACTACATCCAACAATGTACTCAAAAACATTAATAGGAAAAATGAAAGAACACGGAGCAAAAGCTTATCTTGTGAATACTGGTTGGAATGGAACTGGAAAAAGAATCTCTTTGAAAGATACAAGAGCAATAATTGATGCGATTTTAGACGGTTCAATAGATAAAGCTGAAGTTAATACTATGCCAATTATGAATTTGAAATTTCCAACAGCTTTACCAAACGTTTCTCAAGGTATTTTAGATCCTAGAGCTACTTATAAATCTGAAAGTGAGTGGGAAGCTAAAGCGAGAGATTTAGGAGCAAGATATGTGAAAAACTTTGAACAATATTGTGATACAGAAGAAGGTAGAAGCCTTATTTCTGCAGGTCCACAATTATAATAAATTTATTATTCTAAATTAAAATTAATCCTCTCAATTTTTTTGAGAGGATTTTTTCATGCAATAATTAATTGCCAAATCGTAGCCATCCGTTCCAAATCCACTTAAAACAGCATCGCAATGTGCTGCAGTTACAGATTTTTGACGAAACTCTTCTCTTTGGTAAATGTTGCTGATATGAACTTCAATTTTTAGAAGTGAGATGTTTTTCAAACAATCTGATATTGCAAATGAATAATGAGAATATGCTCCGGGATTGATGATTAATGCTTCGTAGTCTAATTCTTGAAGTCGGTCTATTATTTCTCCCTCAATATTAGATTGAAAATAATCTATTTCGCAATTTTTTAATTCTTTTTTATAATTAATTAAGAATTGTTCCATAGATAAGCTCCCATAAATTTCTGGTTCTCGTGTGCCTAAAAGATTCAGATTTGCACCGTTTACAATAAGTATTTTCATTTTATAAAATATTTTCAAATATAACACTCCCATTTAAATTGAGCAAAATATTTATAACTATTGAAAAATAATGAAGATAAAGAAATGATGTTTTCACATATTTCAAATTAATTCCTGGAAATTTTGCAAAAAAAAAAGAACTTCAATAAATGAAGTTCTTTTCTCAAAAAATGTAGCCCGTAGGGGAGTCGAACCCCTCTTACCAGGATGAAAACCTGAGGTCCTAACCGATAGACGAACGGGCCATCAATTAGTTTATGCTAATGAATTGACGTGTTTTGCCAATTTGCTTTTTAAGTTTGCTGCCTTATTCTTGTGAATAATGTTCTTTTTTGCTAATTTGTCAAGCAAAGAGTTTACTTTTGGCAATTGTTCTATTGCAACAGTTTTATCTTCTTGAGCTCTCAAATTTTTCATTGCAGATCTTGCAGTTTTGTGATAAAATCTGTTTTGCAATCTTTTATCAGTACTCTGTCTGATTCTTTTTAATGCTGATTTATGATTTGCCATAATTGTTTCTAAAATGTGGGTGCAAAGATATAAAATAAATTGATACTTGCAAAAAAAATATAAAAAATTTTTAAAATAATTTGTAGCCTATAGAGGAATCGAACCTCTGTTGCAAGACTGAAAATCTTGAGTCCTCACCACTAGACGAATAGGCCAAATGATTTGGACTGCAAAAGTATAAATTCTTATTCAATTATAGAAATAAAATCTTCTATTTATTTACTTTTTGTATCACAGTATTCAAAATCCCCTTTTTTTCAAGCTGATCTTGTAGTCCTACTGCACCTTCTAAACTGTTTGCTTTGCCCCATGTATAGTAGAATGTTCGCCCTTCTTTTTCTCTTGTGACGTTTTCTAATTTTTGTAAAATTGGGGAAGAATTTTCTAATTTTTTTTCTGAAACTGCAACTTCTAAGGTGTAATATCCGGTATTTAAGGTTTGATTTGGGACAAAACCAACAGCATAAGCATTTCTGAAACCTGCATCTTTCGCTGTTTTTAAATTATTATCTCTTATGGAAGCGAAATTGGTAACACTATAATAATACTTATATAATCCGTTTTCTTTTATCGGAATTACTTCTTTAAGACCTCTTAATGATGGATGCTCTTCATCATATTTCACATTGGTACTCATTAATAATATTCTAAAATCATTTTTTAAAGGGTTCTCAACTACTTTTTCTACTACAGCTTTACTAGTTGAAGTCCCTCTTCTTTCAAGAGCGTTTCTATAGCTTGTAATTGCTTGATAGATACTTTCTGCTACTTCTGTTTGTCCTTGGTTTGATGCAAGATAATGTGCTTCATCATAATTGCTAATAAAACCCATCTCAACTAAAATTGATGGCATTGCATTTAATCGAAGTACATGTAGATTTTTTTGTTTTACACCTCTTGATAATCTTTTGTCTTTTTGCGTGAAATTTCCTTCTACATTTCCTCCTAATGCTAAACTATTTGCTAGATATTTACTTTGTTGAATTTTTAAAGCTATCAAAGATTCTGGAGATTTCGGATCGTAGCTAGAAAATGTTGCCTTGTCTTCTGCATCCAAATAGATTACATCATTCTCTTGTTTTGCAACCTCCAAATTAGTATCGTTTTGATCAGGACCTTGTACATAGGTTTCTGTGCCATAAGGGTCGGATCTTGAACTTGCATTCACATGGATAGATACAAATAAATCTGCTTTACTAGAGTTTGCAAGATTTGTTCTAGAGGTTAAAGTAGGATAAACATCTTCTTTTCTGGTATAGATTACTTTATAATCTTTATCTTTTTCCAACATTTTTCCTACCAAAAGTGTTACAGATAGAGTAATTTCTTTTTCTGAAATGCGACCAATATCCGAATAAGTTCTATTGGCTCCATAATCTGTTCCGCCATGTCCTGCATCTAGCACAATAGTAAATTTCTTTTGCGCGTTTAGTACTGTACAAACTATTAGAAATACTAATAATAAATATTTTTTCAAACTAATTGTTTTATTCATCTATCAATTTTTAAAAATTGTTTAATTTTGAACCCGAAATACTTTAAATCTTTTTATAATCAAAATCAGCATCAAAAATATATTACAAATTTTAATTATCCTAATTTTTAACAATATTTTAGCACAATCTCCTGCTAAAAAATTGCCAAAAGTTAAGGAAGGTTCATCTATGCAAAGCAAATCTGATACCGTAAAATTAAAAAAAGAACGTCTAAACGCAGTAGTTTTCAGTAAAGCTGAAAATACTCGAAACGATGTGCGAAAAAAAATGACCTACCTAAATACCAATGCTCAAGTAAAATATGAAGATTTGCAGATTGATGCAGATTATATTCAAATAGATTGGGATGCAAATACGGTTTATGCTCGTGGAGAATTAGATTCTCTTGGTGTTACTAAAGTTCCTGCAAAAGCCACACAAGCTGGAAAAAGCTATGAGTTCAATGAGTTTAATTACAACATGAAAACTCAACAAATGATCGCTTTTAATGCAAGAACTGAAGAAAGTGAAGGAGTGATAGTTGCAGATAAAACTAAGAAATACAACGATTCTGTTTTCTTTGTAAAAAGAGGAAGATATACAACAGACGAGTATTTTCTTAAAAAGAAAGATACACTTGCAGATTACTATTTATTAGCTCCAAACATGAAATTAATAAAAGGTAAAAATAAATCTTCTATTATCACAGGTCCTATTCAAATGTATATAGAAGATGTTCCTACACCGTTAATTTTGCCATTTGCTATATTGCCTTTTAGCGACAAAAGATCTGCGGGTATACTTATTCCAAGTTTTGGAGAACGGCAAGATGTAGGTTTTTTCTTAAATGGTCTTGGTTATTACCAACCGATTGGAGAGCATTTTGATTTGAAAGTTTTAGCAGATTTCTACACAAAAGGCAGCTATAATCTTCGTCCTGAGCTAAATTATGCCAAAAAATACCGATATAATGGTAATTTTACTATGGATATGGGAAATACAATTCGTGGTATAAAAGGTTTAGACGATTATTCTAAATCTTCTACCTATCGTATTTCTTGGAGGCATTCTCAAGATACGAAAGCCAATCCTTTGCTCAATTTTGCAGCTTCTGTAGATGTGGTGAGCAATAAATTTTATAATAATAACATCAATAATAATTATATTTTTAATCAAAATACATTGAACGCTCAGCAAAATTCTACTTTGAGTGTCACCAAAAGATTTTTAAATTTACCAGTTACTATTACTGGAACTACTTCTTATTCTCAAAATTTTTCTAGTGGAATTGGGAGTATTAGATTGCCACAAATGAATGTTGCTATCAATCAGTTTTATTTATTTAAACCAAAAACAGGGATCAGACAAGGTTTGCTAGAAAACATTAATGTAAATACAGGTCTTAATTTTACCAATTATGCCACTTTTGCTGATGGAGAAATTTTTAAACAAGAAATGTGGGATAATCTACAAACAGGACTTACCAATTCCATCGGATTATCTACTAATACTACCGTTGCAAAATATTTTACCCTAAGTCTTGGCTCTCAAATAAATAATGCTTTAACCACCAAAACGCTTTCAAAAATTTATAATCCTGTAGAAAATACAATTGATAATCAATTTGATAAAGGAATAGCAGGTTTTTCTACCTTCACTACAAGTGCAAGTGTGCAAACTACTTTATACGGAACCAAAATATTTAAAAAAGGAGCTTCAATACAAGGAATTCGTCATATGATGACTCCATCTATCGGTTTTTCTTATTCTCCAGATTTTTCTAAAGAAAGCTTTGGATACTATAAAAATTACTATGATCTAAATGGAGCACTTACTCCATATTCTATTTTTGATGGTGGAGTTGTAGGAAGTCCAACTTCAGGAGAAAACGGTTCTGTAAATTTTTCACTTTCCAATAATTTAGAAATGAAAGTGAAATCTAAAACAGATTCTACTGGAAGTAAAAAAATAAAAATATTTGAAACTTTGAATATCGCAACTGCTTATAATATGGCTGCAGAAACCAATCCTTGGTCTGTATTTGCTATCAATGGACAAACTTCTTTATTTGAAAGCAAATTAAATCTAAATACAAGTCTTACTTTAGAACCTTATGAAATTATATTTGCTCCAGGAGAAGAAACAGGAACAAGAAGTAATAATTTTGGAAAATTTAGCCTTCAAGGTTTTAATGTTCAAATGTCTTACCCTTTGAGTGAAGCGATTTTTGGAGAGAAAAAAGATCTATCAAAACAATATAAAAGCAAAGGAGAAATACGAAATGAAGTCTATCATTTTGATGATAATAATTATGCAAGATTCAATCAACCATGGACTTTAAACATGAGTGCAAACTATGGCTACACAAAATCTCTATCAAAAACGGGAACAGAAGTAGCATCTATGGGATTGGATGGAACGCTGAATCTTACGCCATATTGGAGCGTAAATGGAAGTACGCATTATGATTTTATTTCTAAAGAATTGGCATATACAAGATTAGGTTTTTCTAGGGATCAAAGAAGTTTTACCATCAATTTTAATTGGGTTCCTTTTGGGCAATACAAAGTCTATGATTTTTTTATCGGTATAAAAGCCAATATCCTGAAAGATGCCGTGAAATATAAAGACAGTAATTTTCAACAATCAACATCATCATTTTAAAATATAAAACTTGTTGCTTTTATTTTTAATTAAATGATATATTTGCGACTTATAAAACAATTACCATTAAAATTGTCAATTACCAACTTGGCAAACAAACACAGGTATAGATTAGGCGATACCATATGACCATAAAAAAAATAAATATCTACATATGAAAACAATAATTTCTACAACAGATGCACCTGCTGCAATTGGACCTTATTCTCAAGCGAATATGGCAAATGGCGTACTCTATATTTCTGGACAAATACCCGTAGATCCTGCAACAGGAGAGCTTGTAGAAGGTATAGAAAAAGAAACGCATCAAGTAATGAAAAACCTAGAAGCAGTATTGAAAGCAGCTGGTTTGAGCTTCAAAAATGTAGTAAAAGCAAGCATTTTTTTGAAAAGTATGGACGATTTTGCAGTGATGAATAGTATTTATGCTTCTTATTTAGAAGAAGGTTCTTATCCTGCAAGAGAAACGGTACAAGTTTCTTGTTTACCAAAAAATGTAGATGTAGAAATCTCTATGATAGCGCATCAAGATTAATATTTAATGAATTTTTTAAGAAATACTTTTGCCATTTTAGTAGGTCTTGCAATAGCGGGCTTAGTAATTTCTTTCGGCGTTAGAATAAACGCAGATTGGATTACTTATGAAAAATTCTCTCCATTTCAAAAGTGGGAGCAATTCCTAATTTCTGTAAAAGATGACGATGGTTTTTATATTTATTTGCTATTTCTTACAGGACTTGCAACTACATTAGGTGGAGTTGCGACTGCAATTATTGTAAAATATGCCAAAGTAGCGTATGCTATTTTAATTGGTTTTGTGATGCTTTTCATTGCAATGTTAGATATTATTATCTTTCCATATCACCCAACTTTCTACAAAATTTGTATTTTCCTTACGCTTTTTCCTTTCTCTTGGATTGGTGGAAAAATAGTAGAAGTAATTTACAAAAGAAGAAATAAACGGCTTCAAAAATTATTAAAACAAGAAAAATTAGATATATAAAAAAAACGCAGTCTGAATATTTCAAACTGCGTTTTTATTTTTGCTAATAGCCAATAGCCAATTACCTATTGTATTAGTTAGGCATTGTAAAACCTCTTGTATAAATTCTACCACTAGAATCCGCAAATTTTATTTGTACATTCCCTTTATAGTTTTTTAAGATTTTTTCTACGTCTTTTTGAGAGTTGATAGGCTTTCCGTTTACTTCCATTATAATGAAATTATCTGTAATTCCTATTTTTGCCATTTCTCCATTTCCTGTTACATTTTTTGCAACTACACCATCATTTAAGCCGTAGTTTGTTTTAAATTGTTCATTTAATGGTTCAAATTCAGCTCCTATTTTCTCGGAAACAGATAAATCTGCTCTAGTTCTCGAAGCGGTATTTCCTTTTTGATCTTTCAATGTTACTGTTGTATTATACACTTTTCCATTTCTCAAATAAGAAACTACCACTTGATCTCCTGGCCTTTTGCTACCAATAGATAAAGAAAGATCTGCATAATCTGTAATGTCAGAATTGTCTATTTTTTTGATGATGTCTCCTTCTTTCAATCCAGCATCTTCTGCACCACTGTTTTCAGAAAGTCCCATCACATAAATTCCACTTCCACTTTTTATATTCGTTTTTTTCTCTTGATTATATGATGCAAGTTGTTCATCATTAGATAAATCTAAAGCCATTACACCAAGATATCCTCTTTGTACCAATCCAAATTTTTTGATGTCTTCTACTATTTTTCTTGCAAGATTAGCAGGAACTGCAAAACCATATCCTTGATAATAACCATTGGTAGAAGCAATTGCAGAATTTATACCTACCAATTCTCCGTTCATATTTACGAGTGCTCCTCCAGAATTTCCTTTGTTGATGGCTGCATCTGTTTGTATAAAACTTTCTATCGGACTTGCAGCTTGACCTTTTAAAATCCCAATTCCTCTTCCTTTTGCAGATATAATTCCGGCAGTTACGGTACTATTTAACCCAAGTGGATTTCCTACTGCCAAAACCCATTGTCCAACTTCTATCATATCAGAATTGGCAAAATTGAGATAAGGCAAACCTTTATCTTCAATTTTCAAAAGAGATATATCTGTATTTGGATCTGTTCCTACCAATGTTGCGATATACGTTTTTCTATTGCTCAATACAACTTCTAGTTTATTAGCTCCTTCTACCACATGATTATTAGAAATAATGTATCCATCTGGAGAAATTATTACACCAGAACCTAATCCAGAAGGCATATTATCTGGTGCTTGTCTTTTTTGGCTTTGACCTTGGTCACCAAAAAACCAATCTAGCATATCTTGCTCAGAACTTCTACCAGCAGTTTTATTTTGATAATTTTTAATAGTTACTACAGCAGGAACGGTCATTTTTGATGCTTTTGTAAAATCTTCTCCCAAAGCTGCTGCACTAAGATTAGTGAAAGAAGTGTTTTTTGATGTGCTGAAATATCCAGAATCTTCTATGTTTCCAGTGTGTTCCATGTATTTTAATGCTCCAACAGTAGTTGCACCAGAAAGAATTCCTACAAATGCGAAAGGTATAAGTTTTTTAAATGTATTGTTCATGTTAATTATATTTTTGATTATTCTTGATTTAGTGTATTCAAATTTAATGCTAAATAAGTATTGAAAGCAACGCAAATGTTTCACTTTTAACGATATTTTAACAAAATTTATAATTTCATTAAAATAAAGCACTATTTTTTCATTTCATTTTAAGAGAATTTTACATAATGTAAATGTTTAATCTTTTTAAATATAGTGTAATATTTTTAAAAAATGAAAAAGCTTACCTTTGCTCAAAATTTATTAAAAATTAAGATGACAAATAAAGGAACTATAGAACTTATGTCTCCTGCAGGAGATTTTTCAGCAATGCAAGCTGCTTTGGATAATGGTGCAGATTCTATATATTTTGGTGTAGACCAATTAAATATGAGAGCTAGAGCTTCTATGAATTTCACAATAGAAGATTTACCAGAAATAGCTAGAAGATGCAATGAAAAAGGAGTTCGTACTTATCTTACTTTGAATACCATCATTTACGATCATGATCTTTCCATTATCAAAACGCTTTTAGATGCAGCAAAAGCAGCAAATCTTACTGCGGTAATTGTTATGGATCAAGCTGTGATTTCTTATGCAAGGCAAATTGGTATGGAAATTCATATTTCTACACAAATTAATATTACCAATATAGAAACCGTGAAATTCTATGCTCTTTTTGCAGATACAATGGTAATGAGCAGAGAATTGAGCATCACTCAGATTAAAAAAATCTGCGATCAGATAGAAAAAGAACAAGTGAAAGGTCCTTCTGGAAAATTAGTAGAAGTAGAAATTTTCGGACATGGTGCTTTGTGTATGGCAGTTTCTGGGAAATGTTATTTGAGCTTACATTCTGCAAATTCTTCTGCAAATAGAGGAGCTTGTAAACAAAATTGTAGAAAAAAATACACAGTTATCGATCAAGAAACTGGTTTTGAGATAGAATTGGATAATGAGTATATGATGTCTCCGAAAGATCTTTGCACTATTTCATTTTTAGATCAGATAGAAAATGCTGGTGTGAAAGTTTTGAAAATAGAAGGTAGAGGAAGAGCTCCTGAATATGTAGCAACCGTTACGAAATGTTACAGAGAAGCAATTGATAGTATTGCGGACGGAAGTTTTTCTCCTGCAAAAGTAGAAGAATGGATGTCTCAATTAGAAACTGTTTATAATAGAGGTTTTTGGGATGGATATTATCTTGGACAAGAATTAGGAGAATGGAGTAGTGATAATGGAAGTAGTGCAACTCAGAAAAAAATTTACATCGGAAAAGGGCGTCATTTTTATCCAAAATCTAATATTGCAGAATTTTTGATTGAAGCTTATGATGTAAATGTAGGTGATAAAATCTTGATTCAAGGACCAACTACTGGATCCCAAGAAATGATTCTAGAAAGCATGAGAGTTGATGAAAAACCTGAGCTAACAAAAGCTTCAAAAGCTGATATTATTACTTTCAAAACAGAATTTAGAGTTCGTCCTTCAGATAAATTGTATAAATTAGTGGAAGCTTAATTATTAAAATAAAGTGTAAAAATAATTTTTAGATTTCAGAATTCAATGTCTATTATCTATCGGTCTATCATCTTTTAGTATTCAAAAATGGTAATCATCACACTTCAAAGAGAAAAATGCATCGGTTGTAATTATTGTGCAGAATTTGCTCCAGAATTTTTTAGAATGTCTAAAAAAGATGGAAAATCTGTGCTTTTGAAAACTGAAAACAAGAAAGGGTTTTATACTTTGAAAATCCCAAATCACGATGCTTTGGAAGTTTGCGAAAAAGCCTCAAAAGCTTGTCCTGTAAATATAATTGCTGTGAAAAGCGTTTAAATTTTATTGATGTTTACCTATTCAAACAAAAAAAGCATTTTAAGAAAAAAGTATTTAAAGGAAAGAAAAAACTTTACTTCAGAAGAATTGGAAGAATGCTCCAAAGCTATTTTTGATAATTTCTTGAAAAAATTTAAAATACTTGGAAATCAGAATATTCATATTTTCTTGACCATCAAAAAATTGCAAGAAATAGATACTAATTTGTTTATCAAATATTTGTGGAAGAATAATTGTAATGTTTTTGTTCCAAAAATGGTAAATAGTAAAATAATTTCTTTAAAATTTGATATAACTACAGAACTTGTAAAAAATTCTTGGGGAATTGTAGAGCCAAAAGGAACAGAAAACAAATGTTCGCATTTCGATATGGTTATAACGCCACTTTTATATTCTGATCATTTAGGAAATAGAATTGGTTATGGCAAAGGATTTTACGATGCTTTTTTTAGTTCCATAAATGCCGATGCGCAAAAGATTGGAATCTGTTTATTCAAACCAAATGAAGCGATAGAAGATGTTTCTTCAGAAGATATTCCTTTAGATTATTTAGTAACTCCTAATGAAATACTGTCGTTCAATGGTTTGGAGAAAAAATCTAAGAAATAAAATTTAAATTCTTTTTTAAATTTTTTCGGAGCAGGAACAAGAATATATTGAGATTTTCTTTCTACGCTACCTAAAGATTTTTTGTTTACGTCGAAATATTCTACATTAAATTTTGCAAAATTCAAAGTATCTTTTTTATAATATACATCATAAATTTCCAAAGCATTTACTTTTGCGGTTTTCACTTTTAAGCTTTCCAATTCTTTGAAAAGCGGCTTCAATGTTAAAGAATCTGGTTTGTAGAAATAATATTGAATTAGATCATAGGTTAAAGAATCTATTTCTGTATCTCTATTTCCTGATAGATATAAAGAAGAGAGATCGAAGACAGCTTGTGTTTTCTGTAAGGTAATGGCATTTATTGCTTGTACACTGTCTAATTTAGTAGATGGGTAAGATTTTTTGTTGCTGCTGTTTCTCAAAGTATCTAAATCGCTTACTTCCTCAGTTTTCTTTTTGCAAGAAAATAGTAAAGCAATAATGAGGAATAGATAGAATATGTTACTTGTTTTCATTATCAATTATTTTGTCATTATCAATTTTAAACTTTATAGCAACTATTTTTCCTTTTTCTCTGGTCATATCTATTACATTCAGATTTTTTAGAGATGTAGTAGGAGTTGTTACTAATGTTATATATTTCTGTTTATCCAAAGTTTCTACACCGTAAATTTCGCTATCGAAAACCTGATAAATAATAGCATTATCTGATATATATCTTTCTAATTGTCTTCTTTTAAGTTTTATTTGCTCTGCAGAATCTCTCATATCTTTTTTAGAAAAGTAATAAACCGCCATTTTATAATCGTCTGGTTTCAATTCTATAGTTTCTTCATCTGGAGCATTTTCCAGATTTCTACTGATTTTTAGATCTTCATAAAAAGGAGATGAGATTTCCATTTTTAAAACTTCATCTTTTGTAGAATAGATAAAAGCCTTTGTAGGAGCAATTCTAAAGAAAACTGGAGATTCATTTTCTTTTATTACTTTTATTTCTAATGTATTTTGAATTGGAGAGTTTCTATCTGCATCTGCAAAGTTATAGGTGTATGTTTTTCCAAAAATAGCATTGCCAAAACCTAAAATTCCAACTATTATTGCTAAAACAATTGTTGCGGCGGCAAAAAAGTAATCTTTATAAGATTTTTTATCCTTTTTGAATGATTCAATATTTGGCTTAATTGATGTAGGTGGTTGATTTGCAGTACTGTTTAATTGTATTTCAGATTTAGCAACTACCTCTATTTTTTTATTTTCTAGTGTAGAATTATCATAGAAAATAGGTTTTTTTTCTTCTATTTCGACACTATTTTCTTCTTCAGAAGTTGTTTCTTCAGTATAATTTTCTAAAATTTCTTCTGCAAAAAGATGATTTTTTCTAAAATCATACCAAGAAATATAACCTACATATATAGAAAGCAAGTTGAGAATGTCTATTCTAGGGAGTTTAAGAACCGGACTCGCTTTGAAATAGGTGTAAAATGATTTCTCACTAATGTTTGCTTTTGTTTGTTTGCGCAAATCTTCTTGAAAATAGATAATGTCTATTCCCTTCCAATTGGCAATATTTTCATCAGATGGAATGTGATTTTCCAAATAACGTGCCTGAATCTCCGATTTTAATTGTTCGAAGTGAAGTAAATCTAAATCTGCCAAAATATATAAATACGTGTAACACGTTGATTTTTAGTTATTATTATTTGTAAAATAGCTTTACAAAGATATTACAATTAATTTTCATAAACAAATTTTGTTTCCGATATATCTTTGCCCTGTTCAAATGTGAGAACACAAACAAATTTTAAAACAAAACAAATTTAAACAAAATTATTATGAAAAATTCAATCCTTATCGCTGGTATCGCTGTTATGTCTTTAGTAGCATGTAATAAAGAAGCTGCTCCTGCTGCAAGTGATGTTGATTCTGCTGCTGCAATGGTAGATTCTGCTGCTGCAACTGTTGATTCTGCTGCTGCAACTGTTGATTCTGCTGCTGCTGTAACTGCTGATGCTGCTGCTACAACTGTTGATGCTGCTGCTACAACTGTAGATGCTGCTGCTGAAACTGCTAAAGGAGCTGCAGATGCTGCAACTACTGCTGCAAAAGATGCTAAAGAAGCTGTAAAAGCTGCTAAATAATTAGCATTCCCAAAACAAAATAAATCAAATTTAAAATTAACAAACAAAAAAATATTATTATGAAAAAATCATTATTCGTAGCTGCTTTCGCTGCATTAGCTGTTGTTGCTTGTAAAAAAACTGAAACTGCTGATGCTGCTGCAAGTACTGATTCAGCTGCTGTTGTTTCTGATTCTGCTACAGTATTAGCTGATTCTGCAACTTTATCTACTGATTCTGCTGCTGTTGTTGCTCCTGCTGCTGCTGAAGCACCTGCTGCTGCAACTGAAGCTCCTGCTACTGAAGCACCTGCTGCTAAAACTGAAGCACCAGCTGCTCACTAATTAATAAATTTCTTAGAAATTTGAAACCGTTTCGCTTTGCGAAGCGGTTTTTTTTATTCTTAATTTTTTAAGATTTTTTCTGTCTTAAAATTTCATAAGAAGAAATTGCAACTGCATTGCTTAGATTCAAAGAATCTATACTTCCAACCATCGGAATCAAAATATTCTCTCCTTTATCTGTCCAAAAATCTGAAAGACCAGAATGTTCTGTTCCAAAAAGTATTGCACTTTTTTCTGTGAAATCTTTTAAATATAAATCTTTTGCATTTTCATGCATGTTTGTGGTGTATATTTTAAAATCATTTTGCTTTAAAAATTCTAATGTTTCTTCATTCTCTGCTTGAAAAATATTCATCCCGAAAACACAACCAACACTAGATCGTATTACATTCGGATTATAAAAATCCGTTTTTGTATCTGTTATTATCAATGCTTCAATTCCAAAAGCTTCACAACTGCGAAGAATTGCTCCTAAATTTCCTGGTTTTTCTACGCTTTCTACAATAATTACCGATGCTTTGTTAGAAGGTGAATAATTTTTTAATTCTTGTTTTTGAATTTTATAAATGCCTATTATTCCTTCTGAACTTCCTCTGTAAGCTATTTTCTCATAAATTTTTGATGAAACACTATGAAAACTTTCAGGCAAATCTCCATTGAAAATACTTTCACACACAAAAAAATCTATAGCTTCGAAATTGAATTTTATCGCTCTTACATTCTCTTGTTTACCTTCTACAGTAAAAACATTCTCTTTTTTCCGAAATCTATTATCAGTTAAAAGTCGATTCAGGTATTTTATTTTTTCGTTTTGTAAACTCTCTATCATTTTGCGTCTTCATTAAAGTTAAGTAGATCATTTTCTTCATTTGCAGCACGAGTAATAATGCTTTCTGGTAAGCTTTTCTTTGCTTTTGCTCCCATTTTTTTCAATTTTTCTATACTGATTACAATATTTCCTTTACCATTTACCAACTTATTCATTGCTCCTTCGTATTCACCTTTAGCTTCGTCCATTTTCTTACCAATTTTCAATAAATCTGTAACAAAACCTTCAAATTTATCATATAAAGCTCCTGCTTGTCTTGCAATTTCCAAAGCATTTTCTTGATGCTTTTGGTTTGCCCACATGCTATCAATTGTGCGAAGTGTTGCTAAAAGAGTTGAAGGTGTAACTATGACGATTTTTTTCGAAAAAGCATTGTTGTACAGGTTGTTATCTTTATTAATAGCAATTGCAAAAGCAGGTTCTATCGGAACAAATAGCAATACAAAATCTGGACTTTCCATTTGATAAAGATGTTGGTAATTTTTGCTACTAAGTTGATCTACATGTCGTTTCAAGGAATTGATATGCTCTTTCAGAAATTGTTCTTTTGTATCATCATTTTCTTCATTGATGTATTGCTCATAAGCAGTTAAAGAAACTTTAGAATCGATAATCATCTTTTTTCCATCAGGTAAATTGATGATTACATCTGGATAAACTCGGTTTCCTTCATCTGTAATATGTCCTTGTTGAATTTCGTACTCTCTTCCTTTTTCTAGTCCAGATTTCTCTAAAACCCTTTCCAGAACCAATTCTCCCCAATTTCCTTGTGTTTTACTATCGCCTTTTAGTGCTTTTGTTAAGTTGATGGTTTCTTTGCTCATTTGAGCATTCATATCTTTTAATCCTAAAATTTGTTGGCGTAAAGCTGCGTGATAATCAATACTTTCTTTGTGTGTATCTTCTACTTTTTTCTCAAAATTATTTATTTTTTCTTGAAGTGGCGAAAGAATATTTTTAAGATTTTCTTTATTTTGCTCAGTAAATTTTTCTGTTTTTTCTTCTAAAATTCTATTGGCTAAATTTTCAAATTCTGATTTTGCAACTTTTTGTATTTTTTCAATTTCAGCTTTTTCGTTTTCTAGCGTTCTTTTTAAATTTACATTGATGGCGTTTAATTCTGTATTTGTAGAAAATATATTTTTGTTTTCATTGATTAATTCATCTAATTTTAAAGTTTGTGTTTTATAAACTTCTTTATTTTCATTAAATTGAATTATTAATGAATTATGAGAGGCAGAAATTGTAGAGAATTGATCTTTTAATGAAGCTAATTCTATTGATAATTCTTTATTAATGATTTTTTCATTTTCTAAATAGTTATTCAATTCAAGAATTTTAAGTTGAGAATTTTCGAAATCAGAATTTCTTTTTATGTTTAAATTGTTGAGTTCATCAAAAGAATTCCTTGAAACCATAGATGATTTCAAAATGAAAAATAAAATTGTAGCTCCAAGAATTCCACCGGCAAGAAAGCCGATTATTAAATATGTAATATCCATTTTTCAAAATTACAAAAAGAAACAATATTTAGCTTTAAATATTTTTTGTTTCAGAAAGAATTTGGATGTTTTTTGCAACATCGGTGCTTTCACATTTTCGTAATTTTTCTGCAATTGCAGATTTCAATAGTTTTGGATTTATAATTTGAGATGCTACTTTTGCTGCAGCATAATCTACAATATTTTCTACGGATTCTCGCAAAAAATTTGGGGTGTTTGCAGCGATGACTGCAGTTGCCCAAGATGTATCTCTTGCTCTTGAAATTGCAAAATCTAAAATTACATTATCTTTTCCATTAGAAATTTGGTCAATTAGTTCAACTGGATAGCAAATTTTATTTAAAGAATCTTGTACTTTTTGATTGATGGAAGAGATTACTGTATTTATTTTCCCAAAATCGTTTTTCAAAGGATTGATTTTTCGATATGGCATTATGGAAGCGGCAGAAATACCCAAATCTAAATTGATATGGGCATTCATTCCCAAAAATAGATGTTGAAGAATTAATAATTTTGGATTTTTAGCTGCCTCGAAAGCAATATACCAAGCATTTGTACATTTTTTGCCAAGTTTATAATTTTCCCAAGCATCTATATATCTATTTGCAAAAGCCAAATCTAAAGCAATCATTCGTGGATTATCTTCAAATTTTTTCTGTTGAATTCCTTTCAAAACTTGCGCTGTCATTATTCTGTATGTACAAGCGAAATATCCTATTGGACTTTGGTTTTGTTTGCTCCAAATAATAATTTCGTCTAATTTTTTTAGTACTTCTTCAATTGTTTTCATGGGATTAATTTTGAAGTAAGTTGCAAATATCTATTAAATAATTTTTTTTATTTTGTTAAGAGCCTGTTTAAAATTGTATTAAAACCACAAACCAAAGGTTCGCTGATTCA
>CAXYUO010000012.1:0-23407 GCA_964292185.1 uncultured Frigoriflavimonas sp.
TTACCTAATTACGCTTAGAATTTTAGAAAAAATAATGAATTCTAAAGCTTAATTAATGTTTTAATTAAAATAAAAAAATCTTAACAGAATTTTTGAATGATTATATAAATTGAATCGCTCAATTATCCTGTTAAGATTTTTTTTATACAATAAAAGGTCTTTTCTAGACTAGAAAACTGGCTTTCTTTTTTCCAAAAACGCAGTTACACCTTCATTTTTATCGTCCATTTCAAATAATTCTCCGAAAGATTGTATTTCTTTTTCAAAACCATTTTCTGTATCAGATAAATTCACTGCTTCTATTGCTTTTGTAATTGCCATTGGCGAATTTCTAGAAATAGCAGTTGCCAATTTCATACTTTCATTCATCAATTCTTCTGCAGAAAAAACATCATTTACCAAACCAATTTCTTTTGCACGTTCGCCAGAAATCATTTTTGCAGAAAAAATAAGCTCGTTTGCCAAACCTTTTCCTACTAATTTTGGCAATCTTTGCGTTCCACCATATCCAGGAATTAATCCTAAAGTAACTTCTGGAAGTCCCAATTTTGCATTTTCCGAAGCATATCGAATGTGGCAAGACATCGCCAATTCTAAACCTCCACCCAAAGCAAAACCGTTAACCGCAGCAATTACAGGTTTTTTCAAACTTTCTATTTTATTAAATAATTGATTTTGTCCTGTTTTGGCTAAATTTTGAGCTTCAGAAGTATTAAAATTTTGAAATTCTTTGATGTCTGCACCTGCAACGAAAGATTTTTCTCCACTTCCAGTTAAAATGGCTACTCTGCAATCTTTATCTACTTCAATTTCAGAAAAAGCGGTGCTTAATTCATTAATAGTTGCTGCATTCAAGGCGTTCAAACTTTCTGGTCTATTAATGGTGATGATAGAAATTGCACCTTCTTTTTGTATTAAAATATTTTGAAAACTCATGTTAATTTATTTTATGTAAAAGTAGTGATTTAAACTAAAAATTAGAAATTACAATTTTAAAAGATTTCAGATTAATATTTTATACTACTGACTTCAGACTTCCATCTTCCAACCCTTTAGATTTCATCAAACAATTTGTATATTTGTGATAGATTTTATAAATATCATGAACATACAACAATTAGAATATTTATTAGCCGTAGATCGTCACAAACATTTTGGAAAAGCTGCGCAATCTTGCAACATTACGCAACCTACTTTGAGTGCAATGATTCAAAAATTGGAAGATGAGCTCGATTTAAAAATTTTTGATAGAACCAGCCATCCAATAAGAACCACAGATATTGGTTTGGAAATTATTGTACACGCAAAAAACGTTGTAGATGAAGTAAATGAACTGAAAAACAAGGCGAATTTGCTTAATAATATCATCAGTGGAAAAATAAAAATCGGCATTATTCCAACGGTATCATCTTATCTTTTACCAAAAGAAATTTTCAAATTTCTATCTACATTCCCAGAAATAGAAATGACGGTAAAAGAAATGACGACTGAAAGCATTATAAAATCTTTAAAATCTGGTGAATTAGATGCAGGAATTATCGCAACTCCATATTCTACTGCAGAAGAATTTTTCCATGATGAGCTTTTCAATGAAGAATTGATGCTTTATTCTTCAGAGAAAATCGACGAGAAAGCAACTTATGTAAATCCAGAATTTTTGGATGTAGAAAAAATATGGCTTCTAGAAGAAGGAAATTGTTTGAAAACACAATTTGAAAATATTTGTCATTTAAAAGAAAATGTTTTGAAACCCAAGAATTTAGATTTTTATGCATCTAATATGAATACCGTTATTCAAATGGTAGATCAAGTTGGCGGCATCAGTATTTTACCAGAATTGGCAATAGACTCTTTAAATATTGAGCAGAAAAAGAAAATCGCAAGATTCAGACAGCCTCATCCTTATAGAACCATAAGTGCAATCTATTATAAACCAACATACAAACAGAAAATAATTAGTGAATTGGTGAAATACATTCAAAAAGAAATTCAACTAAGATTAAACTTTTACAAATCACCAGAAGACTATATCAATATAAAACCAGAATAAAATTTATTCCCATAAAATTGTTGTGTGTGATAAATATTGTTGTTAAATTTGCAAACGATAATTTCGAGGAATAATTTGAACTGATTGCAACCTCTAGAAAAAAAGCTAAAACAGAATTATCTTTCCGTTTCTATTGTAATCAGTATCCGATTTTCTTTTATTTATAATTCTAAAATCAATAGAAATATGTCTTATTTATTTACCTCAGAATCTGTTTCAGAAGGACATCCTGATAAAGTTGCAGATCAAATTTCAGATGCTTTAATCGATAATTTTTTAGCGTATGACAAAAATTCTAAAGTAGCATGCGAAACTTTGGTTACAACAGGACAAGTAGTTCTTGCTGGAGAAGTGAAATCTGAAGCTTACCTAGATGTACAAACCATTGCAAGAGATGTGATCAATAGAATTGGCTATACCAAAGGAGAATACATGTTTAATGGTGATTCTTGTGGTGTAATTTCTGCAATTCATGAGCAATCTCCAAATATCAACCAAGGTGTAGATAGAAAAACTACAGACGATTCTTTTGACGCAAAAGCAAATGCACAAGGAGCAGGAGATCAAGGAATGATGTTCGGTTATGCAACCAACGAAACCGAAAACTACATGCCTTTGGCTTTGGATCTTGCACACACAATTCTAAAAGAATTAGCAGAACTAAGAAGAGATGGAGATGCTATAAACTATCTTCGTCCAGATGCAAAATCTCAAGTAACAATTGAATATTCTGATGACCACAAACCTGTGAGAATAGATTCTATCGTAGTTTCTACACAGCATGACGATTTCGGAAGCGAAAAAGCAATGCTAGATAAAATAAGAAAAGACATTGTAGAAATACTTATTCCAAGAGTAAAAGCTAAGCAAACGCCAGAAATTCAAAAATTATTTAACAATAAAATTCAATTTCATATTAATCCTACCGGAATATTCGTAATCGGCGGTCCACACGGAGATACAGGATTAACGGGAAGAAAAATAATCGTAGATACTTACGGTGGAAAAGGTGCACATGGTGGTGGAGCATTTTCTGGAAAAGACCCATCAAAAGTAGATAGATCTGCAGCTTATGCAACAAGACATATTGCAAAAAATTTAGTTGCAGCAGGAGTTGCAAACGAAGTTTTGGTACAAGTTTCTTACGCAATTGGAGTTGCAAAACCTTGTGGATTATTCGTTAATACTTATGGAACTTCCAAAGTAGGATTAAACGATGGCGAAATAGCTACAAAAGTGATGGAATTGTTTGATCTTCGTCCTTATGCAATTGAGCAAAATTTGAAATTAAGAAATCCAATCTACCAAGAAACGGCTTCTTATGGACACATGGGAAGAGATTTCTACACGGCAGATAAAACCTTTAATAAAGGAAAAAACAACGAATTGACCGTGAAAGATTTAGAGTTTTTCACTTGGGAAAAATTAGACAGAGTAGAAGATGTGGAAAAAGCATTTGAACTTTAATTTTCGCTAAATAATATTTTTAAACTGCTTCATCTTTTTTGAAGCAGTTTTTTTTATCTTTACCCCAATAATTTTATTAATGAATTTAAAAAATCTTTCATTCTCGATTCTCTTTTTGTTCGCAAGTATTACCATTCATGCACAATATGCCACACACAAATTGGTAACAGTTGGTTATGCCTATCAAAACTCCAGTTTTGCAGAAGTGGGTGGGAAGTTATTATTTCTAAAAAGCGACGATTTTATTTTTAGATTAGGAGCTTCTGGATTATTTGGAGTAGCAAATGGAAAATTTGCAGCTTTGCCGAAAGTTCAAGGAGATATTTTAATTAATACAGAAAGAAATGTAGACATTAAGCATTCTTACTATTTTCTTGCAGGTGCAGAAGTAACTTCTAAATATGTTGCTCCCAAAGTAGGAGGAACTCTTTTTGGTTTGGTAGATTTAGCGGTTGGTTATGCTTTTTCTTTTGATAAAAAAGGATTGAATGGCAAGGAATTGAAGGGATTAAATTTGAATTTTACGTTTAATATTCCGACTGTTGCTATTAATGATTTGGCGGATTAAGTTTAAATAACATCATTATCTTTATACAGAATAATTTAATAAAAGTCTATCTGTTACTAATTCAGTTTCTAATGTCTGACCTTCCATTTGAAATCTTCTTAACATTGAACGACCTACACTTACAGAAATTTCTTCTTCAAAAACATCTTGTGGGATTGGTAAATCACAAAGGTAATTTCCAGATTTTTTACTGCCATCAATACTTAGAGCAACACGTACTCCACGTTTTTTTGCATTAGAAATTTCTATCAACAAATCCTTTAAATCAAAAGCTTGTGCTCCATATAAAATTCCTTGACTATGACTATATGGTGGATCACAGTAAATTAGATCACCTTCATTAGCAATTGCAAAAATTTTCTTGTAATCAGCATGTATAAAATTCACATTTCTCATTCTATCATGCCAGTGTTTAACTCTTTTAGTAAAACTTTCAACAGTAATTGGCGTATGCGGTCCGCAAGGTGTACTCATATAACCATCCCCTTTTCTGAAACGAACAATTCCACCATAGCAAGTTCTTGTTAAAAATAAAAAATCCTTACCATTATGATTAGCATTAAAAGATGCTTTTACATTTTCATAAACTGTTACTTTGTCATCATTTTCCAATTTATTTCTATTTTCTGCATACCACTCAACTAAACCTTTTGGATCGCTTTTTAACTTTTGCCAAATTTCAATTAAAGGTAAAAAAGCATCAGATCCAACACCTGAAATTGGAGCAATCGTTGCCATTACTGCACCACTTCCAAGGAAGGGTTCATAAAATGTATTAAAGTCTGTTGGAAAGAATCGAGCTATTTCAGCTGCAAATCTTTGTTTATTTCCGACCCATTTTAATAATTGACTTTTTGGCGGAGTATATGTTGCAAATTTACTATCAAGAGATAACTGCATTTTTTAATTTTTTTGTAAATGTATTATTAATTGTGCTAATATCCTAATTTGGGATATTAGAAAATTGAATATATTTTCGCATGGTGGATAAAAATACAATTAAGAAACAACAAGTATCGCTTACAAGAACTTTGTACAGTCTTCGTATTGGAGCAGGTTTAAAACAAACCGATTTAGCAGAAATATTGAATGTGCCGCAATCTTTTGTCAGTAAAATAGAAACGGGCGAAAGAAGATTGGATTTAGTTGAGTTAAAAGCAGTTGTTCAAGCAATGGGGGCTACTCTTTCAGAGTTTATAGTTGAATTTGAAAAAAACATTAATGAAAGCGAATAGTAAATTTGAAAACCTTAATTTAGAATTCTGGGCAAATATAAAATTGTTAAATCAAAGGTTAGGATATACCATAAGAAAAACCAAGGAAAATCCAATAGGAGGTTTTGTTGTTCCAAGTATTGAGGATATTCAAAGAGTTTTTAACAAAGAGGGATTATCCACAGAAAGATTAGTTGAAAATGACATACTAACAAGTTTTGGTCAACTTGTAGTTGATTATATGGAATTCAGAGGTGAAATTCTTACTAATGAGGTAGAACCAAACCTAATGAATAAAGAGGAAGCTAAAATGCTGTTTTATGAAATGAAAAAAGCAAACAAACCAAAATGTCCATTACCAATAAACAAGCAGAAAAATGATAAGAAAGATTTCTCATATTTGACTGGCTTAGTAAATATGATAATTGAAAAAAACAAGGGAGGTTTGGATTGTGATTATAACCCAAAAGAACTTACAGCAATTACTAAAGATGGTTTTCCGATTAGAACGCTTTCGAGAAGAGTAGATGGAGCTTTTCCTTCAGTTATAGACCCGCAAGCAATTTGGGAAATAAAGGAGTATTATTATACAACTACTTTTGGAAGTAGAGTTGCTGATGGAGTTTATGAAACACAATTAGATGGTTGGGAATTATGGGAAGCTAAAGAAAAAACAGGTGTTGAAATTAATCATTATTTATTTGTAGATGACCATTTCACATGGTGGACAAAAGGCAGATCATACTTATGTCGTCTTATAGATACCATACATATGGGTTTAGTAACTGAAGTAATTTTTGGCAAAGAAGTTATAGCGAGATTGCCCGAATTAGTAAAAGATTGGTCTGTTGAAAAATAAGTATTGACCAAATAATTTCTCAATCGAACAATTTTACAAAATACCGCTCAAAAGACCTGTCGAAATGTAAGTATAAATTAATGACTTACTTTTTTATTTCCAGTCTTCGCATTAACTTTCAAGAAAGATTTCAAAGATTTATTTACCAAAGAATTTATTTTCTCGCCAGTTTCTATTGATAAAGTATTTAATGCTTGATGTATTTCTGGTGTAGTTCTCACATTGAAAACACCCTTAAAAGTTCTCATAATGGGAATCTTCTTTTCTTCGCAAAGTAGGATATATTCTTCCACAGCAGAAATAAAATTCTCATGAAATTCTTTTGCATTTTCTCCTTCATACATCACGACTCCGTTCACATCGATCAACTGACCAAACATCATTTTGCTTTCTTCATCAAAATCAATGGTTCCAAAAATATTTTTATGTTTAAGTGTGCTCATTATATTAAATTATGTGTTTCTAATTCTGCTAAAATTGCCTTTATTTGATATGGTTTCAAGAGGTCTGGATTATGAGGTTTGTGCAAAATAATTAAACTTTGATAAATCTCATTGTAAAATGAAACTGAACTACCCGAAGTTCCGCCTCTGTTTGATTCTAAATATCCTATCGAAATTAAAAGTGAACGCAGTTCAGAATATCTAAAATCCTTGGGCTTAGATCTGAACCTTTCTTTTAATTTATCTTTTTTAGACATATCAAATATTTAACCAAATGTAACTATTTTTCAGTTACAAATAAAACATAAATGATAAATTTTGAAAATATTTAATTTAAAGTAGAAATCTTTAGAATTAAAGGGCTAATTTTGTGAGAAGTAAAAGGAGATTAATCATTTTATTTTGACTTATTGCTATTTGCTATATTAATTTTTTAAATAATATGTGGATTCCATTATTTTTTTATATATTTATCACATAATATTTCACGCTATAGAAAACATCTTTACTTTATTTACGTACTTACCATAATAGAATGTATTTTTGGCTATGACAGCTAGATTTTTACACTAATTAATGATAATTGAATAAAGATATGGATCAACTTATAGACAGCAAACTCGTAGAATTATACCAAAACGGAAACGAAAAAGCTTTAGAAGCTTTAATTCTTCGCCACGAAAAAGAGATTTTTTCTTATATTTTCTACAAAATCCTAGATAAAGATTTGGCAAATGATCTTTTTCAAGAAACTTTTATGAAAATAATCGTCACCCTGAAAAAAGGAAAATACAACGAAGATGGAAAATTTATTTTCTGGGCAAAAAGAATTGCTCACAATCTCGTAATCGATCATTTCCGTGTGAAAAGTAAAAATAGAAATATCTCTGAAACAACTTATCAAAACGAAGAATTTTCTATTCTAGATCTTATTCCAGAAACCTCTGAAAATGCAGAAGAACATCTTATAACTACACAAATACAAGAAGATATTCTAAAATTGATTGTTTGTTTGCCAGAAAAACAAAAAGAGATTATCCAATTGCGATTTTTTGCAGGCATGAGTTTCAAAGAAATTGCAGATCATACAGATTGCAGCATCAATACTACGCTTGGAAGAATGAGATACGCTTTGATTAATTTAAGAAAAATGCGTGACGAGCAAAATATTATCCTCACAAGATAATATTTTTTATAAGCTAGCGTTTCTATAATAAAAACAATTCTAGCCTATGAAAAAATTATACGCTTTGAGCAAAAAACCTTTGCTACCCAAAAAAGAAACTATTAATATGCTTTTGGCTTTTTCCAAAAATCTAGCAGTGATAAAAAACAAAAGCAAAACGTTTATTATTTCTAAAAATTAATAGAATAGAAACCATTTAGAAAGAAAAGATTGTATATATTGCAATCTTTTTTCATTTAAAATACATTATGCCACAAAAAATAAAACACGTTTATTTCGATTTAGACAATACACTTTGGGATCACAGAAAAAACGCAAAACTTACCCTACAAAAACTTTTTGATCAATACGAAATCAAAAAGAAATACCAACTAGACTTCGATAGTTTCCACACAGAGTATCACATTGTAAATGAAGGACTTTGGGCAGATTTACGCGATGAAAAAATTGACAAAAACCACCTTAGAAAACACCGCTTTTACCATACTTTCTTGAAATTTGATATTGATAATTTTGAATTATCTCAGATATTTGAACATCAGTTTTTAGATGAAATTGTAGAATTTAACGAAGTTGTACCCGGAACTTTTGAAATTTTAGATTATTTAGAAGAAAAAAACTATCAACTTCACATTATCACCAATGGTTTTGAGGAAGTTACGCATAGAAAAATAGACGGTTCTAAAATGACTAAATATTTCAAAACGGTAACTTCTGCAGATACTTTGGGAGTGAGAAAACCCAATCCGAAAATTTTTGATTACGCTTTGAAAATTGCAAATGCAACAAAAGAAGAATCTATTTTGATTGGAGACGATTGGATTGCCGATGTTTTGGGAGCAAAAAATTATGGTTTAGATGTGATATTTTTTGATGTTTTCTTAGAACAGCCTGCACTTACAGAAATAAAAAGGATAGAAAATTTAATAGAAATAAAAGAATATTTATAATAAAATCGCCACGAATACACGAATAATATTTTTTAAAATTCGTGCATTCGTGGCTTTAAATATTATTTTACACTCCCAAACTTTCTCTCACTCTTTTCAAAGTTTCTGCGGCTACTTTTCGTGTTTTTTCAGCGCCTTCTTGCAGTTTTTCTTCTAATTCTGGTAGATTGTTCATGTAATAGGTAAACAATTCTCTTTCTTTAGAAAATTGAGTTAAAATCAATTCTAAAAGTTCCTTTTTTGCATGTCCGTATCCGAAATTTCCGGCAAGGTATTTTGCTTCTAATGCAGCAGTTTGTTCTGGTGAAGCAATCAATTTATAAATAGCAAAAACTTTATCTGTAGAAGGATCTTTTGGTTCTTCCAAGGTTTTAGAATCGGTTTCTATAGACATAACTTGCTTTTTCAACTCTTTTTCTGGCAAGAAAATATTGATGAGATTTCCTCGAGATTTGCTCATTTTCTGTCCATCTGTTCCAGGAACATATTTGGTATCTTCTTGCAATTCTGCTTGTGGAAGCACGAAAATTTCTCCCATTTGATTGTTAAATCTTGCTCCCATATCTCTCGCCATTTCCAGATGTTGAAGTTGGTCTTTCCCAACAGGAACTACTTCTGCATCGTACAAAAGAATATCTGCTGCCATCAAAACGGGATAAGTGAAAAGTCCAGCATTCACATCTTCCAAACGATCTGCTTTATCTTTGAAGCTGTGTGCAAGCGTTAATCTTTGGTACGGATAAAAGCACGACAAATACCAAGAAAGTTCGCAAACTTCTGGAATATCACTTTGTCTGTAGAAAAAAGATTTTGATGTATCTAAACCACAAGCAATCCAAACTGCGGCAGTTTCGTAAGTGTTTTGTTTTAAGGTTTTTGCATCTTTTATTTGGGTAAGAGAATGCAAATTCGCGATAAATAAAAAGGATTCATTTTGTTTAGAAAGTTCTATGGCAGGCAAAATTGCACCCAATAAATTTCCTAAATGTGGTGTTCCTGTAGATTGTATTCCTGTGAGTATTCTTGGCATTTTTTAAAAGATTTGAAGATGATAGACGTAAAGATAATAGACTGAAAAGCAATATTAATAGTTATTAAAAAAAAATTAAGTTTTGAATAGAGATAATAGGTTTTTTGAAGAACTTTATTTTTTCGCTGTCATTGCGAGGAACGAAGCAATCTTTTGCAGTGTAGATTTCTTAGTTCCTCGCAATGACGTGCGCTACTTGAGCCTTATTGAAACTGAAATTGGTTATTTTTTAGGCAGTTTATTTAAAGTAAATTTCAATACTTTTCATTTATCAAATTTATGGAAATAATATTTTAATTACAATTTTCAAGGTATCACAATTTTCTCCCCACCAAATTTCGGTTCTACTCCAAAAAGCAAATCTATAAAAACCTTCACTCTTGCTAATTTCTCACGAATATTGGTAGTTAAACCAAATTTACTATTTACATCTTGCGCATTGTAGCCAAAAGCTTTTAATCCATTTTTCTGGGCAAGATAAACAGCTCTTTCATTGTGAAATTCTTGAGAAATGATGATAAAATGCTCTTGTCCGAAAATTTCTTTGGCACGAACTACAGAATCTAAGGTTCGGAATCCTGCAAAATCTTCGAAAATATGATTTTCGGGAACTCCTTTCTCTATCAAAGCTAGTTTCATATCTTCGGTTTCATTGTAGTGCTTCACAGAATTATCTCCACTTACGATGATGTTTTGAATTTTTCCAGCATGAAATAATTCTGCACCTGCTTCTATTCGGTATTTGAAATAAGGATTGATGTTGCCGTTTGCCAAATCTTTGCTTGTACCTAAAAGCAGACCCACTTTTTCATTTGGTAATTTTGAGAAGGTAGAAGTTACGAAATCTTCGGTTTCAGATTCTATTGTAAAATTTGCCCACCAAACAGATAGTGTGGAAAATATAGATAATATGACTGTGAAAAAAAGTAGTTTCTTTAATGTTTTCATGAATATATATTTGGTATCCTACATTGCAGCCCGACTTGATAATGAATATTTATTTTTTTAATGGAATTATCGAACCACTGCGTTAGGTTTGAACGGAGCTCTTTTTGTGGAACGGAGTATAATCAAAAATAAAGCGAAAGCTTTAATTGAAGGTTACGAACGTAGTTCAGAAAAAGCGGGAGTGGAAGGCGGAAATTGCTGCCCAAACCTAACAAAGTGGTTCTACGAAGTCAAATAAAAATCTTACAACTCAAATCCGTTTGGAAATGCCTTTTTTCTGAAAATAAAAAGTAAAAGTCCACCAACAGTAATCGCTGCATCTGCAACATTGAAAATATAGGAGAAAAACGCGAAATGTTTTCCGCCAATTAGTGGCCAATTTTCTGGAACATACCAATCTATCATCGGAAAATGGAACATATCTACCACACAACCTTTCATGAAGTGGGAATATCCTTCTCCAAAAGGTACTAATTTTGAAAGTCCACCATAGCCAATCCATCTTCCTACTTCTTCGTCGTAATGCATTCCGCTATCGAAAATCATTCCGTAGAACATTCCGTCTATTAAATTTCCGATTGCACCTGCAAAAATCATTGCCATTGGAAGTAGCAAATAATTGGAATGTATGCCTTCTTTCAACCATTTTCGGAATAAATAGACCATTCCGCCAATTAAAAATACGCGAACGATTACTAAAAAATACTTTCCGATAAGTCCACCGAATTGTAAACCATACGCCATTCCTGGATTTTCTACAAAAGTAAGTCTTGCCCATTCTTGTTGCAAAATTGGGATAGAATCATTGAGTTGAAAATTGGTTTTGATGTAAATTTTTGAGGCTTGATCTATGATTAAGATCAGAATTGTAACAAGAGCTATTTTTTTCAAGATTGATTTTTTTTGTTTTTAAATCTAATTATCTTTCTGATTTAAGAGTTGTAATAAAGTTTTGGAATAATAGTTTTTAAAATAGGTTGAAAAATAGTCTATTGCAATATTATTTGGCAATAATTTTGAAAATTTATCATATTTTTCGTCGTATTTTTTATTTATATAAACATTCAAGTCATCAGCTTCATCTAAATTTGCAATATAAATTTTTTCACTTTTTGCGGAATATCTGTAGACATGAAAGTTCGAGTACAAGTAAACATTTTTTTTTGCGCTGTTTACAGTCAAAATGCCAAAATTATGTTGCAACTTATCAAACATTATATATGAATTAAAAATTTGCTTTGATGTTGATTTTCTAATAATAAATAATTCTTGAATGTTTTTTGATTCGCAATACGATTTAAGATACTTTAACTTTTTGTACCTTGTTCTAAAGTCGTCAAAAACTTCAAAACCATTCCAATTAAATTCATTATAAAGCTTGATAAGTTTATTATTCTTTTTTAATGTATCAATTGTAAAATCTAAAATATTGAAATCTAAATCTTTTTCTAAAACAGGGTTTAAAAATATTACACCATCTTTAGCATTAGTATAACCCATTTGAGGATTGATATCACTTACTAAACCAATGTTTTGAGCATTAAAAATTGAACAGAAAATAATTGTAAAAAATACACTTAAAAATCTCATTATTTTTTCGGCTTAAAAAATTTAGCATCTTTTTTTGCCTGAACTTTCTGTTCCATTTTCGGATTTTTTTGGCTGAAAGCTGGATTGTATCTTTCAAATTTTATACCCATATCTCTCAAAGTACTTTTCATAGCTTTAAGTTCCATTTCATTTTTTGGGTGTACAACGTAGGATTCCATAATTTTTTTATTTTTTAGAAAGTTCTTCCAATCTATTTCTATCTTTTTTGCTTAAATCTTCAATGCCATTTTTGCCCATTTTTTCTAACAAACGATCAATTTCTTTTTCACGTTCTCTTTTGTCAGAATTAAACTGATCGTCAATTGTGTATTGCTTTTCTCTGTCTGGAACTATTTTTTCTTTAATATCTTTCCGAAAAAAGTAGATTAAAATGACAGCAATTGCAAGTAGGATGAAAAATGTTTGCATTTTTATTTTGTGTTCAACTCTATTATAAATTCATCTATATTCAATAATTCTACCTTCGGGAAACTTATTTCTTTCAAAATATTGAAATGTTTGTCGTTACTTACTAAAAATTTTGCGCCAGTTGCAATAGCACAATCTACAAATTTGTTGTCGTCTGGATCAGTTTGAATTAAGTTCCATTTGTAAAAAGAATTTATCCAAATTACGTTTGTGGCATTTTGTATCAATTGAAGTGTATTTTTGACAAATTCATCATTAAAATATTTTTTCAAAATTTCTTCATACTCATATAAAATTTCATCTGTGATGCATATAATAAACTTTTCATCGAGAAATGATTGCAGTATTTTATTAAATCTTGATTTCCTAGAAACTGAAATTAACAATATATTTGTGTCTAAAACAATTTTCAAAGTAATAAATATTCTAATTGTTGTTATTATAAGGAGTTCTCTCGTGATTTAACAACATTCTTTCCATATCTTCATTTGTCCAGTTGTTCTTTTCCCATATTTCATCTGCATGATCCATGATTTTTTTTCCTAAATACTTTACTATCAAGGACTTAATTTCTTTTAAATCTTTTTCTGGTAGTTCTCTTGAAAAGAGTTTTAAAATTTCAAGTTGCGTTGGGTTTAAATTCCCTAAAGTTCTTGTTGTATTCATCTTTAAATTAATTTTAAATTAGAAAAGAGTTAAATCTCATTTCTCCAATCTAAATATCTAAAATCTACCGCTGCATATTCTTCGCTTCAATACTCAAGGTAGCGTGTGGAACTGCTCTCAAACGATCTTTTGGTATCAACTTTCCGGTAACTCTACAAATTCCATAGGTTTTATTTTCTATTCGGATTAATGCATGTTTCAGATCTCGAACAAATTTTTCTTGTCTTCCTGCTAAAATGGAATTTTGCTCTTTGCTCAGTGTTTCTGCACCTTCTTCAAAAGCTTTGAAAGTAGGCGAAGTATCATCCGTTCCATTATTTTTGTCGTTCACAAAATTTTCGTTGATAAGACCTAAATCTTTTTCTGCTTTTGCTATTTTCGCTTGCACCAATTCTTTGAATTCCTGCAAGTCTGCGTCGCTATATCTTTGTCTTCCTTCTGACATATCTTTAAATATATAAAATTTTAATACTGTGTTTTTTAATTAATTGCAATAAATATACTGTTTTTTCTATATTTTAACAAAATATTTATTGCTTTCCTATTTTTTCTACATTTATTTTGAATGATTGCTCATCTATTTCAATGTTTTGGAATTTAGCAAGTGAAAATACAACCTTTATTTCATTCGACAATACTTCTGCGGAAATATAATCTTCATTTTCTAAAATTTCTTTCACAAAAGGTCCGTTTTCTTCTATCTGCAATGATATTTTATCCGTAAGATCAAATCCGTTTTCCTTTCTTAAATTTTGAACTCTATTAATAAATTCTCTTGCAACTCCTTCTGCTTTTAATTCGTCTGTCAATGTCAAATCTAATGCCACAGTTAGTTTTCCTTCGCTTGTAACCGTCCAACCTGGAATGTCTTTGGTGAAAATTTCTACATCTTCTAAAGAAATTTCATAGCCTTGAATTTCTTTTTTGCCTTCTTTTTCTAAATTTGAAATATCTTCCGCGGTGAAATTCGTGATTTCTCCAGCAACTGTTTTCATATCTTTTCCAAGTCGAGCTCCCAAAGTTTTGAAATTGGGTTTGATTTGTTTTACAATAAGATGCGATGCTTCATCTGCATTGATTAATTGCAATTCTTTTACGTTTACTTCTTGCTTCACCAATTCTGAAACCGCTAAAATCTGAGCTTCTGTTTTCTTATCCAAAACAGGAATCATTACTTTTTGCAACGGTTGTCTTACTTTGATGTTTTCCTTTTTTCTTAATGAAAATACCATCGAAGTAATTTGCTGAGCCAAATGCGTTTTCTCCACCAAATCTTGATCAATTAAACTTTCATTTGCTTGTGGAAAATCAGTTAAATGAACAGATTCTGCTTCGTTTTTACCAGAAATTTTATTCAAATCTTGGTACAATTGATCCATGAAAAATGGCGCAATCGGAGCTGCAATTTTTGCTACAGTTTCCAAACAAGTATATAAAGTTTGGTAGGCAGAAATTTTGTCTTCAGAATAATCTCCTTTCCAGAATCTACGTCTGCAAAGTCTTACATACCAATTACTTAAATTATCATTCACGAAATTATTGATGGCTCTTGCTACTTTCGTAGGTTCGTAATCTTCGTAAAATGCGGTAACTTCTTTCACCAATAAATTGAGTTCAGATAAAATCCAACGATCTATTTCTGGTCTGTTTTCTACCTCTTTTTCAGAATAATTAAATCCATCAACATTCGCATACAAAGCAAAAAACGAATACGTATTGTATAATGTTCCGAAGAATTTTCTACGAACTTCATCAATTCCTTCTAAATCGAATTTTAAATTTTCCCAAGGATTGGCGTTAGAAATCATGTACCATCTTGTTGCATCTGGTCCGTATTTTTCTAATGTTGTGAAAGGATCAACAGCGTTTCCTAAACGTTTAGACATTTTTTGTCCGTTTTTGTCTAAAACCAATCCATTGCTCATCACATTTTTATAAGCTACAGAATCGAAAACCGAAGTTCCGATGGCGTGCAAAGTATAAAACCAACCACGAGTTTGATCTACACCTTCTGCAATAAAATCTGCTGGAAACGCTTTATTAGAATCGATCATTTCCTTATTTTCAAACGGGTAATGCAATTGTGCATAAGGCATGGATCCAGAATCAAACCATACATCGATCAAATCAGATTCTCTATTCATGGCTTTTCCAGAAGGAGAAACCAAGATAATTGCATCAACAATATTTTTATGTAAATCTATATTTGCGTAATTTTCTTTGGACATATTTCCAACCTCAAATCTTGCAAAGGGATTTTCCGTCATAAAACCTGCATCAATGGATTTCTGGATTTCCGTCATTAATTCTTCTACAGAACCGATGATTATTTCTTCTTTCAAATCTTCTGTACGCCAAATTGGCAAAGGAATTCCCCAATATCTGGAGCGAGAAAGATTCCAATCGTTTACGTTGACCAACCAATTTGCAAACCTTCCTTCACCTGTAGATTTTGGTTTCCAGTTGATGGTTTCATTTAATTGTACTAAACGATCTTTAACCGCCGTCATTTTCACGAACCAAGAATCCAAAGGATAATACAAAACGGGTTTATCGGTTCGCCAACAATGCGGATAAGAGTGAACGTATTTTTTTACTTCAAAAGCTTTATTTTCGGTCTTTAGAAGGATTGCTAATTCTACATCCCAAGATTTTTCTGGAGCAGTTCCTTCGTCATAATATTCGTTTTTAATGAATTTTCCCGCGAATAATTCTGGAGTATTTCCACCTTTTAAGAATTTACCTTGTAGATCTACTAATGGAACGAGATTTTCGTTTTCATCTTTGATCAACAATGGAGAAATACCACTTTCTTTGGCAACTCTTGCATCATCTGCACCAAAAGTTGGGGCGATATGCACGATTCCTGTGCCATCTTCTGTGGTTACAAAATCTCCAATAATCACTTTGAAAGCATCTTCAGGATTTTCTGCGGGCAAAAACCATGGAACAAGCTGTTCGTATTCGGTTCCGGCTAAATCTGCTCCTGTAAATTCTTGTAAAATTTGATAAGGAATGGTTTTATCTTCAGATTTATAATTTGAGAAATCTTCATTAGTTCCAGCAAAATATTTTTTACCGAAATTTTTCTCTAATAATACACTTGCTAAAATAATATTGATAGGCTCAAAAGTATATTGGTTAAAGGTTTTCACCAAAACATATTCTATATCTTTCCCAACTGCTAAAGCGGTATTTGATGGTAAAGTCCAAGGAGTTGTAGTCCAAGCAAGAAAATAAACATTTGAAGCTTGATTTTTATCAAATTCCTCCCAATGTAACGCTCCGCCACAAGAATTTCCAGCAGCTTCAGATCTATCGATATTGATTTCCGAGTGAGCAATTGCAGATAATTTTTTCCAAGTTTCGTTGGCGTTTTCTGGTGCTTTTTTTACTTTAAATTGTGCGGTTACCGTAGTATCCGAAACATCGCAATACGTTCCTGGTTGATTGAGTTCGTGTGAAGACAAACCTGTTCCAGCAGCAGGAGAATAGGGTTGAATCGTATATCCTTTATACATTAATTTTTTGTCGTAAAGTTGCTTCAAAAGCCACCAAACGGTTTCCATGTATTTTGGTTCGTAGGTAATGTACGGATCTTCTAAATCTACCCAATAACCGATTTTTTCTGTCAAATCATTCCAAACATCGGTGTAACGCATTACTGCATTTCTACATGCTTGGTTGTAATCTTCTACAGAAATTTTCTTGCCGATATCTTCTTTTGTAATTCCTAATTCTTTCTCAACACCTAATTCTATTGGCAAACCATGGGTGTCCCAACCAGCTTTTCTAAAAACTTGTTTTCCGTTTTGGGTTTGGTAACGGCAGAAAATATCTTTCAGCGCTCTTGCCATAACGTGGTGAATTCCAGGCATTCCGTTTGCAGAAGGCGGTCCTTCGTAAAAAACGTATTCAGGTTTTCCATTACGAATTTCTACGGATTTTTTGAAAGTATCTGTTTCATTCCAAAAATTTGAAACGTTTTCTGCAATCGCAGTTAAATTTAGGTTTTTATATTCTGTAAACTTCTTCATTTTCAACAGGTTCGAAAATTATGTATCTTTTTTTATAAGTCAGCGAATATACTGAATTTTATGGAGAATTGAGAAGAACAAACTTAATTTACTTGTGAACTTGAACACATTTTTGCTTTCAAGTATTGAAATTCAATACTTATTTTGCAGAAGTGATGGAGCAAATATTTAATTAAAATAAAAGGAATTCAAATCAAATTATTAAAAATAAAGGAAGAATTATTTCGATTTAATATAGGTTTTTTCGATGTCTTTTAGCTTACCATTGATAAGATTTTTAGACATCAATATAAATTCTGTATCAGAAATTATTCTAATTCTTACAGAAAACAAAACATCATCTGTTCTATAAATCATGTTATCTTCTCTAAAATCTACTATTCCGAAATTGGTTGAGATATATTCTGAACAGTTTTTGCCTTTTGCAGTAAAAAGAGATTGTTTTAGAATATTGTTATTGTAAACAAATTTCCAGTATGATTTTTTTTCGCAATTGGTTTGTGCTTGCAATTCTTTTTCGGCATTATTTATCGCAATGGTTTTGGTGTTAAACCAATTTCCTATGAAATATTTAGGGTTTTCTATATTTGTTGTTTTAAGTTCCACTATCGGTGTTTTACCTATATTTTTTTGAGAATTACATTGATAAAAGCTCAAAATTAGAATTAAAAAAAATAGAGTCTTTTTCATAAAATAAGTTTAAAAAAAGAGCCATATTTTAGTATGGCTCTTAATTATTATTTAGTTCATAAATTTAAATGAATTGTCTTGATATTTCAAAATATAAGTGGATTTTGGTAAAAGTCTTTCTATTTGAATTTCTTTTTTCGCTGATCCTTTTTGAATTATTTTTCCAGACATATCATAGATTTCGTAATCTCCAAAACCTTTGCTTTTTTCTGGTTTTACAAATACTAATTTATTGTTTTCTTTAGTATAAACTACTATATCTGAAGATTCTTGAGAAACTTCTGAAGTTGCTAAAGTAGTAGTTAATCTTACAGAATAATCTTCAGCTTGACCATAGTTTAAATTAGCACAAACAGCGGTATTTCCACCGTCTACAATAACTCTCATTCTTAAGTAAGTATTCAAAACAGCTGTAGCAGGAGGTGTAAAATTTATTACATATGGTGAGCTTGCTGGTGCAATAGAACTTCCAGAAGTTCCTATTAGTTCTGAAGTCTCGAAAATCCCATTGTTATTATAGTCTATCCAAGCTTTTATATATTGTGAATTAGTAGCAAAACTTACGCTTAATTGGCTTGAAGCTGTTGCAGAAATATCAGTATAAACAGATTTGGATATGCAATTCTGCGCACTATAATCTATATAGTAAAGCGGATTTGAAGTACTATAAGATGGAGAGCTATTATTAATATTTCCTAGAACTACTTTTAAAGGTCCCATTCCATAATTTCCAGAATTTGTAATTCCTGCTGGGTTACAATTTGATGCAACCAAAGTACCACCACCTGGATTTGTAGCTAAATCTGTTCCTCCTAAAGATTTTGTAAGATTTTCTCTTAAAGGTAAGAAAAATGCAATTCCTCTATCTCTTTGTCCTGCAGTAAATTTCTTTTCAAGGTATGTATAATTCATGATATTATTCTGTACTCCCTCATAATTTGTTCCTGTACAAGGGTTTATTGCAGAATTTGTGGGAGTAGGAAAAACACTTAATAAACTTGCAGTTGGAGCCGTATCACAAACCAAATCATTATCTGTTAAACAATTAGAATTTGTTGGACAATCTGAAGCAAGAGGTGGATTGTTTGTTGGAGAAGAATTTGCTCCGTTAAATGGGTGATGTAAGCCTAAACCATGACCAAATTCATGAGCCAGAGTAGAATCATTTGCGTTTGTTACAACTGTTACTCTCATAAAACTTTCATAAGAACTGTCTGGATTTGAAGGAAAACCACACCATCCCATTAATCCATAAGAACCTTTACTACCATCAAAACCTAATACAATATAGATATTGAAATAAGCATTTTCTGGCCAATGTGGTGCTAAAGCTCTAATTTGTGCAGTGGTAGCTCCATTAGTTTGGCTGCTATTTACTCCATTTGCATCATATCCTGTAATAGTACTACCATTATATCTTACAATTCCTGTACTTGCAGTACATTGAGGTGTTCTTTTTGCTAAAACCAATTTAAAAGGAATAACATTTCCATCTAAAGATCCAGTACCTTCTGCAGAAAAATTTCCTCCATAGGTAGTTGCATACATTTTATTGGCATTGTTTATCCAAGTATTTATTTGAGCATCCGTTAAAGATAAACCAGAATTACTTGCATCTGTAGAAGTTATAACGTGTACAACTACAGGGATTTCATAAATAGTTCCAGTATAAAGTCCATTTTTGGATGTTGCACCTTTTTGATCAAGATATGCTCTTAGGTTGGTTTGTAGAAGATTGGCTTCTGCCATTTCTCTACTTTTTTTTACTTCAGGGAATTTAGCTTCTAAATCTGCCTGAACTTGGTCGAAACCACATGTTTGTGCAAAGATTATCATAGAGAAGATAAATGCAACAAAGGATAGTGTTTTTTTCATAGTAGTTAAATTTATTTTTTTACATATAACACTGCGAATGTACGCCATTTTCTTTAAATGAATAAATTACAATTTACAAATTCATGTATTAACTACAAATTAATTATGAATAAATTTCTCGTTTACACATTTAATAATAGGTAAATAAAGTATAAAAAAAGAGCCATATTTTAGTATGGCTCTTAGTAATTATTTAGTTTAAAAACTTTTTAGTTTTGTCTTGATATTTCAAAATATAAGTGGATTTTGGTAAAAGTCTTTCTATTTGAATTTCTTTTTTCGCTGATCCTTTTTGAATTATTTTTCCAGACATATCATAGATTTCGTAATCTCCAAAACCTTTGCTTTTTTCTGGTTTTACAAATACTAATTTATTGTTTTCTTTAGTATAAACTACTATATCTGAAGATTCTTGAGAAACTTCTGTAGTTGCCAATGAAGTGTTGATTCTAACAGAATAATCTTCTGCTTGACCATATTGAACATCTTGACAAGCTACATCATCTGCTTCACTTGCAATAACTCTCATTCTTAGAAATGTATTCTTGACAGCTGAAGCTGGTGGTGTGAAAGTGATTGTATATGGAGAACTTGCAATCGCTAGTTTAGTAGGAGATACTCCAATAACTTCTGAAGTTTCAAGAATTCCGTTGTTATTATAATCTATCCAAGCTTTTATATATTGATCAAAACCTCCAAAAGTTACAGTTAATTGGCTAGAACCAGTTTCTGGAATATCTGTATAAACAATTTTACTCAAACAGTTACTTGAACTATAGTCTACATAATTATTAAGCGTTTCAGAAGAATTATTAATAGTACCAAGAACTACTTTTTTTGGTCCTCCTCCATAATTTCCTTGAGTTTGGGAAGAAGTTGGAACGCAAGAGTTTGCTACTAAAGTTCCACCACCTGGATTGGTTGCTAAATCTGTACCTCCTAAAGATTTTGTAAGGTTTTCTCTACTTTGTAAAAACAATGTAGTTCCTCTATCTCTTTGTCCTGCAGTAAATTTACGTTCATCATTCGTATAATTCATGATGTTATACTGAACTCCATCATAGTTTGCACCAGTACAAGGGTTTATTGCAGAATTTGTGGGAGTAGGATAAACACTTAATAAACTTGCAGTTGGAGAAGTGTCGCACACCAAATCATTGTCTGTCATACAATTAGCATTTGTAGGACAATCTGAAGCAAGAGGTGGATTGTTTGTTGGAGAAGAATTTGCTCCGTTGAAAGGATGATGCAAACCAATTCCATGTCCAAATTCATGAGCCAATGTAGAATCATTTGCATTAGTTACAACTGTTACTCTCATAAAACTATCATAGTCGTTGTCTGGGTTGCTTGGAAAACCACACCATCCCATTAATCCAGAAGTACCTTTACTTCCGTCAAAACCTACAACAATGTAGATATTAAAATAAGCATTTTCTGCCCAATGTGGCGCTAAAGTTCTTATTTGAGCTATACTTGCACCCGTTGTTCCATTTCTATTTACACCATTTGCATCATATCCAGCAATTGTGCTACCATTATATCTCACAATTCCTGTACTTGCAGTACATTGTGGAGTTCTTTTTGCTAAAACCAATTTAAACGGAATTACATTTCCATCTAAACTTCCTGCTCCTTCTGCAGCATAGTTACCACCATAAGTAGTAGCATACATTTTATTAGCATTGTTTAACCAAGTAGTTATTTGAGCATCCGTTAAAGATAAACCAGAGTTACTTGGGTCTGTAGAAGTAATAATATGAACAACTACAGGGATTTCATAAATAGTTCCAGTGTAAAGTCCATTTTTATTTGTTACATTTTTACTATTTAAGTAAGAATTCACATCTGTCTGTAGAAGTCTGGCTTCTGCCATTTCTCTACTTTTTTTTACTTCAGGGAATCTAGATTCTAGATTTGCCTGAACTTGGTCGAAACCACATGTTTGTGCAAATATCATCATAGAAAAGATGAATGCTACAAAGGATAATGTTTTTTTCATATTAATATATTATTATATTTTGAACAAAGGTACTATTATTTTCAATATTTCATTTTTAATTAATAAAAAAATAAATCTAAAAAACACGAATTATTACTTGGCTAAACATAATACTATTTGTAACATTGTTGTAAATTGGAATACCAATTGATAATACATAAAATATGAAAAATTCTGCATTAAAAATAAATCACAAAATGAATTGGTTTCAAAAATCGCTACTTATATGCAGTGGAGGAAATATTCATATCCTAAGAAAAACTCCAAGCGAATGGAACAAATTTGCAGGAATTGGTGGAATAGTACTTTTTACCGCAATTTTTGCAACGCTTTCCGCAGGATATGCCATGTTAACCATATTTGATGATGTTTTGGTGGCTGCAATATTTGCAGTTTTATGGGGTTTAATGATTTTTAATTTAGATAGATACATCGTTTCTTCTATTAAAAAAACGGGTACTTGGTGGAATCAGATTTTGATGGCTATTCCGAGATTAATATTGGCAGCATTTTTAGGAATTGTAATTTCTAAACCTTTGGAACTCAAAATTTTTGAAAAAGAAGTCAACAAACAATTAAACACCATTATCCAAAGAAATAAAACCCAATTGCAGAAGGATATGAACGGAAGAATTCTGCAACAATCTGGACCTTTTGACAACGAGAAAAAAGAAATTCAAGATAAATTAGCTGCCTATCAAATGTCTTATGATAGTGCTTCTGTAGAATTGGAAAAAGAAATTTTGGGAAAACAAAGTGGCTTAACTTCTGGAAAAGTTGGTTTTGGAAGCAATGCTAAAAGAAAAGCAGAGCTGAAAAGCCAACGTTTGCAAGATTTAGAAAATTACCGAAAAACCATTCAACCTCGCCAAGATTATTTGGATAAAGAAATTTCAAAAGTATATACCAACATAGAATCTGAACGAAACAAAACCGAAAAAACTGAAGATTCCTTCAACGGATTTGCAGCAAGATTGCAAGCATTAGACGAACTTGGGAAAGAAACACCAATTATGGCAATAGCTTCTATGTTTATTTTAGGGCTTTTTATCGCACTGGAAATTTCGCCGGTTTTGGTAAAATTAATTTCTTCCGTTGGACCTTATGATTATCTTTTAGAAAAAACCGAAAACGATTTTAAATTATATTCTAAAGAAAAAATAGAGAAAGGAAATGCTTTGACGGATTTTCGGATTGATGATTTTAAGGATAATTTAAAAAAATAACTGATAATATTTAATAAAAAATGCCCGCAAAATGTGATTTTTACAGGCATCATTGGTTGATTTAGCGTTATTTTAATACAAACCATTCACAGTTTTTGCAACTTCTTCAGAATTTACAGATCAAGTCGGACAAGCGGTCTTAGGAAGACAATTAGATGCATCAACTCCTTGGCTCAC
>CAXYUO010000013.1:0-23039 GCA_964292185.1 uncultured Frigoriflavimonas sp.
TTTATAAAAAATTTTATGCTAAAATAATATATTTATTTTTTAAAACTAAAGAAATATTGAAAATTGGCAAAAAATTAGGACTAATTTAAGTTAAGACTTTGCTTTTGCCACATATCTTTATAGGAACTTTCTTTGTTCAGCAATTCTTTATGTGTACCAGATTCTATAATTTTACCTTCTTTAAGCACTAAAATTTGATCTGAATTTGCAATTGTACTCAAGCGATGAGCAATCACAACCATTGTTTTTCCTTGATTCCGAAAATCTTGCAAAGTTTTCTGTATCACTTGTTCAGATTCACTATCTAATGATGATGTTGCTTCATCTAAAATTAAAACTTCTGGGTTTTTGTATAATGCTCTTGCAATAGCGATGCGTTGTTTTTGTCCACCAGATAATTGTGAGCCATTTTCTCCCAAATAAGTTTGAAAACCATTGGGAAGTTTTTCAATAAATTCTAAAATACCAAGATTTTTTGTAATATCTACAATTCTTTGTATATCTGGTAAATCCTCTCCTAAAGCAATATTTTCTATTACATTACCAGAAAATAAATCAATTTGTTGAGGCACAACTGACACTAAACTCCTTAAAGAAAAATTGGAGATATAATTAATGTCGTAATCTCCGATAGTTATTTTTCCATTTTTAATGGGATAAAGATTTTGTATAAGACTTGCGAGAGTAGTTTTTCCACTACCACTTTCCCCAACAATTGCGGTTGTTTTACCAATTTCTATTTCACAATTAAAATTTTCAAAAACGTCTACACGACTTCCATAACTGAAAGATACATCTTTAAAATGTATGTTTCCCATATTTATAGGTAGCAAATCAATTTTATCGGTATTTTCTTCCCTTTCTAAATCCATTATTTCAAATAATCGATCGGCAGCAATTAGAGCGTTTTGGATTGTTTTATTCATACCAATCAATTGAGAAACTGGTCCCGTAAAATATCCTATTAAAGCATAAAAAGATAATAATTCTCCGGGAGTAATTTCTCTATCAATTACATAACCTGCACCTGCCCAAAGCAAAACAATTGTAAATATTCTAGATAAAAATTCTGATGAATTACCAGAAAATAATGAGTTTAATACAGATTTGTAAATCGTTTTTAATAGGTTTGAAAAATTGTTATCTGTTTTGTTATTGGCAAAAGTTTCAATGCCAAATTGTTTTATTGTTCTTACAGAGTTGAGAGATTCTACCAAATGAGATTCTAATTCTGCACTTTCTTCCATCAATTTTCTTTCTACTTTTTTATTTAATTTGTTTGAAATCCAATAAACAACAAGGTAAAATGGAATTACTAATGCTACGAGAACTGCTAATTTCCAGTAGTAAGTAAACATTAAAGCAAAAGAAAATATGAGGATAAAAATATTTACAAAAATTTGTATAGAAACATCGTTTATAAATGTTCTTATTTTTACAGCATCATTCACACGGGAGATTATTTCTCCCACTTTCATCGTATCAAAAAAGCGTTGAGGAAGTTGAAGCAAATGTTTATAATAACCGAGAATTAAATGCTTATCCATTTTCTGACCAGTTTGCAACACCAAAACGGATTTCATTGCACCAATGAATATTTGAAAAACAAGAATGACAATCATGCCAATAGAAAGTAAATTTAATAATCTCAAATTTCCATCTATGAGTACATAATCTGTTATTTTTTGAATGTAGATAGAAGTAGATAATCCTAAAACAGTATAGACAATTGCTCCTAATAATGCTTGAATTAAAATACTTTTATGAGGTTGTACTAAATTCCAAAACCTACCATAAACATTTGTTTTTTCATTTCTTTGCTCAAAATATTCGTTGGGTTCTAATAAGACTAAAACACCTGTCCAGATTTTAGAAAATTCTTCTATGCTGTATTCTTTCAATTTTCCAAAAGCCGGATCCATTACTTGCACTTTTCCCTTTGAAACTTTATAGATGACTACAAAATGATGCAATTGTTCTTGTACAATAACGTGAGCAATGGCAGGAAGTGGAATATCTGGCAGTGCATCTACACCACCTTTTACGCCTTTCGCATTGAAGCCCATATTTTCTAAACCTTGCACAATACCGAGAACATTTGTACCTCTTTTATCGGTATGGCATATTTGCCGGATTTTCGCAATCGGTAAATCTAAACCATAATGCGAGCCAATAGAAGCTAAACAAGCTGCACCACAATCTTTGATGTCGTGTTGTTTTATAAGTGTAGATTTTTTCATTATTTCATATTCGGATTAAACCAATCATCTACTCTATCAAATAATAATTGCCAAAGTGTGCGGTCTGTAAGATGAAATCTTGCAGTAAACGTCATTCCTTTTCCTATCTGTCCTTTGTAGCCATTTTTTAATTTTAGATAATTTTTATCCATGGTGCATCTTACTTTAAAAAAAGCTTCGCCAGTTTGTTGGTTTACGGTAATATTTTGATCTATTTCTTTTACTTTACCTTCTGCTAAACCCCATTGATTATAATTATAACTATCAATCTGAAATTTAACTTCTTGATTTTTGTGTATAAAACCAATGTCTTTTGGAGATACAAGACATTCTGCTACCAATGCATCATCTGATGCTATTTCGCCAATATTTTGTCCTGCAATTACGAAATTATTTTTTTGAATACCCGAAAAATTAATCAATCTACCAGAAATTGGAGCGGTAATGGTATAATTTTGTTCTTCTTGGGATATACGCTGTACTTCTGCACCAGTAGAACGTATTTGCCGTTCGGTTTCTCTTTTTTGGGCTTGCCAAATGGCTATTTGTTGCTCTTTGGTAGTAGAAATTTGCTTTAATAAATTTTGATAATTGAAAAAAACTTGGTCATATTCTGCGGTAGGTATTACACCTTGAGCGTAGAGCAATTTTGCCCTATCCAAATCTTTAGAAGCCAAAGAAACTTGCGCCTGTATTTGAGAAATTTTTTCTCGCATTGCCGAAACTTCACTTTGGTATTGCCCAGTTTGCAAACCAGAATATTGCCCACGAGAAATTTTCTGCAAATCTGAAAGTTGTGCAGAAAAATCTGAAGTTTGGTAGGTTTGTAGGTTTTTTTGAGTATTTAGTTGGTCTGCGAGTACTACAAATAAGGTATCTCCTTTTTGTATGGCTTGATTGTTTTTTTCTAAAAAATTCTTAATTACTTTGCCATTTATTACGGTACTTATCTTTGTGTTTTCTTGTTCAGAGCGCAATAAGCCTCTGGAAGAGGAAGATATGGAGAGTTTTATAAAGGGTAGGGAAATGAGAACGAGAATTAGTAGAAGAAGGGAACCCAAATAGATGGGGTTTTTTGACATAATTTCTATTTTAAAAAATGTGAATAGCAAAGAACAATTAAAAAAGGTATTAAATTATTTACACTATGCATTAATAAAGAACTCAAAATTCCATATTTGTTTGCAATGTACCCTAAATAAAAACCACCTAAAATACGAGGCACAATTTTTAAAAATGTTAATAAATCGAGAGTTTGATAATTTGTGAGATGTAACAAACCGAAAATTAAAGATGTTATAAAAAGAAAATAAAAAAAATTATCTTTTATAAAATTATTAATAAAGAATCTAAAGTGAACATTGAATAATAGAAATGACGAAAATACTATAACTATAAATAAAATTGGAATGGATATCAAAACATTATGAATGAATGTAAGAACCATAAAAATTAGGCATATTGTAAATAATGAAATTGTTATTTTGTTACTTAAAGCAAAAACACCTCTTGTTGAAAATTCCTCAACAAAAGGAATGATTAAAATAAACATTATCAATTTTTCAGGTGTCCGCAAAAGATTTAAATCACTGGCGTCAAAAAGTGGCTTTTTAAAAGCGATATAAGTTAAAATTAAAAAGGTAAAACTTACAACCGTAAGTAAAGTAAATAAAAAAATAAAATCAAAAATTAAATTTTTATCTTGAAATCTTTGTAACAATCTATGCATTATAATGAGGCAATAAATAAATAAATAAACATAAAACAGTTTATCAAATTTATATAATACGTTAAAATTAAAAAAAGCTGCATACATAAAAATGATGCAGCTTACCTTTATTTAAAGTTATTAATCAAACCAACCAGAAACGGTGTCAACTACCGCATGATATGCTTTTTTTACGCCACATACTACAGCGTGTGCCGCATAGCCTGCATCTTCTACAAGACCGCCTCCATTGATGGCCATTAATTCTGAATTAGTTAAGTTTATTAAATTTTTCATTTTATTATTTTTTTAGCAATGATAAGAATTATAACCGTTCATAAATCTTTTCTTCAAATTATCCCAGTTTGCGTCTAAATCTTTCAAAGCTTGTTCTGCCTCTGCAATCCATCCTCCACCTTCAATTTTTTTTACTTCTAGAGCGTTAAGCTCAACTAAATTCAAATTTTTTAAATCCATTTTTTTAAGATTTTAAAGTTAATAATAATTTTTTGAAAACCACCAGTGCACTTGTGTTATTTCTTTTGCAAAAATGTGAATAAGATTTTGCTTAATCTATTCTCTATAAAATAATTTATTCTCATAAAAATACTTTATTTTTACTTTTAATTTTATATTTGCATCAAATATTTTATAATGAGGGTAAAAGGAGAATTAGTAAGAGAGGCAAGAGTTAAAAAGAGATTTTCGCAAGAAGATTTGGCTCATTTTTTAAATATTTCGCAATCTCAATATTCTAAATTAGAAAATGGCGAAGCAGATTTCGATATTTCAAAATTGGGGCTACTTTTAGACAAATTAGACCTCAATCCATTAGAAATTATAGAATTTTCTGAAAAGCAACAGGTTTTTATCAACTCTGCAATGTCTGGAAATCACAATAATAGCAATAGTTTTAATAATTTTGATATAGAAGAAATTCGAAAAATTGTGAATGAGGAATTGAAAAAGAATATTTCGTAATATTTCATTTGCATTTCTATAATTTTATAATGAAATTAAATATAGCACTCTTTTTACTTGGGCTTTTATTAATAATTGGTGGAGTTTGTGTAAAAATTTTCAAAATAGATTTTCCTTCAATGCTTTAATTATAGCAGGAATGATGTTAGAATTTCTTGCTATTTATTTGATTTTAAAAACTTTTAGCAATATTAAAAAAGAAGATTAAATAACTTATTGGTTGTTCGTTTATTTATTTACCAAAGTTTTCTAAAATATCATTACAATGATTGAAATTTAATTGTAAGTATTAAATTTGTTATGATAAACAAAAGCTAAATGGAAAATTAGAAGTACACAATGTCAAAAGTCCCGATAGATTACTCGGTTCACCGATACTAATAGATGTCCTCTTTTTGCCAAAACTGTAAAGTGAAGATTTATTTTTTAATAAAGTTTTTCAATTCTTCTATTTGTTTAATTGTTAAATTTGTCAAATCTGCAATAATAGAATTGTCATAGCCTTTCATAATTCCATTTTTAGCTATGTTCTCTTTAATCTTAAATTCTGCTTCTGTTTGTAAAGAAAAAAATTCACTAGCTTTTACACTCAAACTGTCTAAATATCTGTTGTAGCCATATTGGTCGTTTTTGTCCAATCGCATAATGTCTAATACTTCACCTGCTTCTTTTAGTCCTTTAGCTTTGAAATCGTCTTTTACTTCGCTATTTTTCAAGAAATAAATCCATTCGTCTAAAGTGTCTTTTGCATTGTCGTTAAATTGATTTACTTTCAAAAGATAAAACTCTGGAAAAATGTCTGATACTTTTTCTTTTACAAATGTCGTTTTTTGTTTGTCAGAAAGTTCTAATAAATCGTTTTGGTGTAATCCGAAAAAGTCTGTTTTTCCTTTGTAAATGTAATCTTTTCCTTGTCCAAGGTCAAAATATACAATATTTATAGAAATTAGTTTTTTAATATTAAGATATTTATCTCCTAATTTATGATTTTCAGAAATACTTTTAGATACTCCATAAGCCATTCTATGAAAAAAGTCTATTTCATAAGAGTTTTGAATTTCAACAATGATTAATTCATTTTTCGAATTTTCAGTTAAAATGTCAACACGATTATATTTGTCGTCTTCGTCTTCTTGATTGCTTTCACTTTCAATGATATTTTTAATTTTAATATCTTCAAACAAGAGTTCACTTAAAAATCCCTCAAGAACAACAAAGTTGGCTTTGTTTCTCAAAAGTTTTTTTATTGCCCAATCAAAACTTATTAATTTTTTTCTCATTTTGTCTTAAATAATATCTATGCAAAATTACAATTTTTCTTTTCAAATTCAACACATATGTTGTATGTTTTGGTGTCGCTCAAAATTTTCGCACAACATGACGATGGTCATAATTTTTTTATTAAATTTACAGAGCAAAAAATTTTGATTATCTTTGTTTAAACAGTTTGAACAAATGAAAAAACCTAAATATTTGTATTATACGTAAGACAAATTTACGATTTTCGAATTTGTAAGTGAAATATCAAAAGGCAGAATATACTGAAGCTGAATATGACAATAGAACAATTAAATAATTCAAAAATTCCAATAATTGTGTTTGATAAAAAATTAGAACAATTTAGAGGTAAAACTTTATTTCCAGAAAAGTTGGCAAAAGCGAATGAGATTTTAGCAAAAGCTGAACTTCCAAAACAAAAGAAATGAAATTTCGTCCATAGGTAAGTAAATTTAAAAATCAGAGAAATTCTTAAAAAACACCATACTAATCAACAAAATCTGCTAGAAATTTTATATAAATATTTCTCATCACTTTTATCCATTTGAATAATCCATTTTAAAAATGGTAAATTTACCACTCAAAATTTGAAAGAAAAATGGAGTATTTAAAAGGATTGAACGAGCCACAATATGAAGCTGTAACCACTTTACAAGGTCCACTCATGGTTCTTGCAGGTGCAGGTTCCGGGAAAACACGCGTTTTAACGATGCGTGTTGCTCATTTAATTACAAATGGCATAGATCCTTTTCAAATTTTGGCGCTTACTTTTACCAATAAAGCTGCCAAAGAAATGAAAATAAGAATTGCAAAAGTGGTTGGTAATAGCGATGCAAAAGCACTTTGGATGGGAACTTTTCACTCCGTTTTTGCAAGAATTTTGAGAAGTGAAGCCCATCAATTGGGTTTTCCATCGAATTTTACCATTTACGATCAGCAAGATTCTTTAAATGTTTTGAAAAAAGTAATCAAAGATTTAGCTTTAGATGGAGATATTTATAAACCAAAAAAAGTACAATCCCGTATTTCTCAGTATAAAAATAACTTAATTACGGTAAAAGCTTACGCCAATAATCCAGAATTAATAGAAGCAGACGAAAAAGCCAACATGAGAAAAATGGGCGAGATTTACCAAAAATATGTAGAATCTTGCTACAGAAATGGTGCAATGGATTTTGATGATTTGCTTTTGAGAACCAACGAACTTTTAACGAGATTTCCTGTAGTTTTAGCGAAATATCAAGACAGATTTAGATATATTTTGGTTGATGAGTACCAAGATACCAATCATTCTCAATATTTAATTGTGAAAGCTTTGGCTTCTAAATTTGAAAATATTTGTGTTGTAGGAGACGATGCTCAATCAATTTATTCCTTCCGTGGTGCGAATATTTATAACATTCTTAATTTTAAAAAAGATTATCCAGATGCGGTTACGGTTTCTTTGGAACAAAATTATCGTTCTACACAAAATATCGTAAATGCAGCCAATGTGGTGATTGCAAAAAACCTTCAACAATTCAAAAAAAACGTATTTAGTGAAAATGAAGAAGGCGATAAAATAAAAATTTACCGAGCACTTTCTGATGCAGACGAAGCCAATTTTGTAGCAGGAAATATTTGGGAAATGCACAATTTTAAACAGAAAAAATTCAGTGATTTCGCAATTCTTTATCGTACCAACTCTCAAACCAGAGCTTTTGAAGATGCTTTGCGTAGAAAAAATATTCCATATCGAGTATATGGTGGTTTGAGTTTTTACCAAAGAAAAGAAGTGAAAGATTTGGTGGCATATTTGCGACTTTTGGTAAATGAAAACGATGCAGAAGCAATGATGCGCGTTATCAATTATCCAGTTCGTGGAATTGGAAATACTACTCAAAATAAATTAATTGTTTTTGCTGATTCTCAAGGTTTACCATTGGCAAAAATTCTGAACGATTTAGGATTTTATGCTCCAAGATTAGGTTTAAACAATGGTATAATCACGAAACTTTCAGATTTTTGGAGCATGATAAAAGCTTGTCAAGTTCTTCTAAAAACGGAAGATGTTTACCACGTAACTTTGGAAATCGGAAAACGTTCTGGCTTGATAAAAAACTTAAAAGACGACCAAACTCCCGAAGGAATTTCTCGTTTAGAAAACGTACACGAACTCTTGAATTCTATGCAAGGTTTCATAGAAGAGCAGCAGCAAATAGAAGATGGAGATGCAAGTTTGCCCAATTTTCTAGAAAATATCGCCCTTTCTGCAGATACGCAAACCAATAAAGATGATGACGATACCGAAAAAGTTTCTTTGATGACGATACATCTTTCTAAAGGTTTAGAATTTCCGGTAGTGCATTTGGTTGGTTTGGAAGAAGATCTTTTTCCAAGTTTTATGAGTTCTAGCACAAGAGAAGAATTGGAAGAAGAGCGAAGATTGTTTTATGTAGCATTAACGAGAGCAGAAAAAAATGCCTTTTTCACCTATGCAATTTCAAGATTTCAATGGGGAAAATTAAAAGATTGTGAGCCTTCTCGTTTTTTGAGTGAAGTAGATGCTAAATATTTAGAAATGATAAATCCTGCGGTAGAAAGCAGAATGATGAATAGCTCTGGCTTGAAATCTGATATTTTTGGTGATGAGATGTTTTCTTCTCCATTTTTGAAAAAGAAAGAAGCTAAAAAAACGATAGAAAAGGAAGCAAGCACGCTCATTCCTAAAAATATTAAACCATTAAGTACAGCAAAAATAATCAATCCGAGTGGACAATCTTCGGAAGATATAGAAGTTGGAGATAAAGTTCGTCATGATCGATTTGGAGTTGGCGAAGTTCAGTTTTTAGATGGATCTGATCCTACAAACATCAAAGCGAAAGTAATTTTCCAGCATGAAGGCGAGAAAAATTTGATATTAAAGTATGCGAAATTGGTGAAGATTTAGGTTTTCAAATTTTTATTATGAATTACAAAGTTGTGATTTCTGATTTTACTTATTTGCTAGTTAAATCTTAAAAATTGTATCTAAATTCTAAAAACGATAACTCCATAAGAGGACCAATATTGGAGAAAAAATTCCCGAAGGTTCCGTTCAACGGGCTTTACATCGTATTTATTATTTTTTTAAAAGTCTATGTGATTTTCAATTCATTTCTTGCAGACAAAACGAAACTTAGTTATTGGCAGTAGTGTTTTATTTTTTAAGCGCAACTTTTGGCAAACCTGCTTTTTCTAAAATTTCGTTAGCTTTTTTCAGCTTTTCAGGAAACAATATTTTTCCTTTTAGTTCTTCCAATTTTTTGTCGAAAACAATGATTGGAACTTTCGATTGATTCAATTGATCTATTGTCATAACTATAATATATTTTCTTTTTTTGTTAATAAAAATGCTTCATAATCTTCTCCAATTACAAATATATCCCATTCTCCATTATTATTCAAACCAAACACTTTAAAATCTTCACTAATTTCAGCGAGATTATTTGTGATTCCCATTCTGTATAATCGAGTTCTAACTTTTGTGCTTCCTGTTGCTAAAATCCACGCTTTAGGATTTTTTTGAGTAAAAGCATAAACAGTAGAAGCTACAGTTGCTAAAACTTTTAAACTGTCTCCATTATTTGTAACAGAAATATCGCTTGTCGTTTTTGTGTTTTCATCATAATCTGCAAAACCTAGGTTATAAACGTTTTCAGTTCCCGTTTCAGTAAATTCAACTATTTTTTTGATTAATCCTTTTAGTCCTTCGCTTGTAAACTCGTAGTGAGTCATCGTAGTTTCAGAACGATATTGATATTTAGGATATTTCATTTGTTAGCTTAATTTTTAACAAATTTATGAAAAAATAATGTAACGTTCTTGTTTGCAGTTTTTTTTAACATTACCGCTAACTCACAAATATACGCAAGTTAATAAAATATACAAATTTTATTTTTGCTTTTGACAGGGGTTTTGTGGCTGGTTTTTTTTTAGCTTTGAAGATATACAAAATACGCAAGAATAGTTATATAAAATACGCAAGTGTTTTCAACCAAGTAAATAAAAGGTATTACATACTTTTAATTTCAAAATTTTCCTACTCCTGCAACTCCAACCATCTAAATTCAAAATTCTCCAATTCTGTAGAAAGATCTTCCAACTCTTTAGATAAAACAGAAATTTTATCGTAATCTTTTTCATTATTCAATTGCTTTAGGATTTCAGATCTCTTTTTTTCGAGTTTCGGCATTTCTTTTTCAATATTGTGCAATTCTCGCTGCTCATTGAATGTCAATTTTTTCTTAGTTTCAGTTTCCACTTTTGCAGCAGCTTTCGGTGTTTCTACTTTTTCAATAGTTTTTTTTGCAACAACAGGATTTTTTAATTCTAAATCTTTCATCTCTCGATATTCTGAGAAATTACCAACAAAATCTCGTATTTTTCCATCACCTTCAAACGCCAAAACGTGATCTACAATTCTATCTATAAAATACCTATCGTGTGAAACGATGATTAAACATCCTCCAAAATTCAATAGAAAATTTTCTAAAACCGTCAATGTTGGTAAGTCTAAATCATTAGTTGGCTCATCAAATATTAAGAAATTTGGGTTTTTAAAGAGAACGTGCATCAAGTGCAAACGTCTTTTTTCGCCTCCAGATAATTTAGAAATTGGTGCGTATTGTGTTTGGTCATCAAATAAAAATAATCTCAAAAATTGAGAAGCAGAAAGCGATTTTCCGTTGGCTAAAGGATAATATTCTGCAACATCTTTTATTAAATCTATCACTCTTTGCTCTTCTTTAAATACCAAACCTTTTTGTGAAAAATACCCAAATTGTATGGTTTCTCCAGTTTCGATTTCTCCAGAATCTGCTGGTTCAAAACCTTGTATAATATTCAATAATGTAGATTTTCCGGCTCCATTTTTACCTACAATTCCTACTTTTTCGCCACGTTGAAATTGATAATTGAAATCTTTTAATAATGTTAAATCTCCGTATGCTTTGTTGATGTTTTTAAGTTCGAGAATTTTATTTCCCATTCTTTTCATCTCAAAATCTAGTTCTAGAGTTGCTTTTCTGGTGTCTTGTTTTGCTACTTTTTCGGTTTCGTAGAAGTCGGATTGTCTGCTTTTAGATTTTGTAGTTCTTGCTTTTGGTTGGCGTCTCATCCATTCTAATTCCTTTCTATAAAGGTTATTTGCCTTATCAATGGTTGCATCCAGATTTTCTTCACGTATCATTTTATTTTCCAGATACGTTGCATAAGCTCCTTGATGTACGTAAAGATTTTTATCTTCCATTTCCCAAATTTTATCGCAAACAGCATCAAGAAAATACCGATCATGCGTTACCAAAAGCAAAGTAAGCATCGCTTTCGAGAGATAATTTTCCAACCATTCTACCATTTCTACATCAAGATGATTGGTCGGCTCATCCATTATCAATAAGGTATGTTTGTGTTGAGCTCTGGTTTCTGTAAGCAGTTTTGCAAGTGCAACACGTTTTATTTGTCCACCAGAAAGCATTTCCATTTTCGCTTCTAAATTGGTGATTTTCAATTGAGATAATATTTGCGCCATCTCATTTTCCAGATCCCAAGCTTTATGGATTTCCATTTCTGCCAATGCATTTTCCATTGCATTTGGATCTTCAGAAAGTAATGCTTTATGGTAATTTCTTAAAGCTACAATCGGTGCAGAATCTAAACTCATCATAAATTCTTCTACCGTTTGAGAAGAATTAAAATCTATTTCTTGATCGAATAATACAACTTGAATTTCTTTGTTGATGATTACAGAACCTTCACTCGCAGTTTCTCTACCACTCAATATTTTGAGTAAAGTAGATTTTCCGGTGCCGTTTTTTGCAACAATTGCAATTTTATCGCCTTCATTGATGTGGAAAGTGATGTCTTCGAAAAGGGTTTTTATACCGAAAGATTTGGATAGATTTTCTGCGGAAACGTAATTCATTTGGTGTATCTAAAGTTGATTATTTGAAAGGTGCAAAAGTACGGAAATACTATTAGAAAAAAGATGGAAGTTCATAATCAAGTTAAGTAGAATTAGTATTAAAAGATTTTATTGTATTTTTGAATTTATAATTTTAAAAACTATGATAGAAATTAATTTTTTAGCCATTTTGGTTGCAGCAATAATTCCATTAATTATGGGATTTCTTTGGTATAATCCGAAAATTTTTGGAACAATTTGGATGAAAGAAGCCGAACTTTCTGAAGAAAAATTGAAAAAAGGAAGTATGGGATTAATATTCTTTTTATCTTTTATTTTTTCTATAATGATTGCTTTATTTTTACAATTTGTAACTATTCATCAGTTTGGAGCAATGGGAATGATTGGTGGAGACGAAACTCTTGCAAAACCTTCTTATAAAGCTTTTATGAATGATTATTGTACTGCATTTAGATCTTTCGGTCATGGTGCTTTGCATTCTTTTATAACGGGATTTTTATTTATTTTCCCAGTTTTTGCAATCAATGCATTGTTTGAAAAAAAATCTTGGAAATATATTTTCGTAAATGTAGGTTATTGGACGATTACCATTATGATAATGGGTGGAATTGTTTGTGGATGGTATGCAATAGATGGTTTCAATTTTGTAACTCCAAAATAATTTTAATTTTCTTTTAAGTTTAGTCATCTATTTTAATAGTTAAAACTATTGATTAGTTAGTACTAATTAAAAATTAATTGATTAATAATACCATCTATATTTATGAATTAGCCTTTAAGTGAGAAAGCTTTACTTTAAAAAAACCATTAAGGCATTAAGTAAATTAAGCCTTAATGAATCTTAATGCCTTAATGATAAAACAAACTATTTTATATTCATAATTGGTATAATTAAATTATAATCAATCGTTTACTAATATAAAAACATGTCATTCATTCTTTTCAGATACTTAATTTTTATTACTAATTTCTAGATTCTAATATCTATTTATGCCCTATCATTTCAAAATTATAAAAAATTTAGATGAATTGCCTTTCAATTGGGATTTGCAAGTCGCTCATTCTAATATTTTTCTGTCGGTTCGGTATTTTCATGTTTTAAAATCGAGCAAACCAGAAAATATGGAGTGTTTTGCTGTTGCCTATTTTAAGAATGATGTTTTGATTGGTGGTGCACTTTTTCAACATTTAGATTTTAGCAAGCATGAAACATTTCAAAGGAAAAATTCTTGGTGTAGTTTTAAAAATGTACTCTCAAAAAAATTCTCAAAAGACGTTTTGATTGTCGGAAATAATATGTTGACTGGTCAAAATGGATTTTATTTTAATTTAAATGAAATTACACCAAATGAAATAACGGTTTTACTGGAAAATTCTGTTCAAAAATTTCAAAAATCGATTAAAAAAACTTCACTTATCATCTATAAAGATTACCAAAAATCTACAATTTTGCATTTCCAAGGCGAAAAACATTTGAAGTATTTTCAGTTTTCAGTTCAGCCAAATATGGTGTTGGAAATTCGTGAAAACTGGAATTCTAATGAAGATTATATTGCTGCATTTTCTAAAAAATATCGAGATAGAACAAAATCTGCTCGTAGAAAATTTTCTGGTTTTGAAAAGCGTGAATTAGATTTATCGGAAGTGAAAAAATGGGAGAGTAGCATCAATAAATTATACCACAATGTTGCTGAAAATGCACCTTTCAATACTTTTTTTCTTGCGGAGAATCATTTTTCATCATTAAAAGAAAATTTAGGAGAAAATTTTAAAATATTTGGCTATTTCAAAGAGCAAGAAATTGTAGGTTTTTATACTTTTATTTGTAATAAAAACGATTTGGACACCTATTTTTTAGGATATAATAAAGAATTTCAAAAGCCTAATCAATTGTATCTTAATATGTTATTGGATATGGTTGCTTGTGGAATTGATCATCGATTTGATAAAATAATTTTTGGAAGAACTGCTTTAGAAATAAAATCTACGATAGGAGCAGAACCTTTACCAATTTTTGGAATGATAAAGCACAACAATTTTTTCATTAATAAAATGATGCCCAAAATTTTCCCTTATTTAGAACCAAAAGTAGAGTGGTTGCAACGGAAACCTTTTAAATAACCTTCTTTATTTTTTTGGTGCAGTTCCTTCTCCAACAGTTGCATTGTTAAACCAAACTTCTGCAAAGCAACCATTTGCATATTGTTTTGCAATATCGCCGTTGTAGGTTTCAGAACCAGTGTACCAAACGATATTGTCTTCAGGTTTTTTTCCGTTGGTTTGATTGTACGCTCCTTGTTTAAAGTAGTTTAGCTCTCCAGAATACGCATTTTCTCTTTCTACACCATCTCTTCCGATTGCGGCGTACAAAGACAATATTTGTTGAGGAATATCGGAATGTTTTGTGAATTCTGATTTCAAAAGGTTTTTGGTGAATTTAACGGTTTTATGACCTTTACTCGTGAAAGTTAGATACATCATTCCTTTATAAACATTGATTTCATAAGAAAATTCTTCGCCTAATTCTATTCCATTTTCTGGTTCAGTAGGATATGAAGTTGGCGTAGAACCTACTACAGACATATCATTTCCCCAAATTGCGGTAGAAAAATCCCATCTTTTGCCATTATCACCTTCTGTATTGATTTCATAATTCCAAAAAACGGAACCTTTTTTATGACCTGGAAATTTTTTGTAAAATATTTTGATGGGCTCATTTTCATGACCTTCTCCACTATGAATCTGACCAACAACCACAGAATAAGAAGCGGCAACTCTTGCATCACCCGAAGTGGAAACATGCATCACTTTCAAAGTTCCGGTTAATTTTCCGCCCGTTTCGGGAGTCCAATGTTTTTTTTGTCCTAATTCTGTTCTTGTATTACTGGAAGTTCGCGAGGTAATTCCAGAATTTGGCGTTTTGTAAACCACCCAATCTTTTTTTCCATCATTGGCAACATAGAAAAAGTCTTTATGCTCTTTATTTGCTAAATCATTAATGCTTGTTCCGTCTCCGCAAAGAATTTTCCATTCGTCCATAAATGGGATTACTTCACTTGGATAATTTGCTTTTGTAACGGTATATTTTTTGGCATTATTGGCACAACTACTTATGATTAATGCAAAACTTAATATTAATATTGATTGTAAAAATGATTTTGATTTTATGATTTTCATTTTGAATAATTTTTTTTGTTAAAAGCTACTTTCTTCCGCCATTTTTACAACTCCTACAATTAGGATTAAATTAGCAAATCTGCGTTGTTCTCCTGTTTGAATGATTAACGTGGTGTTTTGATCTCTTATTTTGTCATAAAATGCCCATCTTTCCATTTCGTCCCAAGTTACTTCTCCCAATAATTTTTTATAAGAATCGTGAATTTCCGCATTGGCTTCTGCAGGTTTTTCCATAACGATCGCCCCTTGAATTGGGCAGATTTCTAGAATTCCTTCTAGAACCGTGATTGCATCTAATAATCCTGGTTTGAAATTGAGATGTACCGTTGTAGAATTTGGACCATTCATGGCTCCAACTGGTAAATTTCCGTCTGCAATTACTACCTGTGCAAAATGACCAGAACGTGCAAGAACTTCTAATATTGTTGGATGAATTACTGGAGTTTTTAGCATAAATTTTATTTAAAAAACAATGGAGCATGCTCCATTGTCTTGATTCTTTGCATTTTTTAATATTTTTTATTGAATTTACATATTATAAACTCCGCCATTGATATCCAATGTTGCTCCCGTTATAAATCCGTCATATTCTGTAGCTAAAAACAAAACTGCTCTTGCTACATCATCTGCATTTCCTGCTCTTTGGATGGGGATTCCTTTTGTAGTTTCATCCGCAGATTCTTTGGTTGTATGCGTATTATGAAAGGAAGTTCCTAAAATTAAGCCGGGAGAAACTGCATTTACTCGTGTTCCTTGAGAGCCCAATTCTGTAGATAATGCTCTTGTAAACGTTAAAATTGCACCTTTGCTTGTGGAATAAACGAGCGAACCAGGATGTCCACCTTTTCTGCCTGCAAGTGAAGCCAAATTGACGATGCTACTGTTGTCGTTTTTTCCTAAAAATGGAGCTGCAGCGCGTGTTACAAACATCATAGAAGTAAGGTTGATGTCCATAACTTTATGCCAAAATTCTGCTTCCATTTCGTGGAGCATTTTACGAGCAACAAGAGAACCTGCATTGTTAATCAAAATATCTAAACCACCAAAAGCTTCAATTGTTTTTTCTACCATTGCATTTGCATCGGCTTCTTTGGTTAAATCTCCAGAAATTGCAACTGCTTTTTGTCCTTTTTCTTTGGCGTATTCTACCAATTGATTCGCAGTTTCTGCACTCGAAAAATAGTGAATTGCAACATTTGCACCGCTATCTATAAAATGTTTGGTGATGGCTTCTCCAATTCCTTGTGCTCCTGCAGTAATGAGTACGTTTTTTCCTTTTAATTTATTATGGTTCATGTTTATTTATTTTTTATGGTCGTTTTTGTCGAAATATCCTTGGTTAGAAACGGCTGCTTTACTCACAGAAATACTTCCTTTTTTAAACCAAACTTCGGCATAATTTCCGTCTGCATACTGTTTTAGTATATCTCCGCCATGCGTTTCTGCTCCAGAACACCAGTTTTTATTTACTGATGGAGATTTTCCGTTGGTTTGGTTGTAACATCCCAACTTGAAAAAACAACCTTCCCCAGTATAAGCTTCTTTACGTTCTACACCCTCTTGACCCACTGGTACAAATAATTTTTGTGTTTGCAAAGGCACATCGGCTTTTGTGGTGTATTCAGATTTGATTATATTTTTGGTAAATGTTTTGGTTTCATGTCCTTTGCTCATAAATTTCAACTTCATAATTCCATCTTTCACTTCTATTTCATAAGAAAATTCTTCGCCAAGAGCAATTCCATCTTTTGGTTCACTTGGATAAGTGTTTTCTGTTTCTCCAACTACGGAAAAATCATTTCCCCAAACTGCGGTAGAAAAATCCCATCTTCCGGCATTGTCATTTCCTGCGGTATTGATTTCGTAATGCCAAAAAACCGAACCTTTTGTTTGACCCGGAAATTTCTTGTAAAATATTTTTAGGGGTTCATTTTCAAATTTATCTGCACTATGAATCTGACCAACAACTACTGCGTAAGAAGCTGCAACTCTTGCATCACCTGTAGAAGATACATTCTTTACTTTCAATGTTGCCGATAATTTATCATTGGCAGTTTCTGGATACCATTTTTTTAATTGAGCCAGTTCTGTTCTTGTATTATTTGAAGTTCCATGCGTACTTCCTGCATATGGAGCTTTGAAAACAACCCAATCTCCACTATTATCTTTTTCGGTGTAGAAAAATTCTTTATCTTCAAATTGAATAGGAATTCCTGCATTTACGCCATTTCCTAAAACCAATTTCCATTGATCAAAAAATGGAATTACGTCGCTTGCGAAAACCGTTTTTTGAGGTTCATTCACACTTGTTTTTTTAGCGGAATTTAAACAACTTGTTAGAATTAGGAAAACTCCTAAAATTATAAATGTTGAAATTGATGCGAATATTTTTTTATTCATTTTAATACTATTTAGGTTTAAATTTATTTTAGTTGATTGAAAATTCTATTTAAAAATATTCTAAAAGAGCCACGATTCCTGTGTAAGAAATCACCAATGCAAAGAATAATGCCGCAAAAAGTCCGATATAAACACCTAAACTGGTTTTATAATCTTTCATCACTTTTTTATTGCTTAACAAAAGTATAATTCCAAGAACTACAATTGGAAGTACGAATACATTGAAAACTTGCGATAAAATTTGAATTTCAATAGGATTTGCGCCAAGAATAGGTCCGATTAAAGCCACCAAACTTGCAACTGCTGTGATAATTCTAAACTGACGAGAATTGGTATCAATTTTCCCCGATTGATAATCGGCTACCAATAATGGTGCGATCAATAAACACGGAAAAATAGAAGATAAACCCGCACTTAATGCACCGAAAAAGAAAATCGTAACCGCCCATTTTCCTGCAACTGGCTCCAAAGTATTTGCCATATCCAAAACTTGGGTTACTTCTTTTCCATCATAAAATAATGCTCCTGCAGCAACTGCCATTATGGTTGCACTTATTATAAATATTAAAATTGCAGCGGTTATAGAATCCTTTTTTTGAATTTTTAAATCTTTTTCTGTCCAACCTTTTCCTTGGATAAAAAGTGGTCTTGATAGAAATGTTGCAGAAGCCATCGTAGTTCCTACAAATGCTGCAACCAACATTTTTCCACCCGGAACATCAGGGATTGTTGGGATTAATCCTTTCACCACATCTATCGGAAGTGGTTGTACAAAACATAATGAAAGTAAAAACGAAAACCCCATTAAGGTTACAAAAATGACCAATATTTTTTCAAAAAAGGTGTATTTTCCGACCAACATTAATAAATAGAACGTAACAATAATGATAACTGCGATTGCCAAAACGGCTTCGTATTTATACGCGTTTAAACTATGAAAATTCATGGCGAGAATTTCATAAATAATATTAGACGAAATTCCTAAAATTCCCATAAGTGAATTCCATTGCCCAAAAGTAATTCCAACAATAACTAAAATCGCTAAAGCTTTACCGAATTTCAGATTTTTTTTGAACCCAAAAAGGGCAGTTTCACCAGTTAACAAAGCAAAATTTCCATAAGCAAACATGAGTACGCCCGAAAAAATACAACTTAATAAAAGCACCCATAATAATTGCATATTAAACTTGCTACCTGCAACAATCATGGAGGTTACACTTCCTGTTCCGATGGTGTAACCTATCGCGAAAATACCTGGACCAAATGCCAATACTATGGCAATTATTTTTTTTAGAAATGATTTTTTTTCCTGAGTTGCTTCCATAATTTATTGTTAGTTTTTGTTAGTTTTTAAATTAATTCCAGTTGGTGTGATGGTTTTTTTCAGAATCGTCGTCTGTTCTTTTATAGGTATGCGCTCCGAAATAATCTCTTTGCGCTTGAATGATATTTGCGGAAGACACTTCTGTAGAAATTCCGTTTAAAAATTGAAGAGATTCTCCCAAAGAAGGAATTGTAATGTCATTAAGCACAGCTTGCGAAACCACTTTTTTAGTAGAATGTTTGTATTGATTGATGGTCGCAATTAATTTCTTATTGGTCAAAATGTTGGTAGTTTCTTTAAAAACATTCACCAAATCTTCCATTAAAGAAGATCGAATGATACAACCGTTGGTCCAGATTCTTGCAATTTCGCTCAAGTTTAAATTCCAAGAAAATTTATTTGAAGCTTCTGAAATAAGTTTAAAACCTTGATAATGATTGATGATTCTCGCAAATTGATACGCTTCTAAAACTTCGTTTGTAGTTAAATTTAATTCAGAATTTGTTTCTTTTTTAAAGTTTTTACTCATTTCAATTCTTTCCTCTTTATAAAAAGAAATATATCTAGAAAATAGGGAAGAAGCGATCAACGTACTTGGAACACCCAATTCTGCCGAAGCGATGGTCGTCCAATTTCCGGTGCCTTTGTTTCCGGCTTTATCTACAATTTTATTGATGAGCCAATCTTCGCCTTCTTTTTTTCTGAAAATAGCAATGGTAATTTCTAGTAAATAACTATTTGCGGTGTCTTTCCAAGTTTCTAAAATGTTAGCAATTTCATCTGGATTATTTCCTAAATTTTCTAGTATTGTAGATACTTCAGCTAATAATTGCATTTCCACATATTCCACACCATTATGCACCATTTTTATAAAATGACCACTTCCTTCTGGACCAACATGCGTGCAACAAGGCAAATTATTTTTGTCTTTCGCTGCAATTTTTTCTAGAAAAGGTTGTACACTTTTATAAACTTCCAAATCTCCACTTGGCATTATTGATGGACCTTTCAAAGCGCCTTCTTCTCCACCAGAAACACCGGTTCCTATAAAATGAAGGTCTTTGGATTTTAAATAATCGAATCTTGTTTTTGTTTCTTTATAATTAGAATTTCCACCATCAATTAAAATATCGTTTTTTGATAAATGAGGAATCAAATCTTCGATTACTGCATCGGTAGTTTTCCCTGCATTCACCATCAATAGTATCTTTCTTGGTGTTTGCAAAGAATTTACAAAAGCCGAAATATCATCAAAAGCTTCGGAATTTGATAATTCTGAAAACTGATCTTTAAAGTTTTTGGCTACATTTTCTTCAACACCTTCTACATGCCGATTAAACATAGAAATTTTGAATCCATTATTGGCTAAATTTCTACACAAGCTTTTTCCCATTACTCCTAAACCAAATAATCCAAATTGTGATTTTGCGGAAAGTTCATTTTTTATCACTTCTATACTATTTTTAGGGGTTAAATTGATGTCTATTTTAATTGCATTTTCGGGTTCTTCCAAAATATCGAATTGAGATTTCAATAAATCTGCGTTCATAAAATGGTTTTCACGTTGGTTGATTCTCTCTTTTATTTGATCGAAAGTACCATTGAGAAAAACCCATTTTGTGGTGTTTTCTATTGAATGAGTAAGGATTTCTCGGTATTTATTTTTTAAGGCAGAACAAGCGATTACGCAACCATTCAACTTTGCATATTTTATTGCTAATTGATTTAAAGTTTGCAACCAACCCAATCGGTCTTCATCATTTAAAGCTTGTCCGTTAGACATTTTCGCAATATTGCTTTCTGGGTGAAAATCGTCTCCATCAAAAAAAGGAATCGCTAATTCTTGCGACAATAAACTTCCGATGGTGCTTTTTCCACAACCAGAAACGCCCATGATAAAAATAATTTTCGTTTCGATTTTGCTCATTTTATTTGGTTATCCAGATTGGTTACCCAAATATAAGTTTTTAATTTAGAAAAATGGAAAAAATTTTAGTTTTGGAAAGAATGTTTTATAGGGAATAGAAATTTGATGATGGGTATTAGTTCGTAATTCTAAACTATTGATACCAAAACAAAAAAGCAAATTATAAAATCTGCTTTTTTTATTTGTTTCGGAGATTGTTAATTCATTTTTTGTCTTGCAGACAAAACGAAAGCTTAGATATTAGCAGACGGTGTTTGTTGTACTATTTATTTAGTTTTTTGATTCATTATATAATAAATTGACCTCAGTATATCTTCAGTCGAATTTGGATTCACGTTAGTTGATAGTTTTAAACTTCTACTTTTTATCGCATCTTCGATAGCAATTCTCAACTCCATTTCATATTTGCTTCCCTTTAAATAATTTGCAAAACTTCCCGCAGAATTTACTGCTGTTAATGTTGATAAATCATCTATTTTTGAAACCAATTCATTTAATTTTGGTGCAATTTTTTCTGCAATTTCTGGTGTAAATTTCGAAATTTCATTTTTCAAATCATCGCCTTTTTTTCCATTAATTGGATAATCCTGCAAAGAATTCAAATAAGAGTCTTTATTTTTTAAAATTTGCATTGCATAATCAACTTGTTGTTGTGCAGAAGTTGTAGCAGATTTATAGATTTCGTCTACTTGAGCCGAATCCATTGGTTTCACTTGAATTAATTTGGACATTCCACAAGAGTTTAATGTCAATACCATTCCAATAATTAATGGAATTTTGATGTAATTTTTTATCATTTTTTTTTTTTAACGCTTATTTTATTACACTGTCTGCTAACTTGTATATATGTATGACAATCGCCATACTTTATTTACTTGCAAAGATAAAATTATTTAGTTACAAATCTTCAAAAGGGCTTTTTCTTTTTTGCAAACTTTTTCAATTTTCTAAACCCTAAAATCAAAGCGAAAATCTGCGTGAGGTAGAAGGTGGAACTCCTTTTTTTGCGAAAAATGAGCGGGTTTTTAAAATTTGATAAATGGCAAAAAACATTAGTATTGAGAAAAAATAATTAAGAGCTTGTTTAAATTGATGTAAAATGAAACACAAATTAACCTGTTGTGCTTTTGTGGAAGAATTTTATACGCAAAGATTTTCAAACACTTACAATTATTTTAAGGAAGCAAAGCATGCGAATATTCGCATTTTAAGCGTACGCTTTATAAAATCTGCTTGCAGATTCTTCTTTGCTTACTTCAATTGGTATGGATAAATATCAACTTTGCGTTTTAAAAAAATTTAATTTTACATTTTAAACTCTAAATACACAACAAGTACAAATTTCTTCAATTCTACTCTACTATTTTTATCGTTAAAGATTTGTAATCTTCATTTTTCAATTTATCGGAAGTGATACTTTCAATATCATAGATGTATGCCATATCTCCAGGATTTAAAGCTCTTGCTAATTCTTTTGATGTATCATTCAGCACGTTACCAGCAACTAATACAGATGCATGTCCTCTAAATTTAATTTTAAAATTTTCTATTTTAAAAGGTTTGTTGTGCAACAAATCAGTACATTTAAAACTCAAATCGTCTGAAGTTAGCTGTTTTACAGACATTTCAATTTGACAAGTGGTAGAACTATTTGCCAAAACTTTAGTTGTAAAATTTTGAGCAAATGATAAAGTTGAAAAAGCTAATAATAAAAATAATGTTTTCATGGGAAATTGTTTTAATTTAAAATTGAACGTAGATACTATTAAAATAGTATCTCTATTTTTAATTTTTTTTAAAGATATAGCATTTACTTTTTAGATTTTTCATAATTATTGTTATTCCAAAAGCTATTTTCAAATTATTTATTTATTCAAATTTAGTGCTTTTTGTATATATTTGCTCAATGTCGGGAGATTTTTCGCAGCGGGGGTTTTTTATAATTTCATTCCTTCGGAATTTAATGATACTGCTAATTTTTCCGTTATAATAGTTACATTCCTCCGGAATTAATAACTGCGAAGCAGTGCAATTATTCTAACAGATAGAATAAGAATAAAAAT
>CAXYUO010000014.1:0-21660 GCA_964292185.1 uncultured Frigoriflavimonas sp.
AAAAACATTTTTTCACGATAAAATTTAATTACAATGAACACAGATAATAACGAATACAATAAATTCACAAATCACTTAAATTCTAAATTAGGATTCAATTTTTTACCATTAAATTCACCTGAATTAGAGGTTCCAAAAGAGTTTGAAGATTTAGATCCAATGCAGATTTTACTTCAATTGAATCGTAAAGCAACCGAGATATTTTTTCTATCTCAATATATTTCGGAACAGAACCAAGCAGTAAATTCTTTTTTGAAAAATGCAAATGAATTGAACATTGCCAATAGTGATTCAATAAATAAGATAGATGTTTTTAATAAACTACACGTGCAATCTTTAGCAAATCACTCTGTTGATTTCTTAAAAAAATTAAATTCTGCAACAATAGATTTATCCGAAGATACAATTACAAGATTAGATCAAATTGGAGAACTTGCAAGCAGTATCGTTAAATTACATGAACGCACAGTACCGAGAACAACTAAATTTATTGAAAAATTTCAATATTGGATTGCGGGAACTTCATTTTTTCTTGTAATACTTGTCGTTTTTATGATGAAAATGACCATTAACTGGTATGAAATATCAGTTCAAACGAGAGAGGAGGTTAGAAATGGAGTTTTAGCAGAAATCATCAATGCTAAAAAGGAAATTTATTCGGTAGATTACGTATCCACTTTGAAAGAAAACACAACAATTATACAATCTTGGATGAAGAAAAACGCAAAATCGAGTGAGGTGCAAAAATTTATTCAGTTTAAAGAGGGTTACGAAGCTAAAAAAGATTCGAAATAAGTTAAAGAAAAGTAATGATTTAGATAGTTTTAATAACACTTCATTCAATAGTTTTATATTTATTTGAATGAAGTTTTTGGTTCAAATAATATGTTATGTTTTCTAATAATCTGAAACATTTAGAAACTTGGTATTTATGCAAAAAAAACTTTCAAACATAAATCAAGAATTTAAGGATGAAGAAAATTCTGAAGGAAACAGTAGTTTTTGCATGAAGAACATAATCTTGTTATAAAATTGAACAACTTTTAAAAAGTAATAATTGCATCTGATGGAAAGCAAATTTGTGTAAATGGCTCCAATATTCTTTGCGCGTCAAGAACAGATACCCTATATGTATTAATTAATAGTTTTCTAAACCCTAATTATATTTCTCAAATTTACGATGAAATTTGGAAAAAATTATGGAAGTATATATGATGATAAAACTAATATATTTAACGATGTTTCATATCATTGTAGTCAGGTTAAACCTGACAATTCAACTATATAACATAATTTTAAATAAATCATACAACCTATAATTATATTTTGTATCATTGTAGTCAGGTTGAACCTGACAATACGGTTATGAAGCATAAATACATTTCAACACAATCAAGCGAACTATTATCATACTTCAATGATAAAGGAAAAGTGTGTTTCGATTCTAAAACAGCTTTAAAAGCATTTCCAAATACCAAAGACAGTACCGTTAGAGAGCTATTAAGCGATATGACTAAGAGAGGTTTGCTAATGCGGATAAAAGATGGTGTCTATTACATTATTCCGTATGAAGAAAATGCAGAAACCTTTATGCCCGATTGGCATTTAATGGTAAAGTATTTAGTAAAAGATGCAAAACATTACATTGGATATTATTCTGCATTACAAATTCATAATTTAATAACACAGCCATCTTTAAAGGAACAAATTGTTGTAGCCAAACAAATAAGGCCGTCAGAAATAAAAATCAAAGACATTACTTTTCAATTCATTTACCATAACGAAAGTCATTTTTTTGGAGAGAAGAAAACATGGATTGATAATTTCAATAAAGTAAACTGTTCTGATATTGAAAAAACAATAATCGACTGCCTTTTTAAACCAGATTATGCAGGGGGAATTGTAGAGGTTGCTAGATCAATATACAGAACAAAAGAGAAGCTGGATTATAAAATACTCTTGGAATATGCGATAAAATTCAATTCTCAAGCTGTCGTCAAAAGACTTGGATATATTTTAGAGCTTTTTGAAATACAAACAAATATAATTGAAGAATTACAAAAAATAAAAACAGCTTCTTATGTGGTACTAGATACAGAGTTACCCAAAATAGGAAAAAGAAACAGTCGTTGGAGCATTCAACAAAACATAGATACAGAAACTATTAAATCTGCCATGAACACATGATCAAACCAGGCGAAATTCAAAAGAAAGCAACTCAAGTAGGAGTTCGTGATCAACAAATCGAAAAAGATTACATCTTGTCTTGGATACTTTGGGGTATTGCAAAGCACGAAGAGCTCTCAAAAGCTATAGTTTTCAAAGGTGGAACAGTATTAAAGAAAGTATATTTTGAAGACTATCGTTTTTCAGAAGACTTAGATTTTACATTGTTAAAAAATGAAATACTTAATGAACAAATCTTTGAATGGTTCAAAGAAAGTTTCAACGAAGTAAAAGAAGAAGCCAACATACCATTAGAAATTATTGATGATAACGAACATATAGATGGAGGCATTAATTTCTACATAAGTTACATTGGTCCATTAGGAGGAATGGGAAACAACAAGCGTGTAAAAGTAGATATTTCAAGGAGCGAAACTTTAGAGTTTGAACCATTTCTTAAAGATGCCATAGTACAGTATTCTGATTTAGAAGACCATAAATTACTATGTTATCCATTAGAAGAATTATTAGTAGAAAAATTGAGATGTACGATGCAACGCATGCAACCAAGAGACTATTATGACATCTGGTATTTAGTGGAAATTGAAGGAATGGATGTGGAGTATTATACAAACGAGTTCCGTAACAAATGCAGCAGCAAAGAACAGAATCCAGAAGACTTTCACAAAAAATTAGAACAAAAATTACCACTATACAAAGCACGTTGGGCAAAATCAATGAGCGACCAAATAAAAAACTTACCAGACTTCGAACAAGTAGAAAGAGAGGTGAACAGAAAGATTAAAAACTTTATGATTTAGCTCAATAAAAAAACAAATCTTTTTTAAAATCTACATAATTCTATCAATCTATTTTTTTATTACAAGTATGCAACATAATAAATTAAAATAAACGCTATATTCACACTGTAGAAATTATAACTATTGCCTTTAATGAATTCAAAGTTTACTTTTTTTCAAAAAACCTATCCCAGATTATTTGATTTCGCATCATTGGCGGAAAACTTATATGAGATTGATGCGAGTTCTTCGATCTCAAAATCGAGACTTTTAGGGGAGAAGTTGATAGAAATTATTGCTGCATTTGAACAAGTTGACCTTTATGGTAAAAATCAACATTTGGCAATTGGTTACCTTAAGGATCTTAATATTTTACCAGAACTTGTTGCTGATATTTTTCATGTCATAAGAAAATCAGGAAATATTGCGTCTCATGTTGGTGTAAACAGTAAAATTGAAGCTTTACAAATTCTAAGAAAAATTTACACCTTATCGGTTTGGTTTTATGAAACCTATGAAAATGATTTCATAGAAGATAAAACCTATGAACTTCCTCCAAAAATTGAAAACAATGAAGTTGAATTACTTCAGCAAAAGGTAAATCAATTATCACTGCAATTGCAAGATTACCGGTCTAAAATTGAGGACTTTAACGATTCCAAAGAGAAAATTCAAAATCGAAGAAAATTAGCACAAGAAAAAGCCAATAAAATTGACTGGAACGAATTCGAAACCAGAATAAATTTAATTGATGATCAACTTCGAAATGCAGGTTGGGAATGTGATACGTTGAAACTAAATTATAAAACACAGAAGACGCTACCTGAAAAAGGTAAAAATATAGCTATAGCAGAATGGTCTTGTGGTGCAAAATATGCAGATTACGCACTCTTTGTCGGATTAGAATTATACGGATTAGTAGAAGCTAAAAGATTTGGAAAAGATATTTCAACAGATATTGGGCAATCTAAAATTTATTCCGGGAAAATTTTTAAAACAGAAGAAATTCAACTTTTAGGTAATTGGAATGATTACCAAGTTCCATTCTTATTTTCTACCAATGGTAGAGCGTATTTTGAGCAACTAAAAACCAAAAGTGGTATTTGGTTTCAAGATATTCGAAAGGAGACAAATAGGGCTTATCCTCTTCGTGGATGGTTCTCGCCACAAAGTTTGAAGGAAATATTTGAAAGGGATATTGTGTTAGCCAACGAAAAATTAGAAAAAAGTGACTACGATTATTTATCCTCTAAAGCTGGACTTCAATTACGCCCATATCAAATAGATGCGATAAAATCGGTGGAGCAAAAATTAATCAATAACACCGAAGATTTGCGTGCCTTATTAGTAATGGCAACAGGAACGGGAAAAACCAGAACCATCAACGGATTAATTTATCGATTGATAAAAGCCAATCGTTTTAAAAGGGTTCTTTTTCTTACAGACCGAAGATTATTGGCAACACAAGCCAGAGATAGCATCAAAGAAAATAAAATAGAATCGTTGCAATCTTTCGGAGGAATTTATCAATATGATGATTTGCAAACTACCCGACCAGATTCTGAAACACGTTTGCACTTTGCAACGGTGCAAAGTATGGTGAAAAGATTATTTTATACAGAACAAAATCCATTAACTGTAGACACTTACGATTGCATTATCGTTGATGAAGCTCATCGCGGTTATAATTTGGATAAAGAATTAGATGAAGATGATATCGATTTGCGAAACGAGCAAGAATATATGGCGCAATACCGAAAAGTGCTCGATTATTTTGATAGTTATAAAATAGGAATGACTGCCACACCAGCTTTGCATACCAAAGAAATATTTGGAGTACCAACTTTTGAATATTCTTACAGGCAAGCAGTAATTGATGGTCATTTGGTTGATTATGAACCGCCTTTCAATATTAAAACGAAATTAAGTACAGAAGGAATTGTATGGGAAAAAGGCGAAAAACCCACTGCTTATGACCCTCAAACTGGAGAAATTGTAGATTTATCAGAATTAGAAGACGAACTAAAATTCGATATTGAGCATTTTAATAAGCAAGTGATTAGCGAGAATTTCAACCGTGTTGTAGTGGAAGAATTGGTAAATCATTTAGATCCAGAAGGTTCTGGGAAAACTTTAATTTTTGCAGCTCGAGATACCCACGCAGATTTAATCGTTAATTTTTTAAAGGAAGAGTTTGAAAAAATTGGTGTAGATGTACACCGTGATGCCATTCAAAAAATTACAGGAAGCGTATATGATAATGAGCAATTAACCAAATTTTTTAAAAACGAACGTTACCCAAATATTGTAGTAACGGTAGATTTGCTTACCACAGGTATTGATGTGCCAACTATTTCTAATCTTGTTTTCCTTCGCCGAGTAAGATCCAGAATTTTGTATGAACAGATGTTGGGTCGTGCTACAAGACTTTGCCCAGAAATTGGTAAAGAATCTTTCAAAATTTTTGATGCCGTTCGTCTGTACGAAGCAATGGAGGAGTTTACTACCATGAAACCAGTAAGCAATCCTACCTTTTCCTTTAAACAACTTTTTGAGGAAGTAGATTCCATCGATAATACAGAACGCTTAGAAAAACAAAAAGATCAGATTATTGCAAAACTCAATAGGAAAGCAAAAAAAATGTCTGAAAATTTGAAAGAAAAATTTGCGTTTCATTCTGGTGATGTTTCCGTGGAGGATTTTATGAAAAACCTTAGAGAAACTAAAGGAGATGACATTCGTGGTTTTATAAAAGAACATGCGAGTTTGTGGAATTTTTTAGATGAAAAAATTTACGCCTACAAACCGCAATTTATTTCTGATCATCCAGATATGGTGATGGAAGTGTCCCGTGGTTATGGAAAAATGGAAAAACCTGATGATTATATCGAAAGTTTCAGGAAATTTTTAGATGAAAATAAAAATCAAGTCAATGCGATTGCTATTATTTGCAACAAACCACAGGAATTAGATCGAAAATCTTTAAAAGAACTCAAATTACTTTTAGATGATAAAGGTTTTACAGCATCCAATCTAAACACCGCTTGGAAATCTGTAAAAAACATAGATATTGCAGCAGATATTATTGCTTACATCCGAACACTTTCCATAGGTACAGAACTTATTTCTCCCGAAGAGAGAATTAAAAAAGCCATTACAAAAATTAAACAAAAGAAAAGTTGGAATGCCATTCAAACCAAATGGATTGAGCGTTTTGAAAGGCAATTGGTGGCAGAAACAATTCTTACCAAGCAAGATTTAGATCTTTCACCTTTCGTTGATGAAGGAGGCTTCAAAAGATTAGATAAAATTTTTAATCATGAATTGGAAGATCTCATTAAAGAATTGAACACTAATTTATATTCCGCTTAGTTTTACTTTTACCCATTTATTTTTATGAACACAATCGAACTACAATCCTATATAGAAACTCAGAAGAAAACAAAGCTATACATCGAAACTGAACTGAGAGATACATTGGCAATTATTGAAAATCTAAAAAAAAATAAACCCGTAAAATGGTATAATAATGTGTACTATTTTATCAAACGTTATATCTTCTTGTTTTTCGCCATCGTAGCAATACTCGCGATATTAGCAATTTTAGTATTTCCAAGCGAAATTCGGTCACTATTTAACCAACATTTATCGTCGATAATTACAGAGTATCTCAATGAAACTTTTGGCATTAAAACAGTTGTTTCTGGTCATATAGAAACTCCCTTTTCTGATGGTAGTTTTGAACAAAAAAGCAGAATTAATATCAAAGATAGTTTGCAAATAAAAATTGTAGATCAAATTTATAATGTGTTTTATTTTGGTACAATTGCGATTCTACTTTTAACAGCTTTTTCATTATGGTATATTGCAAGACTTACAAAAAAACTTCGTTTAAAAAATACCGTTATCGGAAATTATTATGATGCAACCTTAGATATTGCAGATGTTTATCGTGAAGTGGTAGAGGAAAAAAGATATGAAATCGATTTTTTAACTAAGATTGCCGAACAAAAATAAACAGTACTCAAAAATCTTGGTAAGGTTAAATGATTCAAAAACTTTTTAAAAATGGAATTAAGTAAAGATGCAATTGATAAAATTAGAGGTTTTGTAAAAATTTACGAAACTGCTAATTCTGCAGCTGATCGTAAAAAAGCCAGGCAAAAAATGCAAAAACTAAATTTCAAAATGACGGAATTTGGAATTAGGAATATTACAACATTAGAGTTTGAAAGACTAATAAAATCGCAGAGAATATTATTTAAAAATGAATCAACAAGTTTACCGAAATTAAATAATCAATCAAATAAAGTTACAGAAACTAAAGTGGATAATCAAAGTGAAATGATTCAAAATATTTGTAATAATATCTTAGATGCAGAATACCAGACAATTGATTGGAAAAATATTTCAAATCTAAATACAAATGGATTATATGCTTTAAAACTGAAAGCTGCTGCAAAATTGCCAAATCAATTTCAGAAAATTTTAGATGAAAGAGATCACCGAATTATCTACTTTGGAAAAGCGGAGACGCAAACTTTAGCAAAAAGATTAGGTCAGGAATTGTATGCAAAAGGACATGGTACATTTTACCGAAGTATCGGAGCAGTGTTAGGATATTTACCTGAAGCAAGTTCATTAGTTGGAAAGAAGAATCAGAATAATTATAAATTTTCTACAATAGATAATCAGAAAATCGTTAAATGGATTGAGAAAAGTTTGGAAATAGCTATTTTCCCAATTACTGAAAAATTTGAAATAGAAAAATATATTATTTCGGGTATTAACCCTTTGTTAAATGATACCCATAACTCTCTTTCACTACAAGAATTAAAACAATTAAAAAATAAATGCAGGGAAACTGCAAGAAATTAAAATAAATGAGCGCACAAGAAATTGCCAACAAACTGTGGAATCTTTGTAACGTACTTCGTGATGATGGCGTTACTTATCACCAATATTTAAACGAATTGACCTACATTCTCTTCCTAAAATTATCAGAAGTTAAAGGTTTTTCTACAGATTTCCCGGAAGAATACCGTTGGAAAAAATTTGTAGATGAAAAAGATAATGTTGCCGCTTTCGAATTGTATCGGGAATTTCTGGCAACCGTAAGTTCTAAAACTACAAGCGACGGTATTAAAGAAATTTATACCAACGCTTCTACTACGTTAACCAAACCTGTCAACTTTAATACGCTCGTTCAAGCAATTGATAAATTGGATTGGTATGAAGAGCATGACCGTGATGTGATGGGCGATATCTATGAAAGTTTGCTCGAAAAAAATGCCGGCGAAAAGAAATCTGGAGCCGGACAATATTTTACACCAAGACCATTAATAAATGTGATGGTGAAATTGATGGCTCCGAAAATTGACGAAAAATGGAATGACCCTGCTTGCGGAACTTTTGGGTTTATGATTGCAGCCAACCAATATCTTTTAGAAAAATATGATTATCTCTACACTTTAGAAGGAAAAGCCAGAAATTTCCAAATAGAAGAAGCGATGAGCGGTGTAGAATTGGTAGGCGATGCGCAACGTTTGGCTTTGATGAATGCCAGATTGCACAGTATGGAAAGCCGAATATATTTGGGCGATACCTTAACTGATCTTGGCAAAAAACTGAAAGGATATAATGGCGTTTTGGCAAATCCACCTTTTGGAACCAAGCAAGGTGGCGAAAGACCAACACGGGACGATCTTACTTTTCTTACAAGCAACAAACAGCTTAACTTTCTACAACATATTTACCGAAGTCTGGTTACAGACGGAAGTGGAAGAGCTGCCGTAGTTCTGCCCGATAATGTTTTGTTTGAAGATGGAGACGGACAAAAAATTAGAAAAGACCTTATGGAAAAATGCAATCTGCACACTATTTTGCGTTTGCCAACAGGTATTTTTTATGCAGCGGGTGTAAAAACCAATGTGCTTTTCTTCACACGAGGCAAAAAAGACGAAAACAACACCAAAAACATTTGGTATTACGATATGCGAACCAATATGCCGAGTTTTGGGAAGCGTACGCCTTTTACCGAAAAAGCATTTGACGATTTTGTCTTTGCCTATTCCGGTGGAATTGCTGCAGATGAAATAATGCAATACGATGGAAAAATTGACGATGCAAAACGAAAAACCATTAGCGACGAAAGATGGCAAAACATCTCCCGAGAAACCGTGGTTGCCAAAAACTATTCTTTGGATCTGGGCTTAATTGCCGATAGCAGTTTAACCAATGCCGAAGATTTGGGCGAACCTTTAGAAATTGCACAAGAAGCGATGCAAGAATTAAACGCCATACAAACAGAATTGCAAAACCTGATAAAAGAATTGAGTTAATGGAAAATTCATTACCAAAAAATTGGGTTGAAACGGAGTTAAAAACGATTTCAAATATTGTTAGAGGAATAACTTACAAAAAAGATCAAGCTTCATCTGGTGAATTTAATGAATCATTTTATATTTTGAGAGGTGGAAATATTCAAGATGGCAAAATTGACTTTAATACAAATGACAATGTATATGTTACAAGCTCACTAATTCAGGAAATCCAAAAAATCCAAAAATTTGATGTTGTTATAGTGGGTTCAACAGGTTCTAAAAAATTAATTGGAAAAGCAGGAATTGCTGAAGAAAATTTAGAAAATGTAAGTTTTGGAGCGTTTTTAATGTTGATGCGTACAGACAGTATTAATAAAAAATTTCATTCTTATTTCTTTAAGTCACATTATTACAGAACTTCAATTAGCAATTTGGCAGGAGGTGTAAATATAAATAATATTAGAAAAGAACATTTAGAAAACCTGACTTTCCCACTTCCACCATTATCCGAACAAAAAAGGATTGTCGTCAAGTTAGATGCCTTATTTGCACAGCAAGAAGTGATGAAAAATGCTTTAGCAAAAATCCCAACTTTGCTCAAAGATTTCCGCCAACAAGTTCTTACGCAAGCAGTAACTGGCAAATTGACGGAGAGTTGGAGAGAAGGGAGAGAGTTGGAGGAATGGAAAGAAGTTGAATTAGGAGAAGTTTGTAATCTAAAAGCCGGAAAGTTTGTTGCAGCATCTGAAATAAGTAATGAAAAGCTAGATGGATATTACCCATGTTATGGTGCTAATGGTTTTCGAGGATATGTAAAATCATTTACGCATATTGGAAAATATTCATTAATTGGCAGACAAGGAGCTTTATGTGGAAACGTGCATCTTATCGATGAGCAATTTCACGCTACAGAACATGCATTAGTTGTAACTCCGATAGCAAATATTGATGATATTTGGATGTTTTATAAGTTAACTTCCTTGGAATTAATTAATTATGCAAAAGGCGTTGCTCAACCCGGTCTTTCGGTTATGAATTTAAACCCTATTCTAATTAATACTCCTCCGTTTGAAGAACAACAAGAAATCGTTTCCCGAGTAGAAAGTTTATTTGCCAAAGCAGATGCCATAGAAAAACGCTACAAAAACCTAAAAGCAAAAATAGATACGCTTCCACAAGCACTTTTGCATAAAGCTTTCAAAGGAGAATTGGTAGCACAACTGCCTACAGATGGTGATGCGAAGGATTTGCTGAAGGAGATTATGGCATTGAAGAAAGAAAGTAATGTGAAGAAAAAAGTGGTAAAGAAATATAAGCAGAATGAAGAGGTTTTGGGGAATGTTGCGGAAGGGGAAATAAAATATAAAAGATGAATTATAACTTAATTATTAAAGATTTTGATAACAACATTTCCGGATATGTTGAGCAGCTAAAGGAGAAAATAAAAGATATCACATTTGATTCTGGCAAGAGCGTGCAGTTTACAATATCGGAAGATTTGGATAGTAAAAGTCTTTTTATATATGAAAAGAAACAAGGTGTTTATCTTTTTGAACTTAATCTAGATAGTAAAAATCTAATAGGCGTAAAGAAAAGTACACGTATCAACAATTTTGCAGAAAATTGGGCGAAGAAAAAAAATGATTCCTTTTTTTCCTCAAGCATCATTAAAAAAAGACTGAAAACAAATCAAGAATTCGATCAAAAATGGTTGCCTTTGTACATCGGTAAAAGCAAGGATTTATATAAAAGGATTAGCGAACATATAGAATTGAAACCTACTTCTAACACCTACGCAATGAAGCTAAAGCACCGTCAAAATTTGGAGGGCGTTGAATTTAGGTTTACAACATTAGAATTTGAAATTGATAATTATGATTTTATAATTCCCTACGTTGAACGGTCGTTACGGGAAGAATATCATCCTTTAGTAGGAAAGCAATAATATTTACCATAGAGAAAATTTAAGGTAAATAGAAAAAACACAATATGGAGAAAACAATTTACTTTTTAGGTGCGGGCTTTTCTGCCGATGCAGGAGGACCAATTCAAAATGGTATCATTATTTCAATTTTAAGTGAGCAATTTAGAGCGAAGTATTATCATAATCCCAAAATTGAGCGTGCTAGAATAAAATTTGTATCATTCATTGAAAACCAATTACAAATACCGCAAGATTTGTGGAATAAAATTGCACTGGAAGATATTTTCACTCCTATTGATCGATCGTTATCAAACAATAAATCATTTAAGCGTTTTGACGTTAAAGAATTGGCTACTCTTCGTGAAGATTTTCATTTATTAATGGGTGCAGCAATACAATTTGGTGTAGATACTGGTCTCAACAATAAAAAATATATTGACGACTTTGCATCCTATATAAATTCCATTGCTCAGCAGAGATTGATAAATATTGAAAATGATAATGTTGCAGTAGTCACAACTAATTGGGATATAATTTTAGATAATTCTTTAAATGTCTTGGCAAAAAATTATTGTCAGAAAGAAAAAGATAAAGAAAGCGAAAAAATAGCTGTAGTTGATTATTGTTGTTACATAAGTTCACTTCAAAATAATCCTTTTATCAAACCCGGGCTTTTAGCATTGGGAAAAGGTGGCTACAATATGAAATATCTAAAACTTCATGGATCTATGAATTGGCTACATTGTCCAAGTTGCCAAAGAATGTTTGTTAAATACGATGTAAAAACAATGTTGAGTTCTGATAAATATTGTAAACATTGTAAAAAGAACTATAAACTCGAAGATTTGAATGCAGTAAAATTAAAAAGCAATCTTTTGTTACCAACTTTTATAAAAGATTTAAGTAATATACAAATCCAATTGGTGTGGCAAAATGCGGGAATAGAACTTTCCGAAGCGACAAAAGTTGTATTCATTGGATATTCACTTCCACAAGCAGATTTTGAAATCAGACAATTGCTTTCCAGATGTATTCCTAATCATGTTGAAGTTGAAGTGGTTCTTTTTCCTGGTACAAATAATTCAAAAACACCAGAAAATTTAGAAAAAGAAAAAGATGGTTACAGAACTTTTTTTGGAAGTCGCATAAAAAGTGATGCAAGTTTTATTGTAAAAACTGTTCCCGATTATGTTGCAAGTTTAAATAAAGATAATTAAGTGATTCTTTTACAAAGATATAAATACTATCATTATCGCATATAAAAGATAATAAAGTCTATTAAAAACTTGTGGTAATTAATGAATTTAAAATATCATTCAGTAACCTTCCTTTAAAATTCACAACTACCGTATTTGCTTTGTTCGCATACTCTATCATCATATCGGGAGGAATTGATGCTGGTTGTGCAAAAATAATAACAGCAGTATTATGGTCTTTTCGATTAGTGAAAATTTCATCAATATGATCAATACATGATTCCCAGTCAATAATTAAAAGAGTATGGACTTTTACCTTTTCTATGTTGGTTAATTGAATATGTTTTACATTTTGTTTTTTAAAAATATCGGTATCGATAATGCACTCCTGCAAAGCATCAAAAGCATCTTTTCCTCCAATAATTGCTACTTTTCTACGCCAAACTGCCTTCCCAATTCTAAATACCAAGGGAGATACTCCTAATGCAATGCATGATAGTCTATAAATTATTCCCATTACTGCAAACACAACTGTAATTCCACCAACTATTATAAAAATAGGATGGTCAAAAAAGTCAGCTATTGATTCGAAAATATTCATTTTTGGTTATTTTATTTGTTCCATTATCACTTTTGGGGACGATTAATGATTTGCTTATGTTTTTTATCTATAAAACAAAATAGTAATAAACAAATTCTAATAAGAATCTAAAATCATATTTAACTGCAAGTTACTTAAAAAAAACAGTGATCTAAAGAAAATTTTTTGCTCCAAAATGAAATTAAAAATAAGGAAAATTTTTGAATAATTTTTTTTCAAGTTGCTACCTACTTTGTTCCCTTTAATAATAGCAATTTTAATTATTTTATGAATAATTCACCCAATTTTCTCATAGTGCTTGCTAGGAATTGCTAGCTTTTCAAAAATAACCAAATATCAAAATATTAAGCATTTCTAAAAAAAAGAGACTAAATTGTTATAAAATTAACTTGTAGTGTGAAAATAAATTAATAATTTAGTGTTGTTTTAAAGAAAAATTCTTTGGGTACACAATGAATTACTTTCAAGTGGAGGGTTTTCGATTTCAAAATTAAATGAGAATATAAATTACAAAATCATACATTAAATATGACTTTGTTTTTTTTTAGTCATTTATTATGTCTTCATCAATGCACAAGTATTAAAAATGCAAATTTATTTAAAAGTTAATTATGAGTAAATATCTATATGGTGCTGCTGTAGAGGGAATACAAGATTTCATCTTCCAGACAAGTAAATTGCGAGAAATCATTGGTGCGAGCGAATTGGTAGAAAAGATCTGTACTACTAAATTCTGTGAAGTAGCTAATATTAAAAAAGACGATGAAAACATCATTTTAAATGCTGCTGGAAATATTAAGTATCTTTTTGATTCCAAGGAAAATTGCGAAAAATTTGTGAAAGAATTTCCAAAGAAGGTTATGGAAATGGCGCCTGGAATTACGATAATTCAAGCTGTGGTTAAATTTGAGAATGGTGGTTTGAATGATGCACTCAGGGATCTGAATATTAGACTTAGGGAGCAGTTAAATAAAGTATCAATGCCTTTTGAAATTGGCTTTATGGGAACAGAAAGAGCAAGAAGAACAGGAGGTGTTGCATTTCAGAAAAATCCTCTTTTTAATGAAGATGAAATCGTATGTGAAGCTACCATAAAGAAAATTGACGAAAGTAAAACGAATACTCTTTTTAAGAAAATTGCAGGTGAATTCGAATATGACGATAAGAAATTGTTAACTAACGTTGACAGTCTATTTAAAAATGATAATAAAACTTGGTTGGCTGTTATTCATGCAGATGGGAATAATTTAGGCGTTATTATTCAAAACCTACATCAATCACTTGAAAATAGTAATGATGATAATATGGTGCAAAAAGTATTTAAAATCTTTTCTGAAAGATTGGAAATATCTACAAAAAAATCCGCACAGAAAGCATTTGAAAAAGTAGTAAAGTCAAAAGAGAAGGAATGGGAAACTTATCCTATTAGACCAATAATTTTAGGAGGTGATGACTTAACAGTTATAATCAGAGCTGATTTGGCATTAGACTTTACCACTGAATTTTTAAAAGAGTTTCAAAATCAAACTAAAGTAAATCTTAAGTTCTTGAAGGATGTTTTTAGTATAGATGGTTTTGAAAATGGAATAACAGCTTGTGCTGGTATTTCTTATGTACAAAAGTCTTACCCTTTCCACTATGCTATAGACTTAGCCGAAAAGCTTTGTAAGCACGCAAAGAGATTTGTAAAAGATGAAGTGAAATATGATGGACTTGTACCAAAATCTTCTTTTGCATTTTTCAAGGTGAAGGATTCGTTTATAGTTAGTGATTTCGATGAAATGCGAAAGCGAAGTTTAACTGTAGAAGATTTAAACTTTGATTATGGTCCTTACTTAATTGAAGAGTATAAGGACTTCGCGCATATAGGAGAGTTAATGGAGAAGATAAAAGTTATTGATAACATTTCTTTAACCAGTGAGGATAAAGAAGAAACAAATGGAGTTTCTAAATTACGCCAATGGGTTTCAGCGGTTTTCAAAGACAAAGCAAGTGCTGATTTTATGCAAGCTAGGATGAGCATCGTTAACGAAAAGTTTTACAATGAAATCAAGCCAAAAGATATCAAGAATGGAAAGTCTATAATTTATGATATTATTCAATTACATTCTTTTAAAAATTAAGTATGAAATATAAAATTGATTTATTAAGCGATTGGCATTGCGGGTCGGGCCTTGCTGCAGGTGCGGAATCAGATGCTGAAGTACTAAAAGACGAAAACAATCATCCCTATATTCCCGGTAAAACCATAAAGGGTTTGCTGAAAGATGCTTTAATGGAAATGCCAGAAGCAAATTCTGGAATTTCAATAAATGAAATCAATACGGTTTTTGGCTATGAAGTAAGAAATGGTGGAATCGTAAGCAGGACAGAGAAGGGTTGTGCATTCTTTTCCAACGCTGTACTTCCTGAAGATGAAAAAAAAGAAGTGACAAAGGTTTTATCACAGTTTTTATATCGAAATATTACTTCAACTTCAATTGATGAGAATGGAATTGCAGATAATAAGAGATTAAGAACTATGGAAGTTTGCATGCCTTTAGTGCTTGAAGGTACAATTGATAATTTAGAAAAAGAACAAGAAGAGCTTTTAATAATGGCTACAAAGTGGCTTAGACAATTAGGTGTAAATAGGAATCGTGGATTGGGAAGATGTAAAATTGAAATTATAACTCAAAATAATCAAAACTTATGAAGGAGATATTTTTTAAATGTAGGCTTGTTTCAGATATTGTACTCAATAGTAAATTAGCTACAGAAGGCAATATGACCACATTGGATTATATACCAGGAAGTAATTTTCTTGGCATTGTAGCATCTAAGATATATGGTAAATTAAATGTTGATGATGCTTATTCTATTTTCCACTCAGGAGGAGTTTCTTTTGGCGATGCAATAATATATAAAGAGAATGAAATCTTTTATCAAATCCCTTTCGACTGGATGATGAAGAAAGGGAAAGAAAAAATTGGTGAAGATGAAGTTTATTTGCAGCATATATTATCTGATTTAAAGAATGACCAACTTCCTAAAAGTGAAAGTGGCATTTTTAATGCGCAACTAAAACAAAAGAGAAATGGATATTTTTCGGCAGCTGGTCAAGTAGCGAAAATCCAAAAAACTTTTGCTTTAAAATCCGCACATGACGCCAATGAGAGAAGATCTAAAGAAGGAGCCATGTTTGGTTTTGAGTCTTTAAAAAAAGGACAAGAGTTTGTTTTCTCTGTTCATTTTGTAAGTGAACTTGTTATTGATAAAGTAAAAAATTCTCTAATTGGAAGGAAACGGATTGGGAAGTCAAAAACTGCTGAATACGGACAAGTTGATATAGAGGAAATCTTAGCTCCCGATAAAATAAAAACCACTCGAAAAACCACCTCTACTTTAGTTTATGCTCAAAGTAATTTGTGTTTTTTTGATGACTATTCTGGTCAACCAACTTTTCAGCCAACAGCTAAACAATTAGGATTAAATGGTAAAATTAATTGGAAGAAATCTCAAGTACGCACTTATTCCTATTCACCATGGAATGGGAAAAGGAATACGACAGATACACAAAGAAATTGTATCGCAGCAGGTTCTGTCTTTTACGTTGATACTGCAAATACATCAGGAGAAAAATCGGTAGGAGCATATCAAGCAGAGGGTTTGGGTAGAATTATTATAAATCCAGTTTTCTTAGATGGAGATAAAGATAATGGACTTATTTCTTTTTTTAATAAAAAAGAAAATTCTGGAGATTCAGCAGAAACTAATACTAAAAAGGAAAATATTGAAAATAATCAGACTTCTTCTTTAGGGATACTTCTAAAACAAAAGTATGATCAAAAGCAACAAGAATTAGCTTTATCTAAAGCGGTTCAAGAAGCTTATGATAATGCAAGTGAGAGTTTGAAAGAAATTTCTCCGAGCCAGTGGGGCTCAATAAGAACATACGCTATAAAATATACTGATTTTGAAAAGTTACAAAAGGAGTTATTTTTAATAAAACCAAAAACAATGGATAACAAAGAAGAAATAATAGGTTACCTAACTTATGGAGTAGCTTATGATAAATATTGGGGAAAAAGCAATGAGAAATGTTTGAAAGAATTTGCACAAATGGCAGAAGACAATAAAAAGTACGGATCAAATTTCATAGCAAAATTTGCCGCAGAAATGGCACAAGTACAAAAAAGAAAAAAGGAGGTAGAACATGCATAATAAACTAAATTATAGATACATTGCCCGACTCATTGTAGAAGCACAAACGCCTATTTTTGTAGGCAGTGGTAACGCCTCATTATTAAAAGATGCCTTGGCTCAAAAGGATCATAATGGGTTACCAATGATTCCGGGAACTGCTTTGGCTGGTGTGCTAAGGCATTCAGTATTAAATGCATTCGAAAAATCAAAAATTAATTATTCTAATGAATCAGAGGTAAACAAATACTTTGCATTACTGGATATTTTTGGTTGTCAATTTCAAGACAATACAGAAGAGAACAAAGAGAAGAAGAAACAATTTGAGAAATGGTACAAATCGAAGCTTGATGGTAAAAAAGTCACTGATGGTTTAGGTTCTCGATTAAAGATCAGTTCTGCTTATTTACTTATAGAAAACAATAAAATAGCAGAAGGTGTAAATGTTGATATCGATCCTGTATTAAGAAAGAGACTTGGCAACTTACCGCTAAGGCAGCATGTTAAAATTACAGATAAAGGTGTTGCTTCTGGCACAGGTCTATTTGATAATGAAATTGTGTATAAAGGAGCAAAATTTATTTTTGAAATTGAACTTGATGGGACGGGGAATGAAGAAGAAAAATTGATTTGGGAGCAAATCATTAATACATTTAAAAGTCCACTTTTTAGAGTTGGTCAAGGAACAAGAAAAGGGTATGGAAATTTGAAAGTAGAAAAAATCTATAATCGAACTTTTGATTTAGAAGAAAAAGAAGATTTTGACAGCTACTTAAATTTCGATCCATCATTCAATTCTAACTTGGAGTTTGAATACACTGAACAAAAAGTAACTGATGGAATTTTAAAGTATAAGCTTTCTTTAAAACCAGACTCCTTCTTTATTTTTAGCGAAGGATTTGGGGATAAAGAAACCGATAATAAGCCAATAACTGAAGATGTTATAGAATATGGAGCGGAAAATGGGAAAATCTCATTTACAGAAAAAACAGTTATACCTGCAAGCTCTATAAAAGGAGCTATTGCCCATCGGGTTTGTTACCATTACAACAAGAAAAAAGAAAAATTTGCAGATCAATTAAATGAATCAGAAATAAAAAATTATATTGGAGATAAAAACGATGCAGTCTCTAAACTATTTGGTAAAAAAGGGGAGATAAATCCTATTACCCAAAAAAATACAGGTAAACGAGGAATATTAATTATGGATGACTTGTATTATGATGACATTAACAATGCAAAAATGTTCAACCATGTAGCAATTGATCGATTTACTGGAGGTGCCATAGATGGTGCTTTATTTTCAGAAAAAGTTTCTTATAAGAAAGATGGATTAGTAGAAATCGAAATTTACTTAACTGAAAATGAGGTGGTGGACGATATTTTGAAAGCTCTTGAAGAGAGTTTAAAAGATATATGTAAAGGCTTATTGCCATTAGGAGGAATGACGACAAAAGGACATGGAATGTTTACTGGAAGCTTAAAAAAAAATGAAAAAACAATATTCCCAGACAATCAAAAAACTGAATTATGTCAAATTTTATAGAATCCTATAAAGATATTACCAAGATTCCTAAACGAAAATATCAGGGGTATATTTGGTATTCTGATGGAAAACAAAAAAGAGCAGATGGAAAAGAAATGCCAGATATTTTAAATGGTAATGATGAGTTTTCCTTTACAGAAAACCACTTAAATCCTTTTGTAGTAGAAGCCTTACTTTATTGTCAGAAAGAACAAATATCTGTAATGGTAAAACATAATGGAGCATATTTAATCAAGGAATATGATTTAAAAACCTTGCCTCACGGTGCAGAACTAATAACCGAGGAGAAAAATTATTTTTCTCATAGATTAGAAGGTAAGAAGATTTGTTTTAAGCAATTATGGATTGCTGAAAAAGATGAAAATTGCGAGAACATGGAAGTTCTTAATTTAAAAGCAATTATTTTTACCGGTTTTGATAACTCTAAAAAATCTTAATATAATGTCAGTAAAATCAACCTATAATTTTGTGCCGGCTCCAAATGAGGAAGAAGTCTTTAAGCCAGATTGGGCAGATCAGGTAAGTCACGACGTGCCATTTAGTGATGGAGAAAGTGGAGAGATTGAATTAAAAATAACAGCAGAAACGCCAATTTTTATAAGGAATGGACATTGTAAGGAAGATTCAAAAGCATTTGAAACTTATATAGAAGAAAAAAAAAAGAATGCTAACTTTCAACCTTCTTCTGCAGACCAGAATAAAATTGATAGATATCTATCCTTTTCGAATTTTATTGATGAGAAAGGGGAAAAGCAGTATTTTATACCATCCTCTTCTTTAAAAGGGATGTTTAGGAATGTGTTGGAGATAATGACTTCATCACGCATGAGACAAATTAAGGGAATTAATAATAATTCGTTTGATATTTTTGGATTGAGAGATATGAATAATGAAGAATATAAGAATAATGAAATTCGAGGAGTTAAAAGTGGTTGGCTTAAAATAGAAAATAACAAATGGGCAATATTCCCATGTGAAAATCATCGGATTTCGTTGATAAGCATTGAAGAAAAATATGGACTAGAAGCAAATTCTTTAAAAAACTTAAATGTAGTTGAAAAGTATGAACAAATTAAATTTGGTCTAGGTTGGGCACTAGAAAAATTTTCATTCGTCTCTGATTTAGGAAGATTTGTTGGTAATGAATATAACTTTGATAATGAAGGTGATTTTCAAGGATCTGTTGTAATGTTTGGTGATATATATAATAAAAGATTTGATTTTATTTTTTCTAACCCTAATGTTGAATCAATTGATTTGGAGCCTGGATTGATTGGCAGGTTTGATTCCTTAGAACAAGAAAACGAGAATTCTCTTTGGAAATATCTTAGAAATAAAAAAATAAATGAAATTCCGGTATTTTATAAGCAAGAAACTATTGGTAATAAAACACTTATAAAACATTTCGGTTTTTCTAAATTGTATAAATTGAATGATGGTAAATATTTAAATGAATTAAATCCAATTCGTAGCTATTTAAATTCATCAACTTATAAAAAAATGGATTTGGCAGAATCTATCTTTGGACAAACAAGGCTAGATAAATCTTTAAAAGGCAGAGTTTTTTTCTCGCATGCTGTATGCACTAGTGAAAACGAAGAAAGCATTGAAAGGATTAAAAGAGTACTTAACTCGCCAAAGGCATCATTTTATCCTGCTTATTTAAAGCAATCAGGAACGAATGGATATTTGGCTGCGAATATAAATTATAGTACCTATCGTAATGAAGAAGCTGAACTAAGAGGTTTTAAACGGTACCCAATTCATATTGAAATAAAGAGAGAAATTCAAACACAAAATGAAAACATTTCTTTGCTCTTTAAACCTCTTTCTGCTGGTTCAACTTTTACAGCTAAAATTAGATTTCATAATTTAAGAAAAGCAGAGATAGGTGCTTTAGTTTCTTCTATTTCATTTCATGATAACCAAGAAAAATTTTTTCATACAATTGGTGGAGCGAAACCTTTTGGGTTTGGAAAAATCAGAGTCACAATTTTATCAATTGAAAAATACAAATTATATTTACAAAGCTTTGAAGAGCTAATGAATCAACTAGATAGTAATTGGATAAATTCAAAAGCTTTGAAGGAATTGACAAGTATGGCCTCTATTCCGATAAATGAAGAGATAGAGGATCGATTGACTTATCCAGTGTTGAGACCCACAAATGAATTTAATGTAGCTAAAATAAATAAGGAGTTTCTTGAAGAATACTCTATTCAAAATGGCGAATATTCTATTAAATCTTTACTTGATAATTAGTATTACAAGCAGAAGAATAGTATTCAAGAAAACTTAGAAAGAAAAAGAATAGCTGATTTGGAAGTTAAAACGGAAAAAGAGAGGGAAAGAGTTGAGGAAATTGAATTGAATAAGTTTAATGAAGCATTTGCTTCTAACAACCCTAATATATTAGAACAGTTTATTAAGTCTTTCTCAAATAGCAAGAAGATTGGAGAAATGAAGGAGAAAATAGAATTATTGAGGAAAGAAAAAAGAGAAAAAGACATTGATTCAAAACAAACAATTAGTTTAATTGAATCTTTAAAACTGGATTTCAATCTCAATAAAACTTTTGTAAATGATTTTTATAAAAAAAACAAAAACTTCCAGTTTTCGGACATTCAAAAGATACAAATAGAAAAAAGCTTGAGAATTTGCTGGAAGGAAGATCATAAAGCATTTTTTAAAAAGAAAAAATTAGCAAAAATTACAGAATTTCCTTGGACAGATATTATGAAGTGGCTCGGCGAGGAACGGACAAAAAAACTTTTTAGCGAACTTAATTTACAATCGTAAATAACTTTCTTGTGCAATCTTTTTTATTAATATTTTCAATATCATCTCTATATTTAATGCGATGTTGAAAACGCAATAACATATAATATGAAAACGCAAGAAAATGAATTCTAGTGCAAGACA
>CAXYUO010000015.1:0-20859 GCA_964292185.1 uncultured Frigoriflavimonas sp.
ATTTAAAAAGATAAATTCTAATATCGATTTTAAATTTATAGATCCTATAAAATCTAAAATTTCGCCAGATTCTCTGAAAGCAATGGGTTTGCAAGCTTCTATACTTCCAGATATGCAAGATGGAAAAGTTTCTCAAATCTATCTTTATCCGTATGCAGTTTTGAAATATAAAGATTTGGGAACTTCAATTCCTTTGATTGTACAGCAAACTGGTTTAGATCAAGATCAGCAATTGTACAAATCTATAGAAAGTTTGGAATATAATTTAATTTCAAACATAAAAGATATTACAAAATCTACCAAGAAAAATGTAGGAATTTTGGTAAATCAAGATGAACTAAGTCCAGAACAATTTCGAGGATTTATTCAAATTCTTTTAGATAATTACAATACAGAACCGATAATTCCGCAAGAAGGAGAAGCACTTTCTTTGAAAGATGTTCCAAAATTGAAATCTATGGATGCTCTCGTAATTGCAAAACCGAGAAAAGCTTTTACCGATGAAGAAAAAATTATTTTAGACCAATACATTATTAATGGTGGAAAAACTTTGTGGATGATAGATGGCGTAAATGCAGAAATGGATACGCTTTTTCAAGCTAAAAAAATCATGGCTTATCCTACAGAATTGAACATGAACGATTTCTTTTTCAATTATGGAATTCGCATAAATTCTGGCTTGGTTAAGGATTATCAAAAATCTGCTCTAATCCGAATTGTTTCCGGAGAAGTTGCTGGAAATCCGCAATACAGCTCATATCTTTGGCCTTATTATCCTTTAGGAATTTCTGAAAAAAACAATCCGATAACTAAAAATATAAATCCTGTAAAATTTGAATTTCCAACCTCAATTGATACATTGGGAAGAAAAAATATTAAGACAACCGTTTTATTTGAATCTTCTAAAGAATCTTCTATAAATCCGGCTCCAAATTATATAGAATTGAAAGAAATTGTGAAAGAAGATAGCATTTCTCCTTTTGAAAAAGTTGCCGCTTCACAGATTTTCGCTGTTTCTTTGGAAGGGAATTTCACTTCGGCTTATGCCAATAGAAGTGAAAAAAATGATTATCCAAATTTTAAAAATCAAGGTTCTAAAAATAAAATGATTGTAATTGCAGATGGAGATGTTGGTAGAAATCAGATTTTGAAAGGAAAACCGCTTCCATTAGGTGTAGATCTTCTAACGCAACAAGAATATGGAAATGCACAATTTTTGCAAAATGCTTTGTCTTATTTGCTAGATGAAGATCAAATGATGACCATTAAAAATAGAGAAATTGCCGTAAGATTATTGGATAGACAAAAAATAGCTGATGAAAAAGCATATTGGCAATGGTTCAATTTGCTTTTACCATTAGGAATTATCGGTATTTTCGCTGGATTATTTTATTGGTTTCGAAAAAGGAAATTTGGGTAAAAAGCTGGAAGTGAGAAGTCGGAAGTTAGAGTTTAGACATTAGAATAATTGCAACTTCACATCTTCACATCTTCACACCTTTACACATCCCGAATATAATCTTCAAAATATAAGAAAACAGTTTCAAATCCTTGCATTTTTTCAACGAAAAATTCAAAAATTTCTCGCCAAGTATTTTTATTATAAACGGAAATATCGGTTTTTTCAACCCAAATTCTGGAAATAATTTTGCCGTTTTCAAGTTGGTGATTTTCTTCTATTAAGTAATCTTTCAAATTTTCTTTTAAAAATGATTCCAGAGATTTCATTTTTTCTAAATAGGAAATTCTAGTCGTTTCATCTTTCATTTCTAAATCTAATGAAACGATTGCTTTTTTGGAATCTGCGGAAAATTTAAAGGAAAAATCTTTAATTTTTGTATCGTACAAAATCCATTTTCTAGGAAAAGATTTCCCGAAAACTGTCCAAAATTCTGTGGTTAATAGTTGTGCTTCTTTTTTGCTGAACATATTTTTTTAACACATATGTTTATTTTTGTAGGTGCTTTATTTCAGTTTCACATAAGTTCACATTAGCATATTTTCATTTTTTTTTATGTGTTCTAATGTTTACTTGCGAAAATATAATTTAACTTATGTGTTAAATGAAAGCAGATTTCAGTTATTAGTTTTTAAATAAATTCCGCTTCAAAAACCTCCGCGAAATGATGTTTTATTCTACTTTTCACATGAATTACTTCTTCGTCTGTAAATTTTTTCTCCAATTCTCTTGCTAAAGATGTCACCGTTTTATCTTTTATTCCACAAGGAATTATGTATTCAAAATACTTCAAATCTGTATTTACATTTAATGCAAAACCGTGCATTGTAACCCATTTTGATGTTTTCACACCCATTGCACAAATTTTTCTTGCATAAGGTTTTCCTACATCCAGCCAAACTCCAGTTTCGCCTTCACTTCTTGCTCCAATCAAATTATATTCAGCCAAAACACGAATGATTACTTCTTCTAAATTCCTCATATACAAGTGTATATCGCTTTTAAAATTATCTAAATCTAAAATTGGATATCCCACAATTTGACCAAAACCATGATACGTAATATCTCCACCACGATTGGTTTTCACGAAAGTTGCCTCTATTTTATCTAAAAATTCTTGATTTGCAAGCATGTTTTTTTCATCACCAGATTTTCCTAAAGTATAAACGTGAGGATGCTCTACGAACAAGAAATAATTGGAAGTTTCGTCGTACAAACCATCGGTTCTATCTCTATTTTCTATTTTTTTTGCAATCACACTTTGCATTTTTTCTTCTTGAAACTCGAAAGCTTCTTCGTAATTCATCAATCCAAGATCTTGAAAATGCAGTTTTTTATTTTGGGTAATCGTCATGTTTTTTATTTTGAAATTCAAATTTACGAAATCAATTTGTTATGCTGCGAATAAAAGCATCAGATTCTGTACGCCAATTTTCTTTATTTAAGAGAATATTTACGAATGCTGTTCCAATAATTCCGCCATCTGCTTTTTCGGTCACTTTTTCAAAATCACTTTTATTTTTTATTCCAAAACCTATCATTATCGGATTTTTCAATGGTAAATTGGCTAATCTTTGTAGATAATCTTCGTTACTTATTTCTTTAGCATTATTTCCAGTTGTTGATGAACTTGAAACTGCGTATAAAAACCCAGAACTTAATGAATCTAAATATAAAATTCTCTCATCTGAAGTTTCGGGAGTAACCAAAAATGTGAAATTAAGATTGTGTTTTTCTAAAATTGAACGGTAATTTTTTTCAAATTCTATAGGTGGTAAATCTGGAATAATCAAACCAGAAACTCCTGAATCTTGACATTCTTTGCAAAATTCTTCAAAACCAAAACTTAATACAGGATTAATGTAGCCCATTAAAATAATGGGAATTTTGATTTCATTTTTAACAGAATTTAATTGTTGAAAAAGTTTTACGATGGACATTCCATTTTTTAAAGCTAATTCGTGTGCTTCTTGAATAACGGGTCCATCTGCAACAGGATCTGAATATGGCATACCAATTTCCATCATTTTTGCACCAGAATTTTGAATAATTTTCATAATTTCTGGAGCATCATTTAATTCAGGAATTCCCGCTGTGAAGTATATATTTGGTTTTTTCATTTTAAATGTTTCAAATAAGTTTCCATGTCTTTATCGCCTCTTCCGCTCAAGCAAATTACTACTATTTCCTCTTTTTCAAATTTTTTCTTTTCCAAAATTGCCAAAGCATGTGCAGATTCTAATGCTGGAATTATACCTTCTATTTTTGTAAGTTCAAATGCAGATTTCAATGCTTCTTCATCTGTAATGCTATAAAATTCTGCTCGTTTTTCTTTAAATAAATTTGCATGAAAAGGACCAATTCCTGGATAATCTAATCCTGCAGAAATGGAATGTGGCTCTTTTACTTGTCCATCATCGGTTTGCATAACCAAGCTTTTACTTCCGTGCAAAACACCTACAGTTCCTAGAAATGTAGTAGCTGCAGATTTTCCGGAATCAACACCAAAACCTCCAGCTTCTGCAGCGATAATTTTCACACTTGGTTCATCTACAAAATGATAGAAAGTTCCTGCTGCATTGCTTCCACCACCAACACAAGCGATTACGTAATCTGGATTTTCGCTACCAATTTTTTCTTTTAATTGCCATTTTATTTCTTCAGAAATTACACTTTGCAAACGCGCCACCAAATCTGGAAAAGGATGCGGACCAACTACACTTCCAATGATGTAATGTGTGGTGGTTGCATTGTTTATCCAATCGCGAAGTGCTTCATTTACGGCATCTTTCAAGGTTTTGGAGCCAGAAGTTGCGGGAATTACGGTTGCACCCAACAATTTCATTCTACCAACATTCGGAGCTTGTCTTTCAATATCGATTTCTCCCATGTAAATAATGCATTCTAAACCAAGCAAAGCACATGCAGTTGCAGTTGCAACGCCATGTTGACCAGCTCCAGTTTCTGCAATGATGCGTTTTTTTCCTAATTTTTTGGCAAGCAACGCTTGTCCAAGTGCATTATTTATTTTGTGAGCTCCGGTATGATTAAGATCTTCTCTTTTAAGATAAATTTGAGTTTGATATTTTTCACTTAAATTTTTGGCAAAGTAGAGTGGAGTTGCTCTTCCAACATAATTTTTTAACAAATCTTGAAATTCAACTTGGAATTCTTCAGAATTGATAATTTTTAAATATTTCTCTTGTAATTCTGCAACATTTGGATATAACATTTCGGGGACAAATGCGCCACCAAAATCACCATAGTATCCGTTTTTATCGGGATTTTTATATGTTTTCATGTTTTTTTTCATTTTTTGAAGTCCCAAAGGGACGGATTAGCAAAGAATAGGATGTAATCCTATTAAATAGTTATTATTAATCCCAAAGGTATTTTTCATCAAATTCGATATTGTGTTTTTGTAGAATTTCTATCATTTCTGTTTTAAAGTTTTTATCTTCATGATGCTTTCTTTGGTTTATAATGTAATTTATAGTAGCAATTACATTTTTATCGCTAACAGAAAATGCTCCATAACCATCTTGCCAAAAGAAATTTTCATATTTTTTTCCTTTTGTTTTTATCCATTTTGAGGAATGTGCTTTTACTTCTTGAACTAATTTCATCAATGCAATTTTTCTTGATAGCAAACATAAAATATGAATATGATTATCTGTTCCACCAATCTGTAATGCTGTACTTTCAAAATCTTTACAAATGGTTGCGATGTATCTAAATAATTCCTCCTCTATTTGTTCATCAATGAAATCACTTCTGTGTTTTGTGCTGAAAACAATGTGGACATAATTTTTGACTAATGATTGTGGCATTTTAATGTTTTTTTAATTTTTTGGAATTTTGTTCAATAGGATTTCATCCTATCCTATGTTAAATCGTCCCTTTGGGACTTTCATTTAATAGTTCTAATAGATTTTTAATTTTTTTCATGTCTTTATTTCCAGGTTCAATTTCAAATTTCGAATTGATGTCTATTGCAAAGGGTTTTTGATTTAATTTATTAATGTTTTCGACATTTTCCAGCGAAATTCCGCCACTTAAAAAGTAAGGCTTAAAATTTTTCAAATCATTTAAAAGATTCCATTCGAAGGATTTTCCTGTTCCACCAAAAGATTTGGAATCGGTATCAAATAGAAAGAAATCGGTATTTAGCTTTAAATTGTTAAATTTAGTTTTTAAATTTTCCACACTATTTCCTATTCTAAAAACTTTAATAATTCCAACTTTTTCATTTAATTTATCTCTTAATTCTGAAATAAAATTGAAATTTTCGTCGCCATGAAGTTGAATGTAGTTTAGATTTGCTTTTACTGAAATATCTATAATTTTTGACATCGTTTCGTTCACAAAAACGCCTACTTTTCCTTTGTGATTGATTGATTTTATTTCTTCAAATTTTAAATGATTTAATACAAAACGTGGGGATTTTTCATAGAATATAAAGCCCAAGAAATCGATTTTCATAGAAATTAATTCATCGATTTGGTCGAGTTTTGTTAATCCGCAAACTTTTATTTTTATAGAATTCATTATTAAGTTTTAATTGTTTGTTTTTATGATAAATTCTTCAAAAGCAAGTTGCGGATTTGTATTTTTCATAAAATATTCACCCATCAAAAAACCGTCAAAACCTTTTTCTTTTAAGAATTTGAAATCTTCAATTGAATATATTCCACTTTCTGCAATTGCTAAAGTTTCTACTGGTAAAAGGTTTTTTAAATTGACTGAATTTTGTAAATCTACTTTAAAATCTTTCAAATTTCTATTGTTAATACCTACTAAATCTATGTTTTTGTTGAAATGTTTCAGTTCATCTTCTGTGTGGATTTCTAATAAAACTTCTAAACCTAATTGATGGGATAACTTTGTAAATTCTTGAACTTGTGCAACGGAAAGGCAACTTGCTATCAATAAAATTACGTCTGCACCGTTTGCTTTTGCTTCATAAAACTGGTATTCGTCAATCATAAAATCTTTCCTCAAGATGGGAATTGAAATTTCATTTCTAACTTTTAAAATATCTTTAAGTTTTCCACCAAAAAATTGTTCATCTGTTAAAATTGAAATTCCACTTGCTCCAAAATTTTGGTAAGCTTTTGTAACCTCCAAAACATTAGCGTTTTCATTGATGATTCCTTTGCTTGGAGATTGACGTTTGAATTCTGCAATAATTCCTGTTCCTTCTTTTATAGAATCTTTTAATGAGAAAGTATTTCGATAAAAGTAAGGTGCGTTTTTGAATGCTTCTAATGAAATTTCCTTTTTTCTTTGGGAAATTTCTTGTTTTTTATTTTCAATTATTTTGTCTAGAATATTCATTTTATAACTACTTTTTAATTGATTACAAATTTGCGACCCGGCTTGAATGGAGCTCTTTTTGTGGAACGGAGTATAATCAAAATTAAAGTGAAAACTTTAATTGAAGGTTACGAACGAAGTTCAGAAAAAGCGGGAATGGAAGACATCAATAAGAGTAAAGCGAAAGCTTTAATCGGAATTGACGAACGAAGTTCAAGTCGCCATAATAATACTATTTAATTACATTTTTCAGACATTCTAAAGCAGATCCACTTTCTAAACTTTCTTTTGCTAATGCCAAACAATCTTCGTAATTTCCATATTTTTCGGTGTTTTTCAAAGCCATAGCTGCATTTGCTAAAACAACTGCATTTTGCTCATAAGTTCCTTTTCCTTCTAATATATTTTTGAATATTTCCGCACCTTCATCTGTGTTTTTTCCTCCAAAAATAGTTTCTGGTTGGATGTTTTTGAAGTGCAATTCTTCTGCGGAATAAATTTTTTCTCCGTTTTTATCAATGATTTTGGTGTCACTTGTTAAGCTGATTTCATCGTAACCATCTAAAGAATGTACAAGCAAAAAGTCGGTTTTTTTCTGTTGAAGCAAGTATTGGTAGATTCTTGCGATTTCAAGATTTGCAACGCCAATCATTGTATATTTTGGATGAGCAGGATTGATTAATGGTCCTAAAAGATTGAAAAAAGTTTTCAAACCAATGTTTTTTCGCATTGGAGCAATAGATTTTAACGAAGTATGGAAAATTGGTGCGTGCAAATAGCAGAAATTCCCTTTTTCTAAATCATTTTTCAATTCTTCTTCTGTTTCTTTAAATTTATACCCTAATTTTTCCAAAACATTAGAAGCTCCACTAATTGCAGATGCTGCATAATTGCCATGTTTTGCTACTTTTTGACCTGTTCCTGCAACAATCAAACTTGCTAAAGTGGAGATATTAAAGGAATTTTTTCCATCTCCACCAGTTCCCACAATATCAACCAAATCGTCTGTTCCTAGATCAATTTTTGGTGCCAATTGTTGTAAAGCTTCTGTGAAACCGTCTAATTCTGGAAGCGTAATACTTCGCATTAAAAATACGGAAACAAAGGAAGTTACTTCAATTTCATTAAAGATATTTTTAGAAATTTCAAACAAGATAGATTTTGCTTCTGCTTTGCTCAAGGTTTGATGGTCGAATAAATATTGTAATATTTCTTTCATTTTAGTTTTGTAAAAAATTTTCTATAATTTTCTTTCCGTTTGGTGTCAAAATACTTTCAGGATGATATTGAACTGCGTGAACATCGTAGTTTTTATGCTGCAAAGACATAATCATTCCATTTTCATCAACGGAAGTAATTTCAAGTTCTGCGGGAAAATTTTCAGGATTTACAGCCCAACTATGGTATCTACCAACTTCTAAATTTTCAGGGAGATTTCGTAAAAGTTTGGCGTCTTTTTTTGTCGTTTTTGCATTGGTTGCAACTCCGTGAAAAATTTCTGAAAGATTAAACAAACTTCCGCCAAATGCTTCTGCAATTGCTTGTTGACCAAGACAAACACCTAAAATTGATTTTGTTGGCGCGTATTTTTTAATGAGTTCTAACAAAATTCCCGCTTCGGATGGGATTCCTGGTCCTGGAGAAAGTACAATTTTGTCGTATTTTTCTATATTTTCTAAATTGATTTGATCATTTCGGAAAACATCCACTTTTTCGCCAATAATCTGCTCTATCATTTGAACTAAATTATATGTAAAACTGTCGTAATTGTCTAAAACTAATATTTTCATAGTTCTTTTTAATTTACCAATTTATCAATGTAACAGTTTACCAATTGTTACACTGTTAGATTTTTATATTGAAGTCGCTTTTTTAATTGCCATTTTCAAAGCATTCAGTTTGTTGTTCACTTCTTGTAATTCGTTTTCTGCAGAAGATTTTGCTACAATTCCTGCTCCAGCTTGGTAGAAAAGTGTATTATTTTTGCTTAAAAAAGTGCGTATCATAATCGCTTGATTGCAACTTCCATCAAAACCGACAAAACCAATACAACCTCCATAAAATGAACGAGAAGTTTTTTCGTAACCATCGATCAATTGCATCGCTTTGTATTTTGGTGCTCCACTTAAAGTTCCTTGTGGAAAGGTGGTTGCAATCATTTCATAAGGATTTTGATTCTCCTCAACTTCCGCAGTAACTTCGCTTACCAAATGGATAACGTGAGAAAAAAACTGAACTTCTTTTAATTTTGTAACTGTAGTATTTTTTCCATAAATACTCAAATCATTTCTTGCTAAATCTACAAGCATCGTATGTTCTGCATTTTCTTTTGCATCTTTTTTTAATTCTTCTGCTGCTTCTAAATCTTTTTGAACTTCTCCAGTTCTCTTGAAAGTTCCTGCAATTGGATGAATAATGGCTTTTCCATTTTTAATAATCAATTGACTTTCTGGACTGGAACCCATTAATTTGTAATCTCCATAATCGAAATAAAATAAATAAGGTGAAGGATTGATATGTCTTAAAGCACGATAAACATTGAATTCGTCTCCATTAAATTTTTGTTCGAATCTTCTACTTAAAACCATTTGAAAAACATCTCCACGATAACAATGCTTTTTTGCTGTTTCTACCAATTCACGATATTCTTCATCAATTAAATTTGACGTTTCATTTTCAATTTTTGTAAAAGGGAAAATCGGTGCATTTTTTTGATTAATTAAATTTTCGATTTCATAAATATTGGATTTTAAACCTTCAATTCTATTTTCAATAATGAACATTTCATCATTGTGATGGTTAATTGCAATTACATATTGGTAGAATCTATAACGTAACAATGGAATTTTATTTTCCTTCGATAGTTCCTTAAATTTTATACTTTCAAAAAATGGAATTGCATCATAACTTGTATAACCGAAAAATCCTTGAGCCGATTTTCCAATTTCTTTTGAAGGTTCTTCACAAATAAAACAATCAGAAAAATTTTGAAGAAACTTGGTGAGCTTTTCATTATTCAAAGAAATTTTATAAGGATGATCGAGTGGGAATTTTAGTTCTGCTTCTTCATAATTTCTTATTTCAATTCCTGCAATTGCATTGATTGCAATAAATGAGAAATTGTTGTCTGTGTTCTGATTTCCAGCACTTTCCAAAAGAATTGTATCTCGAAATTTATCGCGAAGACGAAGATAAATTCCAATCGGTGTGAAAAGATCGCTCATCACAGATTTGATAGTTGTTTTTATATTTACTTTTTGGTAAAATTTCATTTTAATATTTATTTCTAATAGGATTTCATCCTATTCTTTGTTAAATCGTCCCTTTGGGACTTTATTTTATTGTTTTTTTTGCAAAAAAAAATGACTTCAACGAGTCTCGTTAAAGTCTTTTATATGTTTTTACAAACAGCATACAAGATTTCCTTCAGACTCTAAAAAAGTTTGAATGCCACCACCAAGTATTGTTTGTTATTAATTTCATATTTGTAAGTAAAATCAAAATTAATCAAAATGAAAATAATTAATTCTTTTTTCATTTATGTTTTGATTTAGCAAATATATAAAAGTTTTTTAAAAATTCTTTATTATTTTGTTATTTTTAATTGAAATCTTTTTTTAAAATTTTGTTGATATTATTTGATTTTTAAAAATAAAAACTACATTTTTGTTTTAAATTTAAAATTATGAAAAAATTAATGGCAATTGCCTTATTAGCAAGTTTAGCAACAGTAAGTTGTAGTAAAAAAGACACTAATGTAGAATCTAATACTATGTTGGAAGAACCAAATGTAGAAGTAGTTGATTCTGCATCTGCTACTAAATCTATCGAAAATACAGCTCCAGCTACTGTAGATTCTACAATGATGAAAAAAGACTCTGTGAAATAATTGCTAAAAATGAATTATTCTCATTTAAAATATTTATTCCTAATACTATTGTTTTTTTCTTGTTCTAAAAATAATGAACAAAACCAAAGTATACCCACAATTAATGAGCAAGTTGCGGTAGAATCTGAGCTAAAACCTCCAGAAATTCCTGATCCTGTACAACTTGCTACAGAAGGAAAAGCATTGGTAGAAGGAGCAGATTGTATGTCTTGTCATCAAATTTCAGAAAAAATGATTGGGCCTTCTTACAAAGATATAGCCAACAAATATTCTGAAAAAGATGTGGATTTATTGGTTGAAAAAGTCATCAATGGTGGAAGTGGAGTTTGGGGAAATATTCCCATGTCTGCTCATAATGGTTTAAGTAGGGGAAATTCTCGTAAAATGGTTTACTATATTTTGAGCCAAAAAAAGTAAAAAAAATTTTTGCACAGAAAAACCCTACCTTTTTTTGAAGATAGGGTTTTTCTTATTTGCAATTATTTTTTTTCAAAAATTACTCTTCTACATTTTTTAAAGCCATCAATAATTGATAAGCTCCTTTTGTAACAAACTTTTTCTTTTTATTTTCTTCTTTAAAATTCAAAAGTTCGGTATTTCCATTTTCAGAGTTTCCAATTTCTACAGGAAACATTTTGTAAGTTTTTGGCTTCGTTTCTTCGAAAATATATTGCTTTTCTTCCCAAGTTACAATCGCATCATCGGGAATTACAGTGCCATTTTGCGAGTTGGTTTCCACTTCTGCATTCATAAATGTTCCTGGAATTAATTGTAAACTTTCATCCACAAAATGACAATGAACCAAAACACTTCTATCTGCAGAAAAATCTTTTCCGATGATGAAAATTCGGGCTTCATACTTTTTTTTGGGATCTTGATTGGTAAAACCAAACACTTTTTGACCGACAGAAATTTTACTCAAATCTTTTTCAAAAACCTTTAAAGCCAAATGAATATCTCCTGTATTTACCACATCAAACATTTTTTCCATCGGAGAAACGTATTGCCCGATATTTACATTTACCGTAGAAATATAACCAGAAATTGGCGATGTTACGGCGAAAGTTCTTCGGATATTATTGGCGGTTAAAGAATTTACGTTTATTCCAACTGCGGCTAATTGTTGCGCAATACCTTTCATCATGATATTCTGATTTTGGGCCTCGTTTCTGGCTTTTTGTGTTACTTTATCAGAACTCGCTTTGTTTTGGTTCAACTCTTTTTGTCGAGAATAATCTTGTTGCGCATACTGAGAATTAGATTTTGCCAGCAAATAATCTTGTTGCAATTGTACCAATTCTGGGTTTTCTAAAACCGCCAAAGTTTGTCCTTTGCTCACAAAATTTCCCGGCATAAATCTCGAAACTCGCACATAACCGCCACTTGGTGCAGAAACACTCGCCATTCCTTGTGGTGGAACGTCGATTTGACCGCTTAATGTAATTTGATTGGCAATATCAAGATTATTCAAAATATTGGTTTCAATTCCTGAATTTTTTATTTGTAAATCTGTTAATGTTACCTGATTTTCAGAAACTGTAAAAACTTCTTTTTCTGTGGTTTCGTCTTTGGAACAAGCAATCATAACAATTGCGGCTAAAACTATTTTTATATTTTTATTCATTATTTTAAGATTGAGTTAAATGATTTAATAAAATTACTTTTTCATTCAGCAATTTTTGAGTGTCAATTAATTTATTTTGAACTTCTAAACTTTGGTTGATTAAAATCGACCATTCTAAATAATTAATTTCGCCTTCGTAATATAATCGATTGGCGGTTTTCATGATGGTTTCGGCGTTTTTCAGACCATTTGTTTTGTAATAATCAGTTTCGCTTTTTAGTTTTTCATATTCACCAAAAAGCATTGCATATTGGTTTTTCAAATTTTTCGCACCGATTTCATAATTATTTTCAGCGATGAGTTGATTGATTTTCTGACCTTCAATCATAGATTTTTGAGCACCATTAAAAATCGGAATTCCAACGCCAATCATTCCGGAATGAAAACGTGCAGATTTTTCGTAAAATTTATCATCTGCTCCTGTTCCAAACATGCTGGAATTGTTGTAACCAATATTAAAAGTTGGTAAAAGTTTAGATTTTTCGGCGTTTAATTTGGCAAGTTCTATCGTTTTTTGATGTTCTAATTGTTTTAAAACTACTGGATTTCCAGCATAGTTCAAATCTTGATTTTCTATTTTTAATTGATAAAAATCTGAATTTTCATTGATGTAAATTGCTTCATCATTAATTAGATAATTAAATTGATAAATAGAAACTTCTCGATCTTTTTTCAGATTTGATAATTGAATTTCTGCTTGACTTCTATAGTTTTCTGCCGTCGTTTTTTCCAAAATATTGCTTTCTCCTTTTTTTAATCGAAGTTCGGCTCTTTTGTAATAATTGGTATAGATGGAATCGGTTTTCAAAAGGAGTTTTTCTTTCTCATTTTGATAGTTGAGTTCATTGTAAATCAAAGCTATTTCTCGTTTTAGTTGCCATTTTTGAAGGTCTAAATTGAGCATAGAATTTTTCCATTCTTCTATTAAAACTTGTTTTTGTGTTTTGTAAAAACCGGGTAATCTCAAAGTTTGGTTAACGGAAAATTTGTTGTCTGTATAAGCAGAAACGAATTGCCCGATTTCGCCAGAAACATTGAGTGGATCGATAACGGCGTGAGATTTTTTTATTTTATCTTGATAATCAATTCTCAGTTGTCCGTTTTTTAAATTTAGGTTGTTTTTGAATGCTTTTTCGTAGGCAGTTTCCAAGGAAATCGGTGTTTGTGATTTCGCTTTAATTCCTATTAATACGGAAAAGATTGCTATTATTTTTAGGTGTTGTTTCATTGTTTTTAATTTTTAATTTAATCCTTCAAGGTTTTAAAAACCTTGAAGGATTGTATTATTCTATTCATCGTACCCATCTTCTTCTTTCGTTATTTCTACAATTTTTTTGCGTGTATCTGGGAAATGTTCTTCAAACCAAATGTAAATTAAGGGCAATAAATATAGCGTGAGGAAAGTTGCCAAAAGTAAACCGCCGATTACAACGGTTGCTAAAGGTCTTTGAACTTCTGCGCCTTCTCCAGTGCTGATTGCCATTGGTAAAAAACCGAGTGATGCTACAAAAGCCGTCATTAAAACGGGGCGTAATCTGGTTTTTCCACCGATTTTCACGACTTCTTTTAAATCGGAATGCGTGAGTTTTTGACGGTTAAATTCTGCGATTAAAACAATCCCATTTAAAACAGCGACTCCGAAAAGTGCGATGAAACCTACACCTGCGGAAATACTGAAATTCATATCTCGAATCCAAAGTGAGAGAATTCCGCCAATCATGGAAAGTGGAATTGCGGAGAAAATGAGCAAACCATATTTTACGGAATTGAAGGCGAAATACAACATCAATAAAATAAGCAATAAACTGACGGGAACTGCGATCATTAAACGAGATTTCGCTTGTTGAAGATTCTCAAAAGTTCCGCCATAAGAAATGGAATATCCGGGAGGAAGTTTGAAATCTTTCGCCACCATTTTCTGCAAATCTTCTACAGTGGACTGTATATCGCGGTTTCGGACATTGAAGCCGACAATAATTCTACGTTGCGCATTTTCTCTTTGAATTTGATTGACGCTTTCTTTTAGTTCTACATTGGCAACGGAACTCAGAGGAATTTCGGTTCCAGAAGGTGTGGAAATGAGGAGATTATTCACATCTTCCACATTTTTCCTTTGTTCGCCATCTAAACGAACCACCAAGTCGAATTTTTTCTCGCCTTCGAAAACTGAACCTGTAGATTGTCCTGCAAAAGCCGTGTTTACAATGTTATTCACGTCTTCTACATTTAAACTAAATTGCGAAAGTGCTTCTCTTTTGTAAGAAATTACGATTTGTGGCATTCCTGAAATGGGTTCTACATAAATGTTTTGAGCGCCATCTATTTTTTTAGAAATTACTCCTAATTTTTCTGAATAGAGTTTTAAAGTATCTAAATTTTCGCCATAAATTTTGCAAACTACATCTTGTCTTGCTCCGGTCATTAATTCGTTAAAGCGCATTGCAACAGGATATTGGAAGGAATACGTAACTCCGACTAAATTTTTCTTCAGTTCTGCCGACATTTTTTCTGAGAGTTCGTCGTAGGTTTTTGCGGAAGTCCATTCTGCACGAGGTTTTAGGATAATCATCAAATCACTTGCATCAATTGGCATCGGATCGGTTGGGATTTCGCTGCTTCCCGTTTTTCCTACAATTTTTTCTATTTCTGGGAATTTTTTCAGCAAAATTTTTGATGATTTCTGAACTGCATCGGTTGAAGTTTTTAAATTACTTCCGGGTAAAACTCTGGTATCTACTGCAAAATCGCCTTCTGGAAGGGAAGGAATAAATTCGCCACCCAATCTCGACATAATTAAAATGGAAATTAAAAATAAACCAACAACGGAGAAAAATACCAAATTTGGAATTCTTAAAACCAAGTTTAAAGTCTTGTGGTAAAACGATTCAAATTTATCCATCATTTTATCAGAAAAGTTTTTCTTCAAATCTATTTTTTTAGATAAAAACAAAGAACTCATCATCGGAATATAAGTGAGTGAAAGAATGAATGCACCCAACAAAGCGAAAATTACCGTTTGTGCCATTGGTTTAAACATTTTTCCTTCGATGCCTTGCAAAGTAAGAATCGGTAAGTAAACGATTAAAATAATAATTTGCCCAAAAACCGCAGAATTCATCATGGTACTGGAAGAAGTATACACTTCGCGATTCATCAATTCTTGCGAAATTTTTTGGTCTTGAAATTTATTTAAATGTTTGAATCGATGTAAAATGGCTTCGACAATTATGACGGCTCCATCTACAATTAACCCGAAATCTAACGCACCTAAACTCATTAAATTTCCGGAAACGCCGAAAATATTCATCATAATAATGGCGAAAAGCATTGCTAAAGGAATTACGGAAGCAACCAACAATCCTGCACGGAAATTCCCAAGAAACAAAACCAACACGAAAACCACGATTAATGCGCCTTCTAATAGATTTTTGCTTACCGTACCAATCGCATTATTTACCATTTTTGTACGGTCCAGAAAAGGTTCAATTTTCACACCTTCTGGAAGTGTTTTTTGAATTTCGGCAATTCTACCTTTCACATCGGCAATTACTTCGTTAGAATTTGCACCTTTCATCATCATTACTACTGCACCTGCAACTTCGCCTTGTCCGTTGTAAGTCATTGCACCATAACGAATTGCTTTTCCGTATTGCACTTTCCCAATATTTTTAATGAGAATTGGCGTTCCATCTGGAAGATTTTTAACAACGGTGTTTTCAATATCAGGAATTTTGTTCATCAAACCTTCTGTTCTGATAAATAGAACGCTTGGTCCTTTTTCAATATAAGCGCCACCAGTATTTTGATTATTTTTTTGAAGAGCGGCGAAAACTTCGGTAATCGTAACACCCATCGATTTTAAAATGGCAGGATTTACGGCAACTTCATATTGTTTCAGATTTCCACCAAAACTGGCAACATCTGCAACACCGGGAGTTCCGAGTAATTGTCGGCGAACAATCCAATCTTGAATGGTGCGTAATTCCATAGCGTTGTAACGGTGTTCAAAACCTTTTTTCGGACGAACCACGTATTGATAAATTTCGCCTAAACCTGTGGAAATTGGCGCCATTTGTGGCACTCCCAAATTGGTAGGAATATCTTTGGAAACTTGCTGAAGCCGTTCTGCAACTTGTTGACGAGCCAAATATAAATCGACATCATCTTTAAAAACAATGGTAATTACGGAAAGACCAAAGCGCGAAAAACTCCGCATTTCTTTGATTCCTTGGATGTTATTATTAATTTGTTCTAAAGGGAAAGTGATAAATCTTTCGATATCTGGAGCACCCAAACTTGGGGAAACCGTGATAATTTGGACTTGATTGTCTGTAATATCAGGAACCGCATCAATGGGCAATTTTTTGAGTTCGAAAAGTCCATAAATAATTAAACCAAGTGTCATTAAAATGATAACCAGTTTATTTTTTATAGAAAATTCTATAATTTTATTGAGCATGTTTTAAATGTTTTAGTGAAAAATATTCGTTCTGGAAAATAAAAGCAATGATTTAATCATTGTCTTCCTCGTCATTTTCTTGTTTAGATTTTTTAGCTTCATCTTTTGAATCTTTTTCATTTTTTTCAAAATCTTTGTTTTCCATTTCATTCATATTGTCTTCATCATTTTTTTTGAAATCATCTTTTGATTCTTTTTCGCTTTCGTCGTTATTTTGAAGGTTTGCTCCACTTCGAATTTCTGTATGACGAATTTCACCACCAGTTGTTCCGGTATTTTTGGCAAAAAACATTGCAGCCAAAGCAAAAACACCTATTACAAATGGTGAAAATTTTGAAAAAGAAAGATTTTTTAAACTCCCGAAAAGTGCGATTAGAGAAATTCCACCTAAAAAGTAAGATATACCCGCAAAAAGTTCTGCAGATTCTTCATGTTTTTTGATTAAATTTTCAGAAATACCTGCAATTTTTTCTACAGTTTCTTCGGCACCATCACCTGTTCCCATTGCTGCGATTGCGGAAAGTGCTCCTAAAATAAAAATGATATATGCATTTCTTTTAGTGATTTCGGATTTACTGAAAATCCCGATAATTAGAATGATGATTCCTACAATAGGAAATATGATTGGCAAATGGTTTAACACCAAATGCAAGTGTGAATTATTCATTTTGTTTAATTTAAAATTTATAAAAATATTTAATACCTCTCAAATTTTAAGAATTTGACAGTAAAATACAATGACGAAATTTTAAATTAAATTTTAGGTGGTTCCCAAATTTGCTGGAAAACAGATGGATAGAATTTCTCAGAATAAGAGAAATTTGAAGAAACATCAACATAAATTGATTGATGTTGAATTATGAAAGTCGGTTTTTCTGGCGGAATATTTAAAGCTAAAGAAACACTAGAGAAATCATGAGTTTTGAAAGGCAATTTCATGTCTTTATCATAATCTTTGTCTTTTTTTTGTTCATCAAGATAATGCATTTTAAAAAAAGCAAAAACAGAAATATCATGTTTCTCAATTTTATGAGAAATATAATGTTCAATAAGATTAGGTAATTTCACAAGTTGTCTTATCTCACTAAAAGACGTGAGATACGTAACCAACATGATAAAAATAATCCATTTTTTCACAATACAAAACTATTGAAAATAATTTAGAAATAATTGTGAATTTATAATTTGGAAACGATTTAAATAAAAATTTAAAAAATTGCTTTTAATTCTCAACGACTTCTGTTATTATTACGCACTCATCTTTTCAAAAAAAACACTAAATTTGCAAACTTAAAATAGCAAGAAATATGCAGTTATCCGAACAAGAAATTATCAGAAGAGAAAAGTTACAAACCCTTGAAAAAATGGGAATTAACGCTTTTCCAGCGGAAGAATATAAAATTACAGAAACTACCAAAAGCATTAAAGAAAATTTTGCTGAAGGTAAAAAAGTTACGATTGCAGGTCGATTGATGAGCCGAAGAATTCAAGGAAAAGCAAGTTTTGCGGAACTTCAGGATTCTGAAGGTAAAATTCAAGTGTATTTTAATAGAGATGAAATTTGTTCTGGCGAAGATAAAACGCTTTATAATGAGGTTTACAAACATCTTTTAGATATTGGTGACATCATCGGTATTGAAGGTGAATTATTCAACACGCAAGTTGGAGAAATGACCGTGAAAGTTTCTAATTTCAAAATTTTAACTAAAAGTTTGCGTCCACTTCCGCAAGCAAAAACCGATGAAAATGGCGTAACTCATGATGCATTTAATGATGCAGAATTGCGTTACAGACAACGTTATGTAGATTTAATTGTAAATCCGCAAGTGAAAGAAGTTTTTATTAAAAGAACAAAACTCTTCAATGCGATGCGAACTTATTTCAATAACGCAGGTTATTTTGAAGTAGAAACGCCAATTTTACAAGCTATTCCAGGTGGAGCTGCAGCAAAACCGTTTATCACGCATCACAACGCTTTAGATATTCCTTTATATTTAAGAATTGCGAATGAATTGTATCTAAAAAGACTGATTGTTGGTGGATTTGATGGTGTTTATGAATTTTCCAAAAACTTTAGAAATGAAGGAATGGACAGAACTCACAACCCAGAATTTACGGCAATGGAAATTTATGTTGCCTACAAAGATTACAATTGGATGATGGATTTCACTGAAAAATTGTTAGAATTTTCTGCCATTCAAGTGAATGGAACTACAGATTCTACCTTCGGTGAACATACAGTCAATTGGAAAGCACCGTATCCACGGGTTTCTATGACGGAAGCAATCATCAAATTTACAGGTTTTGATATTACAGGAAAATCGGAGCAAGAATTGTTTGATTTTGCAAAATCCATCGGAATAGAAGCAAATGAAACGATGGGAAAAGGAAAATTAATCGATGAAATTTTTGGTGAAAAATGTGAAGGAAACTTTATTCAACCTACTTTTATCACCGATTATCCGATAGAAATGTCGCCATTAACCAAAAAACACAGAAGCAAAGAAGGTCTTACAGAACGATTTGAATTAATGGTTTGCGGAAAAGAATTTGCCAATGCGTATACGGAATTAAATGATCCAATCGATCAAAGAGAACGATTCGAAAAACAAGTAGAATTAGGCAAAAAAGGTGATGATGAAGCCATGTTTATCGACCAAGATTTCTTGCGAGCTTTAGAATATGGAATGCCGCCAACTTCTGGTTTAGGAATCGGAATGGATCGATTAATTATGTTTTTAACCAATAATCCATCCATTCAAGAAGTTTTATTTTTCCCACAAATGAAACCGGAGAAAGCAACGCCAACTTTCGAATTAGATGAAGATGAAAAATTAATTCTCGAAATTTTAAAATCTGGAGAAGCAATGAATTTATCTGATGTGAAAACCAAAAGCCAACTTTCTGGCAAGAAATGGGATAAATCTTCGAAAAATTTAACGAAATATAATTTGGTGAAAGTGGAGAAAATTGAGGGAGAATTATTTGTTTTATTAGTTTGAAATAATTATAATAACTTTACAAAAAATACAAAAATGATAAATTCATTTGAGATTACAAATTTTAGAAATCTTGATGGTCTTTTATTAAATAATCTTGTAAGGGTAAATTTAATAACTGGTAAAAATAATACTGGTAAAACTAATTTATTACAAGCAATTGAATTATTTGTTTCAGATTTTAATCATGATATATTAAAAAGACAACTTTCATCAAGAAGAGAAATTTTACAAAGTAATAATAATATACTTTTGATAAATGATGATAAAACTGTTTATGACATATTTACAAGTTTAATAAAAAATCGTAAAATAGAATCAAATTCAAAAATAAATTTTTCTGATAAAAGTAAAAAATTATCGATTGATCAAGGAAATATTGAGCAGAATATTGCAAGAAATATAAATAATGTACAACAAATTGTACAACAATATATACCAGCAATTGAAGTATTTATAAATGAAGAATTAATTAAAAAAATAGGAATTCTTAATAATTTTAGAAGTATTTCAGCTCAGAATATTAAAAATTTAAAGACTTCATCTATTTCTTTTATAGAAACCAATAATATTGAAAAAAGTGTAAATGCAATTATGTGGGATAATTTAGTATTTACTGAATTACAAGAAGAAATTATAAAATCTTTAAAAATTATTGAAGAAAATGTTGAAGATATTACTTTTATTGGTCAGTCTGATAGATATCCTATTGTAAAACTGAAAAATTTAGAGAATCCTATTCCTTTAAAATCTATGGGAGATGGTATTAATAGAATTTTAACAATTATATTAGCTTTAGTAAATGTAAAAGATGGTTATCTCTTTATTGATGAATTTGAAAATGGTTTACATTATTCTGTACAAATTGATTTATGGAAAATAATATTTCTTTTAGCAGATAAATTAAATATTCAAGTTTTTGCTACCACACATAGTAGCGATTGCATAAATGCTTTTCAAGAAGTTGTAAATGAGCCAGAAAATCAAATATTAGGACAGTTTATAAGATTAGAAAATAAAAATGATGAAATAAGAGAAGTCACTTATACCAATGAAGAAATAAAATACGCTTCCGAAAATGATATAGAAGTAAGATGAAGAGGAAAGAAAAGT
>CAXYUO010000016.1:0-20836 GCA_964292185.1 uncultured Frigoriflavimonas sp.
AGGATCGACAAGGATTTTTAACAAACTTTAACAAAACTTTCGGACGGCAGTGAAATAGATTAAAAAAATTATATAGCCTTCTTTCAAAATTTTTGTTTATTCAAATGCACTGTTTTTTTCAACATTGCTTAAAGTCGGGAGACTTTGCGCTTTACAAACTTCATCCTTCATAATTGTTATATTTAAAAGCCTTCTTTTAAAATTTTAGTTTATTCAAATGTAGTACTTTTTTCAATATTGCACAAAGTCGGGAGACTTTGTGCAGCAGGGTTTGGAAGATTTTTTGAAGCCTATTTTGCCGAAAAGATAGGTTTTTCTCAGCAAGCATCGTTATATAGTTTGTAGATCGGGAAAATTGACAATTACAAAAAAACCAATATTTAAATTATTTATTAGCTATTTTTTCAGTTGGTTTTTGAGGTTTTGGACCTTCCATATTTAGTCTACCATTATATTTTCCGCCAATTTCTATCTCAATAGTATGTGTGGAAATGTCTCCATTCACTTTTCCTGAAACTTTTAAAGTAAGTTGTGAGCAAGAAATATTGCCATCAATATTACCATAAACAATGACGTTTTTACTTTCTACATTACCAGAAATTAAAGATTTTTCACCAAGAATAACGGTGTTTTTCACGATTAAATTACCTTTTATGTGACCATCAATTTTAATGTTGTTTTCAGCAGATATGTCTCCAGTAATTACAACATCTGCTCCTATCACAGTGGTAACAGGTGAGTTGTCACTCGTTTGTTTATTGTTATTTGATGTAGCTTGCGTAATTGAAGGTGCACCATTGCTAGAATTTGGTAGTATTTTATTCAGTTTAAACATAATTATAGTTTTATAAATTTTAAAGGATTAATTTTTTCTTCGTTTTTAATAATTTCATAATGCAAATGTGGACCAGTGCTTCTTCCTGTGCTACCAATTTCACCTATTTTTTGTCCTATTTTTACATTGCTATTTTCTTTCACTAAAATTTTTGAAAGATGACCGTAAAGCGTTTTTATGTCGCCTTTGTGTTTGATGATGATACAATTTCCATAACCACCTCTTGGTCCAGCAAATTCTATAACACCATCTGCAGTTGTTTTCACGGGATCTCCTATTGCTCCACGAAAATCTAAACCAGGGTGGCTTTCTGTAGAAACACCAGAAAATGGGTTGCTTCTGTATCCGAAACCAGAAGTGATTTCTCCAAAAGAAGGTTTGCCCATCGGTGTATTTTTAATAGTATTTTCTAGATTTTTTATTTTTTTCTCGTAGTAATCTGCAATTTCATTGATGTCGGTAATTTCAAAATTTTCTTCACCTCCGCCAGCATTTTTTAATTTCAAATCTTCTATTCCTCTTTCTTGTAAAAAAATATTTATTTTTTCTGTGCTTTCGTCTATAGATTTGAAAGATTTTTTCACTTTTTCTAAATCTATTAAACTCTTTATTCTATTAGCTTTTGCTAATTTTTCTTTGTAACTATTACTTGTTTTTTGATAAATAAAAATACCTAAAATGGAAATTAATACAAAAATAATGACAGTTAAAATACTCAAATACTTCTTCCAATTAAGTAGAATAAGAGTTGGCACTTGCAAAACACCATTCTCTTTTCCATCTTCTTTTACAAATAGTACAGAGGTTTTATGTTTGAGCATATTTAAAAAAAATTAAGATTAATAAACTAAATTTAAATGAATGTTTCAAAAAAGAATGTAAATATAACTAAAAATACATAGAATCAACTATAAAGACGTATTTATATTAATAATTCAATAATCAAATGTTGTAAGAGTCTTGACATGAATTTCCCTTAATTACATTTTAATTTGTGAACTTAGGATTGTAGCAACGGAGTTTGTTAATGCGCTTTTTGAGTCTTAATCGGTTTATTATGATTACAATAAACTATATCTCCATCTTTTGGATTAAAACTTTTAATAAGATCCATTGCAGTTGTTCTTTCATTAAATTCATAATCCCAACATTTTTGATTGTTCTGATGCTGAAACTCTTTTTGATGGGCTTTTTCGTGCTTTTTCTATTTTTTTGATATAATCTTCTTTGTTCATTTTAATTTCAGTTTCTCTGAAAACAGCTGTAATTCCTAAAGCTTTTAGAACATCAATAGCCATTTTTATTTTATCCTCACTTACTTTATTTTGAATTTCTATTGTTCCCATAATACTTTGATTTATACAAATCTATAACATTTTAATTTTAATTTTAGAAAATACGGATACATTTTTCGTATTTTTGAAACTATGAATCTGGGTGCAAAAGAATTAATAGAAGGTATAAAAACAGGCAACAAACGTTTGCTCGCAAAAGCCATCACACTTGTAGAAAGCAAAAAAGCCGAACATAGAGTAGTAGCAGAAGAAATTTTGAAAGAAATCATCACTTTTTCTGGAAATTCTGTGAGAATCGGAATTACTGGAGTTCCGGGTGCTGGAAAATCTACTTTTATTGAGAATTATGGGAAATTAGCTATTTCTAAAGGCAAAAAGGTCGCGGTTCTCGCAATAGATCCTAGTTCTACTTTGAACAAAGGCAGCATTTTGGGAGATAAAACGAGAATGGAAGATCTTGCAAGAGAAGAAAACGCTTTTATTCGTCCAAGTCCTACTTCTGGATTTTTGGGTGGAATTGCAAACACCACTTTTGAAAGTATATTGCTATGTGAAGCTGCTGGTTATGATTTAATTTTAATAGAAACAGTTGGCGTTGGGCAAAGTGAAGTTTTGGTGAATGATATTTCTGATGTTTTTTTATTTTTAAAAATAATTGGTGGAGGAGATGAATTGCAAGGAATAAAACGCGGAATTATGGAAATGGTGGATCTTATTTTCATTAATAAAGTGGATGAAAACAATTTGCAAAAAGCCAAATTAACCAAAGTAGAACTGAAACGAGCCCTCCATTTTTTACCAGAAAAAGAAAAAAATTGGAAAGTTCCAGTTTTATTAGGTTCAGCATTAGAAAACACTGGTTTAGATGAAGTTTATGAAGAAATTTCAAACTATATTAATCAAACAAAAAGCAGCGGAAGTTTTCATTTAAAAAGGAAAAACCAGGCAGAAAAAAGATTTGATTATTGGGTTCAAGAATATATTCTTCAAAAAACCAAAACTGATTCTAAAATGCAGGATTTGTATGATTTAAACAAAAAAAATGCTTCAGAATTGAAAGCAAACCCAAGTTCTGAAGCGAAAAACTTTGTGGAAGAATTGATGAAAAAATCTAATTCTTAATTTTAGAATCCCCTTTTTTCACTTCATTTTTCATAATATAACCTGTAAAAGAAATTGGCTGTCTATCATTTGCATTAATGGAAACATAACACTTTCCGTTTGGAGAAATCTCCATATAAATAGCATTTACATTATTGACATCATTAGGCATTATGGTTAATAATTTCTTGCCTTTTTTTCCTTCCTTTTCATCAATTGTAAAATCTTTACTGGTGAATTTGAAACCAGCTTTATCCAAATCTCTACTTGGATTATAGGTTCTGCCAAAATACGGTAAATACACGATCATTTCATTGTTTTCAAAAACAATATCGTAGCCATAATCTAGATCTTGCATTCTTGCATAAGAAGAATTTGGGATAGAATTAATCACATTTACAACATCTGGACTCAAAATATCCACTCTTTCTGCCATAAACGTAAATTGCTTTTGCTGAACAATCGTATTGAGTAATCCACTTTCTATGTAATTTTGAGAAGTACAGCTAGAAGTGAAAAATAAGATTCCGAATAATGCGAGTAGTATCTTTTTCATTTGTTTTAAATTTATTTTAGAAAAAATACAGCAAATTTTGTGCTATAAACATTAAAGTTCATGGTTTTGGTATAAAAATTGACTAAATTGCAGTCTTAATTTATAAAACACACAATATGAAAGTTTCAAAAATACTAAGCATTAGTGCATTGTCTTTAGCATTTATAGCATGTACAACAAATCCTATTACAGGAAGAAAAAGCATACAAATAGCAAACGATTCTGAAATTGCAACAATGGCAGCACAAGAATACACGACTACTTTATCTACTGCAAAAGTTATTAAAAATACTGCACAAGCACAAAGCGTATATAATGTTGGTGTGAAAATAAAAAATGCTGCAAATGCCTATTATAAAAGCATTGGTAGAGAACAAGATTTAGCTGGTTACAATTGGGAATTTAATTTATTAGATGATAAACAACTGAATGCTTGGTGTATGCCTGGTGGAAAAGTAGCCGTTTATACAGGTATTTTGCCAGTTACAAAAGACGATACAGGTTTGGCAGTTGTAATGGGACATGAAGTTTCTCACGCACTTGCAGGTCATGGAAACGAAAGAATTTCTCAAGCAATGGTAGCACAATATGGTGGAGCAATTTTGGGAAGTACCATATCAAATGATAAATTGGCAGCCATTTTCGAGCAAGTTTATCCAGTTGGAGCACAAGTAGGACTTTTGGCTTACGGAAGAAAACAAGAATTGGAAGCTGATCAAATGGGACTTTATTTGATGGCAATGGCTGGTTATAATCCAAATCAATCTATCGCATTTTGGAATAGAATGGAAGCGGCTTCTAGTGGAGTGCAAAAACAACCAGAATTTCTTTCTACGCATCCTGGACCAGGAAATAGAATTGCACAATTAAATGAATACATGCCTAAAGCTATGGAATACTACAAAGCTGCAGGTGGAAAATAATAAATAATACTCTATTTGAAAACCTTCTCTGATTTTTAGTAAATTTGGGAAGGTTTTTTAATTAATTAAACTTTATAAATATGAAAAATTTAACATTTATAGGAATTATACTTTTGGCTGTAGCATTTTTGCTTTATTACTTAATGCCAGAATTCTCTTTCGTAAGACTTTTTGAACCTACTACTTTAATGGGAATTCTTGCAGGAATTGGAATAGGATTGATAATTGGTGGAATTGTAGGATACGTGAGCAAAGGAACTTCTATAAAAGAAGCTCAAAAAAGAAAAGATTACAAGCAATTGCAAATAGAAAAACTAGAACTAGAAAAACAAGCCGCAGAACTGGCAAAACAACAAACCCTTGTAACACCAACTTCTGCAATAACGGAAGATCTCAAATAGAAATAAAAATTTGTAAAAATAATTAAAGTAATTCTAACTAGAAATCGCTACTATCTGTAGGTGGTTTTGTGATGATGTTTTCTATAGAAGTTATATTGGTACTCAAGAAATATTTTCTCAATTCTTTGAATAGTTCTGAAGAGTATACAAAATCTATCAGGTTTTTGTTTTTGGCTTGTATTACAGTGTTTTTATCTCCTTCCCATTCTTTCAAACCATCTTTTAGATAAAGAATTTTTTCGCCAATCGTCATCACAGAATTCATGTCGTGAGAATTGATGATGGTGGTTGTTTGATATTCTTGGGTAATTTCTAGCAAAAGATCATCAATAATATTTGAGGTATAAGGATCTAAACCAGAATTGGGTTCGTCACAGAAAAGATATTTAGGATTATTTACAATTGCTCTTCCAATGGCAACTCTTTTTTGCATTCCACCAGATATTTCTGCCGGAAATTTTTTCGTTGCTCCATCAAGATGTACACTTCCCATCACTTCAAAAGCTCTTCTCTTTTTTTCTCGATAGGTAAGATTAGTGAACATATCTAACGGAAATGTGATATTTTCTTCTACCGTAAGAGAATCAAACAAAGCTCCACCTTGAAAAACGGTGCCAATTTCAGAACGCAAACTTTGCTTTTCGTCCCTTGTCATTTTCATAATATCTCTTCCATCAAACAAAATCTGTCCACTAGATGGTTCGTAAACATTGAGTAAAGATTTTAAAAACACAGTTTTTCCAGATCCACTCTGTCCTATTACAAGGTTTACTTTTCCGCTATCAAAAACAGTGGAAATACCTTTCAATACTTTGGTTCCATCAAATTCCTTTTTAAGGTCTTTTACTTCTATCATTAGCTTAGTACCAATTGAGTTATTAATAATTCTGAAAGAATGATGAACACCATAGTCCAAACTACGGCTTGTGTACTTGCTCTTCCTACTTCTAGAGATCCACCAGAAACAGTATATCCGAAATATGCAGGAACAGTTGCAATTATAAATGCAAAAACCAGTGTTTTTATTAAAGCGTAATAATAAAAAAGTGGCGGCATATACATTCTAATTCCTGTTGTGAAATCTGCTGTTGTCCAGTTTCCTGTAGCCAATCCTGCCATATATCCACCACCAATTCCTACTACGATACTTAGTGCAATAAGCAAAGGATTAAATAGAACAGTAGCTATTATTTTTGGAAGTACAAGATAATTTGCGGAATTTACACCCATAATATCTAATGCGTCTATTTGCTCAGAAACACGCATGGTTCCCATACTAGAAGCAATGTACGAGCCTACTTTCCCTGCCAAAATAAGACTGATGATGGTAGGAGAAAATTCTAAAATAAGAACAGCTTTTGATGCATATCCTACAAAAGAAGTTGGAATAGGAAAATCTGAGGCACTGAAATTATTATACATTTGTATAGAAGTTACAGCTCCTACAAAAATGGAAGTAAAAATAACTAAACCGAAAGAATTGATGCCTAAATCACTCACTTCTCTCATAAAAAGTTTCCAAAAAACCGAAGATTTCTGTGGAGCTTTCATGGATTTTCCCATCAATAGGAAGTATTCACCGAAAGCATTGAGAAAAGTTTTTATCATTTGGCTAAATTAATGTTTTAAATTGAAAAATATATACTGCTAACTTGCTTTTTTATCTCCTATGATAAAGAGGAATGTTGTTTTGAAAATTATAACAAAATCTAGAACCAAACTCCAGTTTTTTACATAAAAAATATCTGCCAAGATTCTTTTTTTCATTTCTATACTCATATCTCCTACATCTCCACGCAATCCACTCACTTGTGCAAGACCTGTAATCCCAGGTTTCACTAAGCTTCTTACGGTGTATCGTCCTATTTTTGCTTTATATAAATTATCTACCAAAAGCATGTGCGGTCTTGGTCCTACAATAGACATTTCTCCAAATAATACATTGATGAATTGTGGCATTTCGTCTAAACTAGACTTTCTTAAAAATTTACCGAATTTGGTAATTCTACTGTCATTTTCTCTTGTAGTTGTTGTAGAAGATTCTCCATTTTCGTACATGGTTCGGAATTTTATACACCAAAAAACCTCATCATGATAGCCAAATCTTTCTTGTTTGAAAAATACATTGCCTTTGCTATCTAATTTAATTAAAATAGCTATTATCGGAAAAAGCCAAGAACATATAAAAATGAGAACAATTATTGAAAAAAGAATATCAAAAGCTCTTTTCAAAGAGAAATTGGTAAAAAAATCTAAAGGAAATTTTGCTGGAGTAAGTATTGGTTGAGTTTCGAGATAATTGAGTTCGTACTCAAAAAAATTATTATAAGAAATGTTTGGTACCAATACGATTCTTACTTTGCTATTTTCTGCAGCATTATGAATTTCATCTTGCAAGTTTTTGTGTAATCCGGTTTCATCTATTGGTAAATATAAAGTGTGAATTTCTTTTTCTTCCCAAAATTTTTGAAGAGAATCAATACTAATTTCAGTAGAGTTGTATTTTTTTATTCGAAAACCATAGTCTTTTCTATCGTTCATTATGTTTTCTAGAATTTCTCTACTATCGGAATGGTCGCCAAGAAACATAATGTTTCTATAGTTAATACCTTTAGTTCTCAAATATTTAATAGTGAAAAATATGGTAGATTTAATGATTAAAAATAAAACAAACAAACTTATGGCAAGCCAAAATCTTTCGCTTTTTAAGAAAGGATTATTGCTTACTTTTCCCAAAAGTATAATGCCAAAAAGGAAAATTAACATGTGAGAAACGAAGCGTTCTAGATATAAAGTATAAGTTAAATTCCTAGGAATGGTATAGAGTTTTGTTCTTCCACTAAGTAAAATCCAGAAAAGTGTGAGCAAAACAATGGATAAAGTATTTTGTTCCCACAATTGAGAATCTACATCTAAATGCTTGTTTCTTTGAAAAAAGAAAAACACAAAAACCAAGGCAATCACAATGATGTCTAATAATATGACGAAGCCTTTTAAATATCTAGAATATCTGAGTCTTTGCATGCTGTGAATTTACTAATAAAAAAAGAAAAATCTTTTCAAATTATGGAATATTGAGGTATTTATGGGTTTGAACAGAAGCTTGCCATTCTGGATTTGCCATAATGTAATCTGTAATTTTTGGGTAGATTTCGTCTCTTTTGCTCCATTCACTTTGTAGATAAAGCTTGCAATCTTTCCCTACTTTTGCAGCTTGTTCTTCTGCAAAATTGAAATCATTATTATTAAAAACAATCATTTTCAGTTCGTTTGCTTTTGCATAAATTTCTAGTTTTGGTAAGCCAGTTTTCTTTGGAGAAAGTGTGATCCAATCTAAAATTCCGCTCATTGGATATGCACCAGAAGTTTCGATATGAATTTCGCAACCCAAATTTTTCAATGTTTGGGTTAATATTTCTAAATTCCACATCAAAGGTTCTCCTCCTGTTAAAACGATGGTTTTGCAGAAATTGGCAGCAGTTTTGGCAACTTCTTCTGCATCTAAAAGTGGATGGAGTTTTGGATCCCAACTTTCTTTCACATCACACCAATGGCAACCAACATCGCAACCTCCTAATCTTATGAAATAGGCAGCTTTTCCTGTGTGTGCTCCTTCACCTTGTATGGTGTAGAAATGTTCCATTACTGGCAACATTTTCCCTTCTTTTAATAATATATCTTGATCCAAATTTTATTTTTTAAGAATAGTGTTGTTATATGCTAAAATAGTGTTTTTCATTAGCATTGCTCTTGTCATTGGTCCAACTCCACCTGGAACTGGCGTTATCCAACTTGCTTTTTGCTCACAACTTTCAAAATCTACATCTCCTGCAAGATAATATCCTTTTTTTGATTCGTTTTCTACTCTTGTAATTCCTACATCTACGATTACGGCTCCATCTTTTATCATATCTGCTTTCAAAAAATGTGGATTTCCTAAAGCTGTGATTACAATATCTGCTGTTTTTGTAAATTCTTCAATATCCTTTGTATAACTATGAGTAAGCGTTACCGTAGAATTTCCAGGATTCCCTTTTCTACCCATCAAAATGCTCATTGGTTTTCCTACAATTCTACTTCTACCGATAATTACACAATGCTTACCTGCAGTTTCTATATTATATCTTTCTAATAATGAAAGGATTCCGTAAGGTGTTGCTGGTAAAAAAGACTCCATTTCCAAAGCCATTTTCCCAAAATTTTCTGGATGAAAACCATCTACATCTTTGTTTGGATTAATCGCCATTATTATTTTTTCTTGATCCATTTGTTTTGGCAAAGGCAATTGTACGATGAAACCATCTATTTCAGGATTTTCATTTAATTCTTTTATTTTATTTAAAAGTTCTTCTTCCGAAACATCACTTGAAAATTTAAAAAGAGAAGATTGAAAACCAACTTCTGCGCAATCTTTCACTTTACTGTTTACATAAGCTTTACTTGCACCATTTTCGCCAACAAGAATTGCTGCAAGATGTGGTGCTCTGTTTCCAGAAGCAGTTATTTTTGTTACTTCTATCTTTATTTCTTGTTTTATTTCTGTGGAAGTTTTTAAACCATCTAAAATTTGAGCCATATTATTTTCTATTTGCTAATTTTATTTAAATTTTTTGTAGTAATTAATTAAACCATTTGTAGAAGAATCATGCGAGCTTGTTTCCTGATTATCAGATAATTCTGGAAGCACTTTGCTTGCAAGCACTTTTCCTAATTCTACTCCATATTGATCAAAACTAAATACATTCCAAATGATACCTTGAACGAAAATCTTATGTTCATACATCGCAATTAATTGTCCTAAAGTATTTGGGTTCAATTCTTTGAAAAAGATAGAATTGGTAGGAGAATCTCCTGTAAATATCTTGAAAGCTGCCAGTTTATCAATGTCATTTTCAACCATTCCCGAAGCTTGTAATTCTTCTCTTACGGTTTTTTCATCTTTACCAAAAGCTAAAGCTTCTGTTTGTGCGAAAAAATTGGCTAATAATTTTGGTTGATGATCTGAAACTTGGTTGTTAGATTTTGCATAAGCAATAAAATCCGCCGGAATTAATTCTGTTCCTTGATGAATTAATTGGTAAAATGCGTGTTGACCGTTTGTTCCAGGTTCTCCCCAAATTACAGGACCCGTTTCATAATTCACAAATTCTCCATTTCTATCGATGCTTTTTCCATTGCTTTCCATATCGCCTTGTTGTAGATAAGCCGCAAAACGTGATAAATATTGAGAATAAGGAAGAATTGCGTGAGTAGAAGAATCATAAAAATTGCGGTACCAAACTCCTAAAAGTCCCATTATTACAGGAACGTTTTCTTTAAAATCTGTATTTTGAAAATGAAGATCCGTTTTTTCTGCTCCTTTTAGTAATTCAACAAAATTTTCGTAACCAACTGCCAAAACAATGCTCAATCCTATTGCACTCCAAAGCGAATATCTACCACCAACCCAATCCCAGAATTCGAAAATATTTTCTTCTGCAATTCCGAAATTTTTCACAGATTCTACGTTGGTAGAAAGTGCTACAAAATGTTTTGCGACATCTTTTTCTGTTCCCGATTTCAAAAACCAATCTTTTGCAGTTGCAGCATTGGTCATGGTTTCTTGTGTCGTAAAAGTTTTGGAAGCGATGATGAAAAGTGTAGTTTCTGGATTCAAGTTTTTCACTTTTTCTACAAAATCATTTCCATCTACATTAGAAACGAAATGCACGTCTAATCTTGTTTTAAAATGTTGAAGTGCCGTACAAACCATTGCAGGACCAAGATCTGATCCACCAATTCCGATATTTACAACATCTGTAATTTCTTTTCCGCTAAATCCTTTGTGATTTCCAGAAATAATGCTTTCTGAAAATGCTTTCATTTGATTTAAAACTTTTTGAATATCTGGTTTTATGTTTTTTCCATCTACCAAAATTTCTTTATCAGAAAAATCTCTTAAAGCAGTATGCAAAACGGCTCTATTTTCGGTTTCGTTGATGATTTCTCCTGAAAACATTGCGTTTATAGCTTGTTTCAGTTCGGTTTCATTTGCCAATTCTAAAAGTAAATCAACAGTTCTAGAATCGACCAAATTTTTTGAATAATCAAACAAAAAATCTGGTCTTTCTATAGAAAATTCTTTAAATCTCTTTGGATTGTATTGAAATAAAGTGCTTAATTCAAAATCATTTTGTTCAAAATGTTCTTCTATTTTTTTCCAAGCTGTGGTTTCTTCAGGATTTATTTTTGGTAGCATATAAGTTATAATTAAATGATTAATAATTAAATAATTAAATGATTATCAAGTGTTTGCTAAAAAAAATATATTATTAATTTTTTTCAGCTACTTAAATGAAGAATTTAATTAGAATTAGTGTAAAAAAACCTGAAATTCTAATTCAGAAATTTACAATAGTGCAAATTTAAGTAAAATTAAAGCTATCTCTTATTTCTATGAAATTTATTTTTGTAGATTCGTATAATACTAAATTTTAGACTTTGAATTATATTATAATACGGTTATTTCTCCTTTTTGCGTTTGTTTTTATATCTAGTTTTGCAAAATCTCAGCAAAATGAAGATTTTTTGTATGTGAAACAATATTATGATGGGCAAAGAGTAATGATTTCTGAGGCCTTTAAATCTAAATACGAAAAAGAGGAAAAATCAATAGAAAAAACCAAAATTTTTAGTACTTATACAGAGTTCATGTCGAAATTAGATAGTATACAAAACAAAGCTTATCTAGCAGCATTGATAAAAGTAAAAAATAAAGAAGATTTGCAGAAATTTCCCAATTTTACAATACAAAATTCAACAGAAATTCATAAAAATATAGAAACAGATATTGTTGAAATTATGCCAGAATATCCTGGTGGAATTTCAGAATTGAGGAAGCAATTTGGGCAATTATTTTATTCGGATTTTCTTTCTCAACCCAATGAAATATTAAAAGCTGTGGTAACATTTGTTGTAGAAAAAGATGGCAGTATTTCTACTGTACAAGCTACAGGAGAGAATTTTTCTTTCAATAGACAAGCAGAAATTACAACCTATATTTTGCCCGGAAAATTTTCTCCAGCGAAATATAAAGGTATAGAAGTTCGGTATAGATTTCGATTGCCAATTTCTATGCAGAATTGAGAATTTAAAAAATTAATATTTTTATTTGAGCCAATGTTTACCGATGAATATTTTATGAAAATTGCTTTGCAAGAAGCACAAGAAGCCATCGAAAAAGATGAGGTTCCGATTGGTTGTGTAGTAGTTTCTAATGATAGAATTATTGCAAAATCTCACAATCTTACAGAAACTTTGAACGATGTAACTGCACATGCAGAAATGCAAGCCATCACTTCTGCTGCAAATTATTTAGGAGGTAAATACCTGATAAACTGTGCTTTGTACGTTACTTTAGAGCCTTGTGTAATGTGTTGCGGCGCTTTAAATTGGTCGCAAATTTCGAAAGTGGTGATTGGAGCAAGAGATGAACAGCGAGGTTTCATTAATAAAAATCTTTCTCTTCACCCAAAAACTGAGATTGTAACTGGAGTTTTGGAGAACGAATGTGGTGAAATCGTGAAGGAGTTTTTTAGAAACAAGAGGTAAGTTTAATATTCCATCGGATTTGGTTTCAAAAATTGATAATCCAATTCCTTTTCCAATAGATTTCCAGAAACAATTCTACCATCATTTGATTCCATGATTTCTGAAACTAAATTCTTGGTTTGATAATCGAAAACCTGCTGTTTTGTAGGATGAAGTGGCGCAACTACGTTGTATAATTTCCCGTTGATGTTTTTTTTAATTAAAACGGCAACAATTTCTGCAATATCTTCATAATGAATATGATTCACACGATCTTCGGGTTTTGGAAGGGCTTTGTTTTCAAAATATTTGGAGAATTTTCTTTCATCGCCCATCAATCCACCAAAACGTAAAATGTTGATTTGCGGAAAAGCATTTTTGTAGAAATCTTCTGCTGCGGAAATGTTTTTATTTAAATTTTCTGTGCTTTTTTCAGTGTAAATTCCGTCTTCATGAGGATAAACACCAACAGAACTAAAGAAAATCACTTGACCTTGAAAATCTCCTAAAAATTCTTGCGCATTTTTAGCCATTTCTACTGAAAAACGCTTTTTGGATACTGGTAAACTGATGATTGCGACATCTAAACTTCTAAAAAGTTCTGCAGTTTTTAAGTCAAAACCAGTTTGAAAATCAATTTGAAAAGTTTCAAATCCCAAGCTTTTGAGATGAGCTGTATTTTCATTTGATCTTGTCGTTACGAATATTATGTTTTCTAATTTTTGTGCAACTCTGGTTCCTAACCAACCGCATCCGATAATTCCTATTTTCATTTTCAAACAATTTTTTTACACATAAGTTTTTTTAGGTGTACGCGTTAAAGTTAAACATAAGGGGAACGTTAGTTTTGAAAATCGAAGATTTTCAAATATTCGTTTATTAAATTTTCTTTTGATTTTCTAAATATGCACTGAAATCTTTTGCGGTTAAAAACCTTTTTTAGTTTGTTTCTTTCCCTAAATAATACAATCCTTTCAACGTGTGCAGTCTATCTGCGATGTGAATTTTATCCGTCAATGGCTTGTAAACATGTGAAACTCCGCCAGTTGCAATCACGAAACAATCATCTTTTACTTCATCATTTATTCTATCAATAAAACCTTCTACCATGCCCAAATATCCGTAAACCATTCCACTTTGCATGCAAGTTTCTGTATCTAAACCGAGCACAGATTTTGGTTTTTTCAGTTCTATTTCTGGCAATTGTGCCGTATCTTGAATTAAAGAATTTAAAGAAGTGATGATTCCTGGAGCGATAATTACGCCCAAAGTTTCGCCAGTTTCGGAGATGCAACTTGCGGTAAGCGCAGTTCCGAAATCGAAAATTATTTTTTTTCTTTTTGGATAAAGATGATGTGCAGCCACCAAATTGGCGTAAATATCCGTTCCCATTTGTTTGGATTTTGGCTCAACTTCTGAAGTGGTTTCTCTACTCACAAAAACAGGGTTTTTACCATGAATTTTTCTAATCGCGCTGGAAACATCCCGCGTTAATTGCGGAACAACCGAACCAATAATTATTTTATCAATCGTATTTGCTTCGATTTTATGCGTTTGGTACATCATGCTGAATTGCATTTGCAACTCATCACTTGTCCGGTATGGTTTTGTGTTGATGATCCACGAAATTTCGCAATTATCTTCATTAAATAACCCGAAACGGATGTTGGTATTGCCTATATTGATTACAATGGAGTTCATGGTTTGGTTTTTCTTTCGTAAATGTAAGGAATTTCATAATTTTGAGATACACTCGTTTTTCCGTCATTGCGAGGAACGAAGCAATCCTTACACGCTTCCAATCTTATTGCTGAGATTGCTTCGTTCCTCGCAATGACGTGCGTTTTATTTGGATATTTTTATTTGAGCCAACTAATTATTAACCTCAACAAAATTATTTTCCGGGTTTACATCTGCCATTCTTTGGCTTTCATCTATTCCTATAATTAAAATTTGAGATTTGTTAAATGGTATTGTAAAAGTATATTCTTTTTGCGTCCATGCCCAATAATCTAAAGTTTTGAATTCACCATACGCATCGTTTTTTTTCCAAGTTCTGGTCATGTTTAATGGAATGTGATAGTTGTTTAGTTTTTCATCTTTTGTAACGATGCTAAAATCTATCGGCATTGGAATATCTCCTATTTTTTCTAAAGTTATGGTTGTAGAATTTGCATCGTATTGCACTTCTTTTACGGCGTAATCAATGGTTTTTGTAGTATTAATCCAATAATGATGAAACCATTTGAGATCCATTCCAGAAATTTTCTGTGCAATGTGGAGAAAATCTCGATCTGTTGGGTGTTTCAGGTGCCATTCTTTGTAAAATTCTTTCATTATTTTATCTAAAGTTGGTTTGCCCACAATATATTCCAACTGTACCAAAAACATTTCTCCTTTCGTGTAAGATGCCACAGAATAGGCAGAACCATTGTCGTGATGATCTCCCAACCAACCTGCAGGTTCTTCTTTTCCCGATTTATTAAATTTCACGTAACTCTTTATGCTTCCATAATAGGGATTGGGTATAGATTCTTTCGGTGGAAAGAATTGATGCATCATTAAATCATCAAAATAACTGGTAAAACCTTCGTCCATCCAAGGTCGAACACTTTCGTTGTATGCCATCATTTGTTGGTTCCAAGAATGTCCACCTTCGTGAACCATCAATCCAACCAAACCTTCTAAACTTCTGGCTTCTCCAAGAATCATGGTGCACATTCCGTATTCCATTCCGCCATCTCCACCTTGAATAAAGGAATAAGAAGGGTAGACATAGTTCCCGAAATTGGTATTCATAAACTGATAAAATTTAGAAATATAAGGCTTCGCTTCTTCCCAATATTTTGTTTTTTCAGATTTTTGATAGACGAAATATACTTTTGGACCATTTGGAACATCAAAATTTTCTACCGTATAATCTTTATCTGCTGCCCAAGCAAAATCGAGCATGTTTTTTGCAGACCAATGCCAAGTTGCTTTTTTATTTTTATCCGTTTTTATTTTTGAATTGGCTACATAACCTTTCACTTCTGTAGGATTTTCTAAAGTTCCACCTGCACCAATAATGTAGTCTTTATCAATGCTAATATTAATATCAAAATCTGCAAATGGCGCATGAAATTCTCTTCCCACATAATCGAAAGTTGCCCAACCATCATAATCGTATTCAGCAATTTTCGGGTACCATTGCGTCATTGTCATGTCTATGCCTTCAGCATTATTGCTGCCACTTCTGCGAATTTGCATTGGGATTTTTGCGTCCCATTCCATTTCAAATTTTGTGGTAGAATTTGCTTTAATTGGCGAATCTAAATACACTTTCATAATGGTTTCTTGGATTTCAAATTTCAGCGTTTTGCCATTTTGCTTGATCCAATGTATATTTTGCGCACCTTCTTTATCTTTTGGAATAGAAGCCAACCGTGAAACTCCATTTTTTTGCAATCTGGAATCTCCATTTGTTCCTTGATTAGATACTCTTTGATCCATCATAGAATTAGGTTTAAAAGCATTCCAATACAAATGGAAATAGACCACATCTAAATTTTCAGGGGATTTATTGGTGTATTTTATACTTTGTTTTCCTTTGTAGGAAAGGTTTTTCGCATCTACATCGATGTCCATTTTGTAGGAAGCAGCTTGTTGATAATAAGAACCTTTTTGAGAAAAGAGAAGATTTGCTGAAAATGCAAGAACGATGATAAAAATATTTCTAATCATTGATTTTAAATTTTAAAAAGGAAAGATAAGAATTTTTGCTAACTTTGAAATGATAATTAAAAATTCTAAATCATGGTTCTGCAATATATACACGATACAAAAGGAAATACAACTGGTGTTTTTATCCCTATTGAAGAATGGAAAAAAATAAAGCACCAATATCCCGATGTGGACGATTTGAATAAAGATTTACCAAAATGGGAAAAAGATTTTATTGATAATAGATTAGAAAAAATTGATAAAAATCCCGAGAGATTACAACCTATTGAAAATCTTTTTGAAGAACTTAAACGAAAAATATAATGTATCAAGCGAAATATTTTGACGAAGTTTCTATTGATATACAAAAAGCAAAAAAATGGTACAAAGATCAACAAATTGGACTGGAAGTCCGCTTTGCAATTGCAATTGAAGAGTGTATTCTAAAAATTTTAAAAATGCCTTCAGCTTATTCCATCAGGTATAAAAATATAAGAATAGCTCACCCAAAAATATTCCCTTACAATATCCATTTCTTTATTGATGAAAACACTCAAACCGTTATTTTTACTGGTATAATCTACAACAAAAAGCAAAACGCAATACATTTGAAAAGATGAAAGTATGATGAAAATAATAATAATTCTATTTGTATTTAATGGAATTTTAATCTCTTCTCAAAAAAATGTAAAGCACCTTGTGAAATTTCAAGCTGCTGAGTTGATTGTGGTTGATAGTATTTTGCAAAAATCTTTAAATTCAATTATTTCAGAAAAAAATAATTGCAAATCTTTTAACATAAAAAACCATTTTTTTGTAATTAGTAAAGCTCTGCAAAACGAAAAGACAGTTTTTTATGTTACTTTTATTGACGGTTTAAAAAATGGAAAAAACATCAATGGTTTCTTTTATATTCAAAACAATTTATTTTTTGTAAAAAGTTCACATGGTAAATACTTTAAATATCCAAGCAATCATTCAAAAATGAGAAAATTTACTTTTAAAAATTCTGATAACATACCATTTCCAAAGGAATTCCCTACCTGGCAAATTATTTTAAAGGAAAGTGAATTAGATTATATTAATTCTCCAAAGTGCAAATAATAAATTTAATTTTCATTAAATATTTTCAAAAAATTGAACCAAAAAAATCCAACGAAACAAATCATTGGATTTTTAAAACATTTTTTTGTTATTTATTAAAGTTTTTTATATTAAAACATTGGTAATTAATAATTTACATTAAAATTAGTGAGTTGTTTTAAACTAAATAAAAGTAAAACTACCAACATATTTTTGGAAAAGATCAATAAATACACTATATTTTCCAAGCAAAACAGCAATAAATAAAAAATTAATATACTTTTGCAAAAATTCTTTTATGTCGAAAAATTTAGTAATTGTAGAATCTCCTGCAAAAGCGAAAACCATACAGAAATATTTAGGGAAAGATTTTGAAGTGAAATCCAGCTTTGGGCACATCCGAGATTTGCCGAAAAAAGGAATGGGTATCAATCTAGAAACCTTCACTCCAGATTATGAAGTTTCCGCAGATAAGAAAAAACTAGTTGCAGAATTAAAAGCTGCAGCAAAAAAAGCAGATTTGGTTTGGCTTGCTTCCGATGAAGATCGCGAAGGTGAAGCCATTTCTTGGCATTTAGCTGAAGAATTAAAATTGAAAGAAGAACAAACCAGAAGAATTGTTTTTCATGAAATTACCAAAAATGCCATCTTAAAAGCAATAGAAAATCCTCGAAAAATAGATCAAAATTTAGTAAATGCTCAACAAGCAAGACGTATTTTGGATAGAATTGTAGGTTTTGAAATGTCGCCAGTTTTATGGAAAAAAGTGAAAACAGGACTTTCTGCTGGTAGAGTTCAATCTGTAGCTTTGAGGTTGGTAGTAGAACGTGAAAAAGAAATTAGAGATTTTCAAACCACTTCTTCTTATAAAGTAGAAGGAATTTTCATTAATAATGAAAAACAAGATATTCTATCAAAATTAAAGAAAGATTTCATCAAAGAATCTGAAGCAGAATCGTTTTTAAATTTAGCAAAAGATACAGAATTTAAAGTATTAAATGTAGAAAAAAAACCTGGAACTCGCTCAGCTTCTGCACCTTTCACAACTTCTACTTTGCAACAAGAAGCGTCTAATAGATTAGGATACAACGTAACCAATACAATGCGAATTGCACAAAGATTATACGAAGAAGGATTCATAACTTATATGAGAACAGATTCTGTAAATCTTTCAGAAGAAGCAATAAATGGTGCGAAATCTCAAATAATTGAAGAATTTGGACAAGAATATTCTAATCCGAAAAAATTCACAACCAAATCTGCATCTGCACAAGAAGCTCACGAAGCAATTCGTCCTACAGATTTTGGTTTGAAATCTGTTCCAGATGCACAATTGAATAAACTGTATCAATTAATTTACAGAAGAACATTAGCATCGCAAATGGCGAATGCAAAAATAGAAAAAACGGTAATAGAAATAGGAAATGCTAAACTTCCGCAGCATTTTGAAGCTCAAGGAGAAGTTATTATTTTTGAAGGATTCCTAAAAGCGTACGGAATCGTGAAAAATGATGACGAAGATGCAGAAGATAATAGCAAATTGCTACCAAAAGTATCTGTTGGCGAAATTTTATCCTATAAAAAAATCACTGCAACAGAAAAATATACAAGACCAAGTGCAAGATATACGGAAGCAGGATTGGTGAAAAAACTAGAAGAACTCGGAATAGGAAGACCTTCTACTTATGCTCCTACAATACAAACTATACAAAATAGAGAATACGTAGATAAGCGAGAAATAGATGCTCAAATAAGAGAAATTTCTAAATTAACGCTTACCAAAACTTTGAAAAAAGAAATTTTGGAAGAGAAATTTGGTGCAGATAAAAATAAATTTGTCCCAACAGATATTGGAGAAGTGGTTACTGATTTTTTGACGGCTAATTTTGCAGAAATTCTAGATTATGGTTTCACTGCAAAAGTGGAGCAAGATTTTGATGATATTGCCAATGGAGAAGAAAAATGGAAAGAAACTTTGCAAACTTTCTACAAAGATTTTCACCCAAAAATAGAAGATGTTCAAGAAAATGCAGACAGAGCAAATGGCGAAAGAACATTGGGAACAGACCCGAAATCTGGCAAAAAAATGATTGCAAGAATTGGGCGTTTTGGTCCGATGGTACAAATTGGAGAGCAAGATGACGAAGAAAAACCAATTTTCGCAAGTTTAATGGCTCATCAAAACATTGCAACCATTACATTTGAAGAAGCATTAGAATTATTTAAAATCCCATTTGATTTAAAAGAATTTGAAGGTAAACCAGTTTTGGTAGGAGTTGGAAGATTCGGACCTTATGTGAAATGGGGAGAAGATTTTATCAGTATCCCGAAAGGAGAAAATCCTTTGGCTGTAGATGATGCAAGAGCGATAGAAATTATAGAAGAAAAGAAAATTGCAGATGCACCGATTTCTTCTTTCAAAGGAGAGCCAGTTACAAAAGGAACGGGTAGATTTGGACCTTTTATTAAGTATGATGGTATTTTCATCAATGTTCCGAAACGATATAATTTTGAAAATTTATCACAAAATGATATTAATGAATTGATAGAAGCTAAACTAGAAAAAGAAGCCAATCGTTATATTCAACAATGGGAAGATGAAAAAATTTCTATAGAAAATGCAAGATGGGGACCGATTGTAAAATTAGGAAAAGTGATTTTTAAAATTCCGAGAACCAAAGCTGGCGAAAAATATGAAGCCGAAGATTTGAAAGAAGTTTCTTTGGAAGAGGTGAAAAATTGGATTACAGATCAAGATAAAAACGCCTTCAAAGTAAAAGCCAAAAAAGCACCAGCTAAGAAAAACCCAGCTGCGAAAAAAGTACCTGCGAAAAAACCAGCTGCTAAGAAATAGAATTTTTATTATCTTTGATAAAAACATAATTATGACAATAATAAGTGTAAAACCGAGAAATAGAAAGGAAAAATCATTAATAAAAACATTTTTTAAAGCTTTAAATTTAGAAATAAATGAAAGTGAAGAAAATGAGATAACAAATCCTGAATTATTAAAAAGAATAGACCTTCTTGAAAATAATTATAAAAAAGAGAATTATAAAGTCATAAAATCTGAAAATCTATGGGAAACTATATTGTCCAAGTAGAAAAAGATTTAGAAAATGAAATTATTGTGATTTTAGTTTCTGCTTTGGGACATTATAACGATAAATAAAATTTAACCATTAAGAGCCTGTTTAAAATAGTATTAAAACCACAAAAGGCACAAAAGTTTAAGAAAATTAAACACTTTTTAAAGTAAAAATAAGTGTATTGTGCCTTATTTTCACTTTAAAAAGAATTATTTAAGCTCATTTTTTTGTTCCTTTTGTGGTTAAAATTATTTTTATAAAAAATTTAAACAAGCTCTAAGA
>CAXYUO010000017.1:0-20667 GCA_964292185.1 uncultured Frigoriflavimonas sp.
AACCAAAATAGAGTGTACTTTTTTACCTTCTGCAGAAGTTTGTGGAGTAATTAATTGCATTCCAAGAATGTTGTTAGCATTTTCTTTTAGTTTTTCCATGTTTGGAGAAAACTTTACACCGCCACCTTTTCCACGACCACCTGCATGAATTTGAGCTTTTACCACCCAAGCTTTTGCATCTCTTTCTGTGGTTAATTTTTCTGCGGCTGCTACAGCTTCTTCTACGGAATTTGCTACATAACCATTTTGTATGGCAACACCATATTTTGCTAATATTTCTTTAGATTGGTACTCGTGAAGATTCATAATATTATTTAGATTTTATTTTTAAATTTTATAAGAATTACAAATTTAAGAAAAATTGATAAGATAGAACGTTTCAGTTTCTATTTTTTTGAACTTCAATTTTCTTTTGTTGATTAAACCTTATTCTTCACAAAATAAAAAATCAACATTGCCCAAGAAATAATCATCAATAATCCACCAATTGGCGTGATTGGTCCAACAATTTTTGAAGGTATTGATGCTACTTCATTGAAAGCAAGAAGATAAATACTGAATGAAAATAGAAAAGTTCCTGTAATCATTAATATAGAAATCCATTTTTCTGATGAAGTTTCAAATTTTAAAATATAACCTACTATTAATAAAAAAAACGCGGCATACATTTGATAGCGAACTCCGGTTTCAAAAATGCTGAGTTTATCTACAGAAATTATTTTTTTCAAAGCGTGAGCTCCAAAAGCTCCGAATATTACGGCAAGTAAACCATAAACTGCCCCAAAAATGAGTGTGGTGTTTTTCATTTAATATTTTTAAATTTTATTTTAAAGTCCAAAGATAGTATTTTGAAACACTAAAACATTCAAACTTTTTTCTGATTTTCGAATCCATTTTAAGGTTCTATTTTCGTGCTAATTCCTTCATTCCAAAATTTTGATTCTGGCATATAATAAAGATATACATTGCTGGCTTTTCCAGTATATTTTCCGGCAAATTCTACTTTTAAATCCAAATTAATCACTTTTGTTTCGTTGGCATCAAAATGTTCCCAATATAAAACCAGATAATTATCGAAAATTTCATAATAAGAAATCTGCTTTTTATCTATTAAATCTTTGAGGAGCGCATTTTGCAAAGATAATCCTGCCGGAATTCCAATTTTTGCTGTGGTCATCGGTAATTGTCCGTTTATTTTGTTTTTAATGGTGATGCTCAATCTGTTGGTTTCTCCTACTTTTGCTGTTTCATTTTTTAGTTTTGTTTCCAATGTTAAAGGAATTTCTGCACTTTTTGGAGCTTCTAAAGTGTAATATCCATAATCGATTTTATACGGTAAACCTTTTGTTGAAGGGTAATTTACATTAATTAAATTGTTTCCTTCTTTATAAGCAGATGCAATACTTAAATTTTGTGAAACCGAAGCTCCGTTTATTTTTATTTCTGGTTTTTCTGTTCCGAAAAGTTGTTCGTTTTTAGCAAAATAACTGGAAAGTGCTTCCAAAGCCAAACTTGTTGCTTGTGTAGAACCAAAACCATAATAACCATTATTCATGATGAATTCGTTGGCAATTTTTGTAATTTCTATTGGGTTTAATTCATTATTTTTTTGCAAAACCATTAAGTAAAGTGCATGCGTTTCTGATGCTGCAGAATTTCCACTTGAACCTGTGAATGTACTTTTAATAGAGGTGTTTTTACTTTCGTATTGTTGATTTAAAATTTTAATTAATGTGTTTTTATCGTCAATTTTACCTAAATAATGCGCTGTATTTGCCATCAAAGCCAATTGATAGGTGTCTTTTGTCGCCAAAACTCTTGCTAAAGAAACACGGTAAGTATCTTCTATTTCATTTTTGAAACCAACTTTAGAAAGTGCATACAAAACGTACATATTTCTTGCCCAAGAATATTCTGAATAAGAATTTTTTGCTTCGTAGCTTTTTCTAACTTCAAATAATCCGTTTGCATTTTTTTTAGATAAAATAGAAGCGGATAGATTTTGCAAAATTTTTGATTCTATATTCACATATTTTTTTAAATCTGTAAATTCTAACAATGCAAAAGCAGAAATAGAAACATCAGATTCTGAAGAAGAAAAATAGCCAAAACCTCCATCTTTCTGCTTGTAACTCAACATTTTTTGAAAACCTTTTTTCAGATTTTGAATTACTTCTTTTTCGGTTTCAGTATTTATTTTCTTGGCAGATTTTAGATAATTTAAGATGAAAATATTCGGATAAACGGTGGAAGATAATTGCTCGAAACAACCATGTGGTTCTCTTTTCAAACGTTCTAAATCTTCAAACATTCTAACTGCAGAATTATCAAAAACTTGATAAGAAGAAGATAAAGTTCCCGGAATTATACTTGGAATGTCGATTTTTATATCCTCAGATTTATTATTAATAATAGAAAAATAATGTGGAAATCCTTTTTCTTCAACTTTTAAAGGAAGAATCATCGTTTCTCGGAAATCTCCAGATTTTATACTGAATTGAATGTTGGAATTGGTGGTTGTATCCGTTTTAAATTTTACAAACAATTTGCCCGATTCTAGTGGTTTTAAAACCAATAAACTATCTGATTGTAAAACAGTTATGTAATTTGGAACTACAACATCCATCGTTAATTTTCTGGTTTCGGAAGAATTATTTTTGATGACAACAGGAATCCACATTTCATCGGTTCTGGTTACATATTGCGGAATTTTTGCATCTATAGAAATCAAACTTTGTGCTGCATACGTGGTTTCATCTCTACCAATAAGTCCTTTTGCAGAAATTCCTTCTGTCATAATTCTGAAAGTGGTATTTGCATCAGAATTATAAAATTCTACTTTTGCTTTTCCATTTTTGTTGGTTTCTACAACGGGATTCCAATAAATTGCTTCTCGATAATCATGGCGATAAACGGTGTTTGTAGATTTATATTCTGGATAAGAGAAATTTCTTGAATAGGAATAATTGGTCAAACTATCTCTCGGAATTGTGAAAACATCATAATAGGATTTCGGCGTAATATCTATTTTTAGGTTAGAAGTATTGCTGTTTTTGGTATTAATTACGATAACTCCATTTGCAGCACGACTTCCGTAAATTGAAGTTGCAGCAGCATCTTTTAAAATAGAAACACTGTTAATTTCATTATTGTTCAAATTGCGAAATTGGGTTGCATTATTTACTACTCCATCTATTACGTACAAAGGATCTGCATTAGCAGAAATAGAAGAAATTCCTCTAATAACTACATTTGTATTTGATCCTGAACTTCCAGAAGTTGGGGAGATTTGTAGTCCAGAAACTTGTCCTTGAAGAGCTGAAAAAAGGTTTGCATTTGGGAAATTGTTAGTAGAAACCGTAGAAACTGCATAAGTTAAATTTGATTTCTTAATTCCGTATCCTATATTTACAACCTCTTCAATATCTTGTGTTTTTATGGTGTCAGAAACACTTCTTTTCCTTTTGTTTTCAGAAAATTGCTTGTCGGTATTTTCCGTTTTTGGCTTTTCTTTTATTTCTACTTCTTTGATGATTTCTTCTACATCTATATTTTTCAGTTTTTGTTTTTCCAGCGGATTTACATTCAGTTTATACGCCAACATTCTTATTTTCACTTCCTGTTTTGCTTTCGGAGATTTTGCAATCAAGGTATTTCGATTAGAATTTTCTAAATCTGAGAAATAAAATAAACCATCTTCTGAAGTTGTTTGTTGCAAAATTTTATTTTCAGAAACTAAGTAAACATCAGATTTTACAGGTTTTTTATTTTCATCTTCTACAATTCCATAAATTGGGTTTTTCTTTTCCGGAAGGTATTTATATTTGTTATTTTTGATGATTTCTGGTATCATTTCAAAATATCTGTAACCATTCGTAAGCATTACTAAATCTAAACTTTTGCTCGCTTTTTCTTCTTTTTTATCAAAATAAAATTGGGGTCTTTCTATTTTTCCACGCAATTCAGAATCCAGCAAAAGCCAAGAAGTGATGTGGTTTTGCTTATCATCTGCATAAGTCCAAAGTTTATCATCAATCACGCTTATTCCGAGATTTGATGGGATTGGTTTTTGGTTTTCGTCTAAAGTTTCTATGTTCAATACCACCTTTTCTCTTGGCAAATAATTCTTTTTCGTGGGTGTAATTTTTATTTGAAGTTGCTTGTTTTCATTCGCAAAAACGATTCTTTCTGCCAATGGAATTTCATTTTCAAAAAGAGTAAATCTGCAAATTCCTATTGGTAAATCTTGTTCTGAAATAGAAATTTCTTGGATTCCTTTTTGAACTGAAATGGTTTTGCTATAAATTTCTTTCTCTCGGAAACCGCCTTTAATAATGATGTTTCTGGCTTTTGTAGAATTGAGTTTAAGTTTAAATTCGTTATTTTCTTTTGTAATATTTAATAAAATACCATCATTTGTAGCAATTGGCAATGGAAATATTTCTGTAATATTTTCAGGTTTTTTCACTTTTGCAAAGTAGGTTTCTCCATTTTTTGGGGTAAAAAGAAAGCTTCCCATCCCAAAATTGTAGGCAGAAGTTTCTGCGATTTTTTCATTTTTATTATTGAAAATTTCTAACTCAGCATCTACAGGTTTTTCAAATTCATCTGCGATTTTATAAGCGATATTTTGCTCCATTCCATTGATGAAAGTTCCGCTTTCTGGCATGAATTTTAAATCCACTTTATTTAAAACTATAGGAATATTTCGAGAAATAGATTCTGTAAAACCATCAAAATCTACTTTAATAGTAAGTAGTGCATCAGAAGATTTTAAAACCTTTGGCAAATTGAATTTCAGCAAATATTTCCCATCTTTATCGGTGATTAATTTTCCTTCAGCAATTTTTTCGCCATCATGCATTGCAACAAAATCTGCTTCGTAGAAAGGAATTGGAAGATTGCTAAGTCTCTTCATAGAGAAATCTGCCAAAACTTCATCTCCGGAACCATATCCTTTTTTTGGAAAATCAAGCTTCATCAAAATTCTGGGCGAAACTATTTTTTGGAGCGTAATTTCTTTCTCAAAAATACTTTTCGGAGTTTCGTTCAACATCCAATTGGTGTAGGCTTTTAACTTGTAAATTCCGCCTTTCATATCATTAGAAAAATAGAAATACCCATCTGCAATTCCGTTTTTTATCTCATAATTTTCTTTTTTTACGATGCTTCCACTTGGATCTATTAATTCAAAATGCACTGCTTTGCTTATGTTTGACGGAAGATTATTTTCTGCTTTTACAATGTAAATTTTAAAAAAAAGCTCTTCTCCAGGTTTGTAGAAAACGTGATTGGTTTGTACGTATGTTTTTTCTTTCGTGTAATCTGAAAACTGATTTTGAGCTGCAAAAAAAGCCATCAAAAAAACTGAAATAAAAGCGAAAATGTATTTTTTATTTAGAATTTTCATAAGCTTAAAATTTAAAAGAAACAGCACAACCAAAAGTTTTGAATGAAGGTAAATTGAAAAAATCTAAACCACTTCCGTTTTCTAAATCGTAGAAATTTTGATTTGGATCTGCTCCTTTTTTAGCTTGCCAAAGCAGAATATTGTTCACATAAAAAGTGATGGATAAAGCATTTCGGTATTTATTTTCCCCCAATTTTGAAGAAATAGAAATAGAATTTATTCTCACATAATCTGCTTTTTCTACATAATCTTCTGCAACTCCTAGATATCCATTTCTGGTCCATCTATTTTCCGAAACATCTTGATTGATATTGTAAAAATCAACTGGAATTTGATTGGTATTTCCGTTAGAATTTACACCAGAAAAAATAAAATTGGAAGTATTTCTTAAATCTGCAGAATTTTGAGATCTTCCATAATAATCTAAAACTGCTTCAGTACCGTTCCAGATTTCGCCCCCTTTTTTCCATTCCCAATTAATATCTAAAGAAAATCTTTTATAATTAAATTGATGCGTAAACTTCATCACAAAATCTGGTGTTGGATCTGCAATAATTTTCAATCCATTTGCTTTTTTAGGATAGCCAAATTCATCAATAATGAGCTGTCCGTTTGCATTTCTTTCATAATAAGAACCGCGAATTGCACCCAGAATTTCGCCTTGTGCTAAAGTTTTATAAACATCACTAAAACCTGAAATCGGAAGATTGTTATATCCAGATTTTACATCATTTACAACATTTTTATATTTAAAAAAAGATACTTTTTGAGTACTGAAAAAATCATCTGCAATTCTAAAATTATCAAAATTGAAATTCACATCAAAACCATCTAAAGTATGATTTGCGAGGTTTTTTAATTTTAAAATATTGCTTTCAAAAACTGGAAAAACGTCATCTGTAATTTTTCTGTTAAAATATTCTGCTTCCAAAGAAAGTTTGTAACCGAATTTTAATTTTATGCCTGTTTTCCACTCTTTTCCATTAATCGTAGATATATTTTTAAAAGAATCTACTTCATTTATAGGGAAATAATTGGCAATATTTTGAGCAGAATATTGCGTTGTAGCATAGCTTCCGTAAGATTTGCTCATATTGGGTTCAGAAATAAATTGGGTAAAAGCACCGAGAAATGTAATGTCTAATCTTCGCCAATCAAAAATATTTTCAAAAGTGAAATAGGCACTTGTTTTTGGCAACCAAAATGCATTTTCTAAAGCCGTGGAAGAAGCGTAGAACGAATTTCCAAGATTTACACCAAATTCAAAATCATCATAATCATTAAAATCCATTTTGTAATTGAATAAATAATCTTGTGAAGTCCTTTCATAAAGGTAATTTTGACTTAAATTTTGATCAATCTTTATTTTTTGACGGTTCAATAAATGGGTAAAACTGAAAATGTTTTTCATATCGCCGCCAAATTCATAAGAAGAATAAATACTGGAATTATAAAATTGATTATTTTGCTTTCTCTGGTTGGAAATTCCGTTGATAAATCCGTTTGTAGAAGGTTTGTATTCATCATTGTTTACGATGTTTTCTTCTTCAAAAGATTGTTTAATATCAATTTTGAAATCGTTCCAATTTTTAATTAATCCAAAACTATATTGCTTTCCATTATTTTCAAATTGATATTTATTTTTTTGATCAAAAAGAAATTCTGGATTATCGGCAAATTGGCTATAACTTCTTTGTTTTCCGTTATTTAAATAAATTTTTTGAGCATTCGAAAATGAAATTGGCGTCAATAAAGAATTTTGATACGCTCTGTTGTAAAGTCCGATTCTATTGGTGTTCGTGGCTTTATTTTCGTCAAAATTAAATGCGGCGTTTAAATGAAAACCTAAAATACTACCACTTAGTTTTGTTTTAAAATTTTTAGAAATATCAAATTGCTTTTGCAAATAAGATTCATTTTTTTCTTGCCCAAAATCTACAGATAATCTCAATTTTTCGCTATAATTTTTTTTAAAAATCACATTGAAATTCAATTGATTATTAAAACTTACCGCTTCTTGGAAAATACTATTATCATAAATTTTTGCAGGAGAAATTCCGTTAGAAATTGGGATTAATTTGCCTGAATTGTCATATTCATAAGCAGAACTATCAAAACCAAGAGTAGAAATTTCTGGTCCAAAACTGAACATTTCATTGGTTTCTGCACCTTTCCAAATTAAAGCGCCGTTTTGCGATCTTCCTTGTGCATATTTAGTTTGCGTTTGCGGAATTTCGTTTCGTATTTTCAGTTCTGCAGAAGTGAGCAAACCACCATTAATAATGATAAAATTTTGATTTTGTTGTTTTAATTTTACAACAGAATCATTTTTTGATTTCAATTTTCTGATGGTAGAAAAATAGGTGTTAGAATTTTTGCTGAGTTTTTTTTCTACACCTAAAATACTAAAATTGTCTTTTTCATTATTTTGCACCAAGCTATCGTACGCTTTGCTATAAATTTTATCAGAATAAATTTTTGGATTTTTATTTTCGAGAATATTTTTTAATTCTCGAAGGTTATATTGTTGAATTACAAGTGTGTTTTTACCATTATTCCAAACCAAAGTATCGTAAACACTGGCTTGTATAATTGCAAAACCTTCATCATCTGTCAATTCTGAAATGCCATTATTTTTGTTTAGAATTTTAAGAAAATTTTGAGGTTTATCTTTGGAATTCATGAATTTTCCCGAATAATACAATTGGGAGTTTTGAGCAAAGAAAAACGGAGTTGCGAAAAGCAAAAATAAGAGGTAAATTTTCTTCATTTAAAAAAATATGTTTAAAAGTAGAAAAAATTTCAGATTTAAGCATGATTAAATTAAAAATAAAAAACTCTGACCATTATTGAAAAATTCTAAAATATTAATTTGAGAATTCATTTTCTATTCTGTTTTGAATATACCATCTTTATCAAATAATTTATGTATTTCACAAACTGGATCGTTTGGACTGTTTAAATCAAAATCGCCAAGTTTTTTAGCATGTTTTACTGCTGTGGGAAGCTTATTTTTAAGTTGCGAATAAATGTCTTGATTATTTTTCTTATAAAATTTTTCTGTTTTCTCATATCCAGAAAATTCCTTTTTTAAATCTTTGCCAGTTTCTCCACAGTCTAAATATTTTTTATTACGGAATGTGAAATGAAGTAAAAGCCAATATTCAAAGCAAGAATTTACAACAATTACTTCCACATTATCCATTGATGAAAGTTCTTTATAATATCTTGCAAATTCATCACATCTTTTTTCTTCGCCTTTTTTGCATTCTCTTGTTTCTCTTTCAATCACATCATAATCGACAATCCAAAAAACTTTATCATATGTTTTTGATAAATCTTCAACATATTCGTATTGTTTTTTTAGAGAAGCTTTTTTTAATAATTGGGGAAGAATATTGATGGTCAATTTTTCTTTGTCTTTCAACAATTGAAAATACCACTTTTCGCATTCGCCATCTCCAACAATTGCAAAAGTTTTCTTTCCTTTATTAAAAAAAAATTTCTTAGCTCTCATCCTCCAAATCAATATAATAATCTCCAAGATTAGGAACTGCACCCAATTTTCCAGATTTGTAAGCGTTTAGAACATTACTTTTATCTCTTATCACAGAAGAATCAAAATCTGCTAATGAATACAATTCAGTTGCAGAATTTTCATCTTTGTCTGTAAACCAAATAGCATCGTCACGAAAAATATCTTTATTATTTAAAATTTCCCTATTGTGAGTTGTGGCAATTAGTTGAGATTCTTTTTTTCCATTTACTAAATAAGTTAAAAGGAAATGATTGAATAAATCTGGATGAAGAGAGGATTCTAATTCGTCAACTGCAATAATTTTTCTATCAAATATTAAACTACTTAATAAAGATTGATAACCATAAAATTTCCTTGTTCCATCTGATTCGTGTTTGATTGGTAGGTGATATCTATTATTGTTTACAATATGTTCAAAATTCACATTCAATGTGGTATGATGAAGTCCTCCATGTTTTTCAAATATTGAAAGTATTTTATCACTTAAATCATTTCCTAAACTTGATTTCAGTCCATCTATTTCTTCTAACGAATAAGGTTCAGTTTTTCTTTCTATTTCTATATTTGAAATATTAAAATCTGCTTTGATGAGATTTTGAAGTACGAATTTTTTACTTAAAAAAGATTCTGAAATCATATCAGATACAAAATTTTCAATATTGTGAGACTCTGATAAATCTATTAAATTACCATAGATACTTTCAATTGGTTCAAATTTTTCAACATTTGATTTTAGAAACCCTGAAATGACTGTATTATTCCAGAGTGTATGTATTTCAAGATTAGTTTCTAATTTTCTTTTGTTTTCAATCTTACCGCCAAATTTTATAGAAGTTAATTCCTTTTCTTCGTTTGTTGTTCTTTCAAAAACTACTGCTTTATTTGGGTTGTAATTTAAAAGTTTTTCTCTTACAATATGAGTTTTATTTAATTCAACTTCGTAAAAATATTTAATCTTATTTTGAACAAATTCCAGTTCAAATTTAGTGTTTTCAGTTGGTGTGTTTTCATCAAAAAGGAAAGGTTCAAAATCAAACTTCTCAGTTTTAGTATTAAATGGTTCTGTACAAATTTTTCTTAAAAAATCTAATGCTTTTAACACTGTAGTTTTTCCTGAAGCATTTGCACCGTAAATTAATGCCAGTTTATTTAATCTTAAACCAGGTATTGGTTCTATAATATAGTACTCTTCTAAATGTGTAGATTTCCCTGCTTCAAAAGACAAGGTTTGTTTCTCTTTTATAGAGCCAAAATTCTGAACACTGAAATTAATTATCATTTTTTAGTTCGTTTTTGTAATTGATTTACAAATATAGGTAATAAAATGCTAAATAAGGCGTCCTTTTAAGATTAGAGTTTAGGGAATTTAATTATGGTTGGTAGATTTTATAGTTCTTACATTTAAAAATATTAAACCTTATTCTTAAAAAAGTAAAAAATCAACATTGCCCAAGAATTACAGCCAATAAACCATAAATTGCTCCAAAAATAAGGGTAAAGTTTTTCATTAATTATCTATTTTAAATCTTTTTAGTATCAATTTCAAAGATAGTAAATTCTCAAGAGTTCATTTCTTCGAGTTCATTTTTTAATACTTGTTTTTTAATTAATGAAAATTACAATTGAAATCTTTGTACATTCGCTTTATTATTTGCAGTAGAATATCATTCTGCATTATTTTCAAAATTTATGGATAATAATCAATCTCAAATACAGCATTTGGAATATCAAATGAAATTGCTCATAAAAAAGCACTCCGAATTTTCTCAGGAAATACAAGGGTTGAGCAAAGAAATTCTTCTGTTAAAAAATTCTGAATCAAATTCTGAAATTCAAAATAGTAGCACAGAAGACTTGCAAGAAGAAGTTGAATCTTCTATAATTTTAGAAGAGAAAATTGAAATTCCACAAGAAAATTTTTCAAAATCAAATATTCAAAATATTCCTGAGGAAGTAATTCCTGAGGTGAAAAAACCGAGATCGACTTCCAGTTGGGAAAAATTCATCGGCGAAAATTTAATTAATAAAATAGGTATTTTAATTACCGTAATTGGTGTAGCAATTGGTGCAAAATATTCTATTGAAAACGGTTTAATCAGTCCATTGACAAGAATAATTTTGGGCTATATTTCTGGAGCTGTTCTTCTTGGAATTGGTATGAAATTGAAGCAGAAATACCTTAATTATAGTGCAGTTTTGGTGAGTGGAGCAATTGCAATTATGTATTTCATCACGTTTTTTGCGTATAGTTTTTATGGTTTAATACCGAATTTGCTCGCATTTGTTTTGATGTTTATTTTTACGGTTTTCACCATTTTTGCAGCTTTGAAATATGATAAACAAATTATCGCACATATCGGTTTAGTCGGAGCTTATGCAGTTCCTTTGTTACTAAGTGATGGTTCTGGAAAAGTAGAAATTATGCTTACTTACATTGCGATAATCAATGTAGGAATCCTCATTTTATCTTTCAAAAAATATTGGAAACCACTTTTTTATTCTGCGTTTGGATTAACCTGGATTTTTGCAATCGCTTGGTTTATTGTTGGTTACGAACATGTGAAACATTTCAATCTTGCAGCTGCATTTTTCACCATTTATTTTATCACCTTTTATCTTACATTTTTAGCCTATAAATTATTGAAAAAAGAGCAATTTGAGATTTCAAATATTGTTATTTTGTTGATCAATTCCTTTATTTTTTATGGTTTAGGTTATGGTTTAATCAGTTATTTGAAAAATGGCGAAGAACTTTTAGGACTATTTACTTTGGCAAATGCATTGATTCATTTTGTAGTAAGTGTGGTTATTTATAAGAAAAAACTGGCAGATAGAAATCTGTTTTATTTGGTTTCTGGTTTGGTCTTGGTTTTCATTACGCTTGCAGTTCCGGTACAATTAAACGGGAATTGGGTAACTCTAATTTGGATTGGAGAAGCTGCATTGCTTTTTTGGATTGGAAGAACGAAAAAAGTCCCAGTTTACGAGAAATTGTCTTATGTTTTGATGGCGATTGCTGTAATAAGTTTGCTTCAAGATTGGTCTTATTTCTACGAAAGTTATTATTATCAAGAGGTAAAAGAATTGATTCCGCCGATTTTTAACATCATGTTTTTCACTTCGTTTTTGTTTATTGTTTGCTTTGGTTTCATCAATTTTATTTCAAATAAAAAACAATATGAGTCTGCTTTTAATCCTGAGAAATCAATTTATAAATTGTTAAAATACAGTATTCCTGGAATTCTAATTGGCATTACTTATTTTGCTTTCAGAAATGAAATTGAACTTTATTGGAATCAACTTTATCAAGCATCAGAATCTAATATTAAAGAAAATTATACCAACAATTATTCTTTAATGAATTTTAAAAATATTTGGGTAATCAATTATTCCTTGTTTTTCATTTCAGTTTTAGGGTTTTTGAATTTTCATAAACTTAGAAATGATATTTTAGGAAATATCAATCGAGGAATTTTGCTTCTTGCAATTATCGTATTTCTTACTTTAGGTTTGCTAGAATTAAGCGAACTTCGTGAAAGTTATTTGGAACCCGTTTTATCTAAAAAATATGCTACCAATGGATTTTATATTTGGATTAGATATGTTTCTTTTGCGTTTGTAGCATTGGCTTTGTTTGTTCTTTATCAATACAATAGGATGGATTTTATGAAGCAAAAATTTCCGAAAATATTCGATTGTTTATTGCATATTTGCATTCTCTGGATTTCAAGTTCAGAGTTGATTCATTGGTTAGATTTATCTGGTTATCAAGATGTTTATAAATTAGGATTATCCATACTTTGGGGAGTTTATTCTCTACTTTTAATAGCATTAGGAATTTGGAAAAAGAAACAATATTTCAGAATTGGAGCTATTGTTTTAATTGCAATTACTTTAATTAAATTATTTTTCTACGATATTTCTCAATTGGGAACGGGTTCTAAAACGATTTTGTTCGTAGCTTTAGGCGTTCTTTTGCTGATTATATCATTCCTTTACAATAAATACAAACATCTTATTTTTGATGAAGATGAAAATAATATTAACAATGAAAATAAAAATGAAGATTAAATTTTTAGCTTTTTTTGTATTAATTAGTTCATTTGCTTTTAGCCAAATGCAAGATTTTAAATTCAAAAGAGAAATAAAAGGTATTGATAATCAATGGCATACAATTTCACTTCCGAATGAAATCTATGGAAGAACCAATTTAGATTTTTCAGATGTGCGCGTTTTTGGAATTAATGCAAAGAAAGATACGATAGAAGCTGCTTTTGTTTGGAAAGGTCATGATTTAAGTTGGGCAAATGATGTTTTGCCTTTCAAAATAATCAATGAATCTTCAAATAAAGCTGGAAAATTCTACACATTTGAATTGGCGAAAAATACCAACATCAACGAAATAAATCTCGATTTTAATAATGAAAATTTCAATTGGAAAGTAGATTTAGAAGCAAGTAACGACCAAAATCAATGGTTTTCGGTCGCTTCAGATTATAGAATAGTTTCTATTAAAAATAATGCGACCAATTTTTCTTTCACAAAACTTTTGTTTCCAGAAAGCAACTATAAATTCTACAGAATTCTTGTAAAAACCACAGAAAAAGTAGATCTAAAATCGGCTGAAATAAAATATATTAAAAATAATAATGTCGAACTTAGAAATTATAAAACAACCAAACAGAATATTTTTCAAAATAAAAAAACGAAGCAAACCATTGTAGAAGTTGAATTAGAAATGCCAGTTTTTGAGAATGAAGCAGAAATTATTGTGAAAAATAATTTTGATTTTTACAGACCAATTTCCGTAGAATATCTTTCTGATAGTATAAAAACAGAAAATTCTTATCAATATAATTATAAAGAAATTGGTAGAGGAACGCTCAATTCTTTAGGTAAAAACGATTTTCCTTTAGAAAAAATAATTGCCAAAAAATTTAGAATTACAATTGAAAACGGCAATAATCCTATTTTAAATATTCAAGAAATAAAATTTAAAGGAGAAGAAAATATAATGACCGTACGTTTTCTAGAACCCGCAGATTATTACCTAGTTTATGGCAATAAAAATGCAGAGCAAACCAATTTTGACCTAACTCATTTCATAGAAAAAATACCTGCAAATCTTTCAGAAATTTCTTTAGGAGCAGAACAAATTATTCCTCAAAAACCTGAAAAAGTGACCAAACCTTTGTTTGAAAATAAAATGTGGCTTTGGCTAATCATGGGAATTATAATCTTGCTTTTAGGTTTTTTCACTTTAAAAATGATGAAAAAGGAAAGCTAATTTAGAAATTCCTTTCGAGAATCTGAATCTTTGAATTTAATTTCACTTAAATTTGCACATTCTTATTTTCTAAAAAAATTAGACAGTTTCTAAGTTTCAAATCTGACAAAAATACAAAGTGAATATTCACAGAAGAAAAAAAATCGTCAGCTTTCTAAAGTATAAAAGGGAGTTTCAAAGTTACGGACTGAAAAAAGTACGAAGCTATGAACTTGTGTTGCATTGGTTAAGCAGTAGGCTTAGTAGAAGTCAATTCTTAATTTTATCAGGTATTTTGGTAGGTTGTACAGCAGGTTTGGCTGGTGTAATATTGAAAACTTTGGTGCATAAAATCCATTTTTGGATTGTAACTTCAGTACATTTTGAAGAAAAAGTATTTTTCTATTTGGTATTTCCATTTTTAGGAATTGTGCTTACTTCTCTCATTGTAATCACTATTTTCAAAGGAAATGATAGAAAAGGAATAGGTGCTATTTTATACGAAATTGCACAAAATTCTAGCATCGTTTCGTCTGTAAAAATGTATTCTCAAATTATACAAAGTGCTGTAACAATAGGTTTAGGAGGTTCTGCAGGTTTAGAAAGTCCGATCGCAGTTACAGGTGCTGCAATTGGCTCCAACTATTCTCAAACCTACAGATTAGGATACAAAGAACGCACATTATTACTTGCTGCAGGAGCTTCTGCAGGAATTGCATCTGCTTTCAATGCGCCAATTGCGGGCGTTATGTTTGCTTTTGAAATTTTATTAACGGGTGTTGTTTTTTCAGATTTTATACCACTTGTAGTTGCAGCAGTTTGCGGAAGTTTATTATCAAGAATATTGTTGCAAGAAGATGTTTTGTTTAGTTTTTATGCAAGAGAATCTTTTGATTATCATAATCTCCCGTATTATTTATTATTAGGAATTATTTCAGGATTTTATGCAAGATATTATATTGTAATTTATCTTAAAACTGAACATTTTATCAATAGGTTTCAACTTTCTCGACTGAAAAAAGCCATGTTTGGTGGCATTGCTCTTTCTATTTTATGTGTTTTGTTTCCACCACTTTTTGGTGAAGGTTATGAAACTTTGAAAACATTAATCAACGGAAATCCTTCAGAAATCCTTCAGAATAGCATTTTTAGAAATATAGATTTAGGAAGTTGGACAATTATTTTATTTTTGGTTCTTGTATTAATTCTAAAAGCTTTTGCAACATCTATTACTATTTTTAGTGGTGGAAATGGAGGAAATTTTGCGCCATCACTTTTTGCAGGAGGAACTTTAGGATTTTTATTTGCGATGGTTTGCAAGCAATTCGGATTAACGGATGTTCCTACAAGTAATTTGGTTCTTGCAGGTATGGTTGCAGTAATGAGCGGAGTTCTATATGCACCACTTACAGCTATTTTTCTTATTGCAGAAAGCAGCCAAGGTTATGATTTATTTTTACCACTAATGATTGTTGCTGTAATTTCTTATTTAATAGGAAAATGGTTTTCGCCAATAAATCCTGATTTGAAATTGCTAACAGAACAAGGAAAAATATTTTCTAATGAGCATGATAATAATTTAATATACTCTTTGCATATTGAAAAATTTATCGATCTTCAATCTCAAACAATACAAGGAGAAGCTCAAATTTCAGAATTATTTGAATTGATAAAAAATGGTAAAAAAAATATTTTTGCGATTGTAGATGAAGAAAATTTTTTGCAGGGCGTACTTACAATGGACGATATAAGACCTTATTTTCTACATAAATCTCAAGAATTGCCGCCAAATATTCAACATATTATGAAAATTCCACCAGCTGTAATTCATATTAACGATAATGCGGTAGAAATTCTCGATACTTTTGATGAAACTGGAGCATGGCATTTACCTGTAGTTGATGAAGAAGAAGGTTTTATTGGTTTTATATCAAAATCTAAAATTTTAACCAGTTATCGAGAATTATTGAAAGATTATTCTAAATAATAATTCAAGTATTCAAATTAAGATTCTATTTATTCATTTTATTTTTCAACCATTTAATGGCAATCAAACCAATTGCTCCTCCAAATAAGGACGCCAAAATATTGATTGTCAGTAAAGTGATGTTGTACGTTCCTGTTTTCATGATGGAAAAAGGATCGAAACCCAATCTACCAAATGATTTAATAAAAAAAATGCTCCCAAAAACACCAGCAATGGTATTTCCGATAAGTCCAAAAGAATATTTTTTGAAAATTAGACCCGCAATATTAGCTCCGATAATTCCTACAAAAATGCTGATTAAAGATATTAATGTTTGTGTCATTGGTTAGAATTTAATTAATGTTTGCCGTAATCCATATTATCAATTTTTCCACCCAACAATCTTTTTTGAATGATAAAGTAAACAAATAGCAAAATAAAACCAACAATTCCCCAAACTAAAGCAACGGATAAACCATATTCTTCTGCAGAAGTATTGTAAATGGTTAAAGATTCATGCACTTTATTTACTGATGGTAAAATAATCGGGAATAACGAGGCGAGTGAAGAAGTAATTCCACCTAAAATAATTAAAGTTGAAAATACAAAACCGTAAATGTCTTTTTTTAATTTTTTAATGTAAAACAAACCGATTAATCCTGTAAAATAGATGATTGGAAATACGATTAAATAAGGTTTTTCAAAGAAATTATTCAATGATTCTGGACGTACAATTTGCCAAACAGAAAGTGATAAAACCGTAAGAATTGCCAATGCAATATTTAATTTAAAAATGACACTTTTAAGTTTTTCATTTATTGATGAATTGGTTTTTAGAATAATCCAATTGGCACCGTGCATTGCTAAAGTGACCACAGAAATTAAACCAATAATGATGGTAAACCAATCAATAATTCCTGGTGTAGAACTTAATGGGCTAAAACTACTATCCCACAAAGGCAAGAAAAAATAATGACCTTCATGCGCTGAAATTCCATTTTCTACGCCGCCTAAATTTACACCTCTAACAATATTTCCCAAAGCAATTCCGAAAAATAATGCTAACAATAAACTCGAAACACCAAAAGAAGCATCCCAAATATCTTTCCACATAGAATAATTAAACTGCGCTCTAAATTCCAAACCAATTGCTCTGAAAACTATGAGCCATAAAACGATAATTAAAGGCAAATAAAAGCCGCTAAAAACCGAAGCATAAAATGTGGGAAAAGCCATAAAAAGCATTCCACCACCTGCTACAAGCCACACTTCATTAGAATCCCAAAACAAACCAGCAGATTTTGTAATCACTTCTTTATCTTCTTCCTTTTTTGCAAAAAACAAATGAATAATTCCCGATCCGAAATCATAACCATCTAATATAAAAAACATCGCTAAAACAATAGCTATTATTATAAACCAAAATATTTCCATAATTAATGTGTTTGTGGTTTTGGACCTTCGTTTATGGTTTTACCTACTAAAAGTAGAAAAAGCAAACCTAACAACATATAAAGTGCTACAAAACCGAGTAATGTGAATAATGTATTTCCTGATGAAACGGTGGGTGAAATTCCATCTGCCGTTTTTAATAAACCATAAACCAAATACGGCTGTCTGCCCAATTCTGCGGTGTACCAACCTGTAAGATTTGCAATGTATGGAAACGGAACCAAGAACATAATCGTCCAAAGTAAGAGTTTTGTTTTGTATAATTTTTTACGCCATAAAAAAATGAATGCAACCAACATTACCCCAATAAAAACGGTGCCCAATCCAACCATAATGTGGTAAGAATAGTACAACGCAGGAATATTATCTGGCAATTCTTCTTTTTTAAATTGATCCATTCCTGGTACTTGTTTATTCCATTCTTGGTAGGTTAGAAAACTTAAAATATTGGGAACAGCAATTTTATTATCCAATTTCTTTGCAACCATATTGGGTTGACCAATGAGCACAATTTCTGCTCCTTTTTCTTCTGTTTTAAAGATTCCTTCCATTGCAGCAAAAGTTCCCGGTTGATGTTTTGCTACATTTTTCGCATTCCAATCACCTGTAGGAAATGCCAATAAAACGCTGGAAACCAAACCGAAAATAACGCCTGTTTTTAAAAATAATTGACCATATTCTATTTGTTTTTTTCTTAAAATATAAAAAGCACCAATACTTGCCATTACAAAAGAAGAAGTAACAACCGACGCAAATTGATTGTGTAAAAAAGCCGGTAAAAGCCAAGGATTATTAAAAAGTGCAGAAAAATTATTCAACACAAATTTGCCATTGTCTAAAATTTCATAACCTACTGGATGTTGCATCCACGCATTGGTTGCCAAAATAAACCAACCACTTGCCCAAGAACCTAAAAAGACCAAAAAACCAGTTAAGAAATGTAGTTTCTGCCCCATTAATTTTTCACCAAAAATAAAAAGTGCTAAAAATGAGGATTCTAAAAAGAAGGAAAACATGCCTTCCATTGCTAAAGTTTGACCAATAATTCCGCCCGTTAATTCAGAAAATTTTGCCCAATTGGTGCCGAATTGAAATTCCATAGGAATTCCTGTGACGACTCCCATTGTAAAATTGATGGCAAAAATCTTCATGAAAAATTTTGCAGCATTGTTGTATTTATCAACATTAGTTCTTAAGAATTTCCATTTGAAAAAGACGATCAATAAAGACAATCCCATCGTTAATTGCGGAAATATGTAGTGAAAGGTGATCGTGAAGGCAAATTGCAATCGATCATAAAAAATCATGTCTTCCATAAAAGGATTTTTAGAATGTAAAAAGAGCATTTGTAACAATGCTCTTTTGGTTTTTAAATGTTATTTTTTTAAAATTTCGTTTAGAATTAGATCTTTATCTAATTTTTTGGTGCAGAAAAACCAATCTTCGCATTCTAATTCGTCTGTGCTGTTCATTCTTTCTTCGGCTACACCACAAGATCCTGCAGGAGAAACGATGACATCATCTCCAGGATTCCAATCTGCGGGAGTTGCCACATTAAATTTATCGGAAGTTTGCATGGCGATTAATGCTCTGTACAATTCATCAAAATTACGACCTAAACTTAAAGGATAATAAATTAATGCTCTTACAATTCCGGCTGGATCTACAAAAAACACCGCTCTCACTGCTTGTGTTTTGCTTTCACCGGGTTGAATCATGCCGTATTTTTTGGCAACATTCATAGAAATATCTTCAATTAAAGGAAATTTAACTTCAATGTTTTCCATTCCGTTAAATTTTATTTTTTCTTTAATGGTTCTTAACCATGCAATATGGCTGTATAAACCATCAATAGATAAACCTACTAAATTGCAATTTGCTTTTTTAAATTTTTCTTCTAAATGCGCAAATGTCATAAATTCTGAAGTACAAACCGGCGTAAAATCTGCTGGATGGCTGAATAAAATCGCCCATTCTCCTTTATAATCTGAAGGGAAATTGATTTCGCCTTGTGTAGTAGTTGCGGTAAATTCTGGTGCTTTATCACCAATTCTGGGCATTGTAAAAATTTCTTGATTTTGTTGTAAAGTGTCCATAATTTTAAGATTTAAATTATCTTCAAATTTAGGGTAGAAAAAAATAAAAAATTGTAACCTATGTTACACGGAGCTATGAAAACTATAAAAACTGATTTATTTCATTACGTGGATTCAACTATTAAATGCGAAAGTTTGATTAATGTTTAACATTTGTAAATATACTTCATTTGGCGATTTAAATTGATGCCTTTTTCGAGGTCTATTATTTAATTTTTCTACCACAATTTTTACTTGGTTTTCCGTAATTAAAGTGAAGTCCGAACCCTTTTTAAAATACTGCCTGACCAGACCATTTAAATTTTCATTTGCGCCTCGTTCCCAACTGTAATAGGCGTTTGCAAAGAAATAGTCAATTTCTAATGCGGTTGCTATTGCCTGATGTTTTGCAAATTCTTTCCCATTATCAGAAGTGATCGTATGCAAAAATGGCTTCCAATTTTCTAGTAATTCAATCGTTGCATTCTTGACAACTTCGGCGTCTTTGCTTTTTATTTTTTTTATTTGTAACATTCCAGTAGCTCTATCATTTATGGTTAGCAAGGCTTCTTTATGGTCTTTTCCAATTACCAAATCTATCTCCAAATCACCAAATCTTTGTTTTTCACACACTTCAATTGGACGATTTTCAATGCCAATTCTACCAACTATTAAAAAGGGCCATGAATATGTTACTATTTTCACGGATTTAGATACAGGAGCAGTGATTTTTGTAACTAAAGGAAGGAAAAAAGAGGTGTTTAAAGAGTTGAGAAACTGGCTGTTTTCAATAGGATTAGAGCCAGATTGTATCCAACTTTTTTCGATGGATATGTCTAAAATTTTTCAAGCTGGCAGGAAAGAATATTTCCCAAACGCAGAGATGGTTTTTAATCGTTTTACTCAAAGTGTTTCTTTTTCTTCTATTTCTTGCATTAAATTCAATTCTAAAACGCCTTC
>CAXYUO010000018.1:0-20485 GCA_964292185.1 uncultured Frigoriflavimonas sp.
CTTAAAATCTGTTGCAGAAATCAACAGAAGATTGGCTTTGGTAGAATTTTTTAATAAAGAAGATTCATTAAAATTTTCATTAATAAATCATCTTAAATCCATCTCAGATTTGGATAGATTGATGGGAAAACTCGCTTCCGAAAAAATCTCACCGAAAGAATTAGGTTATCTACGAGAAAGTTTGAAAAGCATCAAAGAAATTAAAACTGAACTCTCCAAATTTCACGATGTTTTGGCTTGGATAGAACCTTTGAATGACCTTTCTGAACTCATAATTTTTTTAGAAAATCATCTAAATGAGGAACTTCCAGTAAACATCAACAAAGGAAATGTGATAAAAGCTGAGGTTTCTGAAGAGCTTGATAAACTAAGAAATATACAAAATACTGGAAAAGGTTTTTTGGATGAAATGTGCGAAAGAGAAATTGAACGAACAGGAATTTCGAGCTTGAAAATTAGTTTTAATGGCGTTTTTGGCTATTATATTGAGGTTAGAAATTCTCATAAAGACAAGGTTCCAGAAGAATGGATTCGCAAGCAAACTTTGGTGAATGCAGAACGCTACATCACCGCAGAATTGAAGGAATATGAAGACCAAATTTTCGGTGCAGAAGATAAAATTTCTGTATTAGAACATCAATTATACAGAAATTGCTGCGAAAATGTGATGAATTATATCGATTTAATTCAAGAAAATTCTGGCATAATTGCACAAATAGATGTTGCTGTTGGACTTTCGGAATTGGCAACCACAGAATCTTATACAAAACCAGTTTTGAATGATGGTTTTGCCATAGATTTAAAAGAAGCAAGACATCCAATCATAGAAAAAGCATTGAATTTAGGCGAAAAATACATTCCAAACGATTTGTATTTAGACCAAGATTCTCAACAAATAATCATGATTACGGGACCAAATATGGCGGGAAAATCTGCAATTTTACGACAAACAGCTTTGGTTTGTTTATTGGCTCAAATTGGAAGTTTCGTTCCAGCAAAACATGCAGAAATTGGAATTTTAGATAAAATTTTCACCAGAGTTGGTGCTTCAGATAATATTTCTACCGGAGAATCTACTTTCATGGTAGAAATGAATGAAGCGGCAAGTATTTTAAATAATATTTCGGATAGAAGTTTGATTCTTTTGGATGAAATTGGTCGCGGAACTTCCACGTATGACGGAGTTTCTATAGCTTGGGCAATTGGCGAATATTTGCACGCACATCCAACAAAAGCGAAAACACTTTTCGCCACGCATTATCATGAATTGAATGAAATGACTTTGTCTTTCGATAGAATCAAGAATTTTCATGTTGCGATACAAGAAAATAAAGGAAACATTATATTTTTGAGAAAATTACTTACAGGAGGAAGCGAACATAGTTTCGGAATTCACGTGGCAAAATTAGCTGGAATGCCTTCTGCAGTTGTAAACCGAGCCAACGAAATTTTGAAAACATTAGAAGATAGCCGACCAAATAATAGTTCTAAAAAAGGCGTGAAAAAAGTAACCGAAGAAAGTATGCAACTCTCTTTCTTTCAATTAGACGATCCTGTTTTGGAAAATATCCGCGAAGAATTGACGAAAATTGATATCAATACTTTGACACCGATTGAAGCTTTGATGAAGTTGAATTCTATTAAAAAGATGATTGGAGGGTGAATTTAAAATTTTGATAAAAGACAGCAATCTTAATTTTAAAAAACAATTAAGAGGTAAAGTAAATTAATTTGGTTATTTCCCTTAAAACATAAAGTACAACTAGAAAAGCTACAGATAATAGAATGTCTAATAGAAAACCTATGATGAAACTTAAAAATAGGTTCTGATATTTATTAAGATTAAAATTTAATTTTATTGTAACAAAAGTATTTCCAATATAGTAGGTAAAAGCTAAAAATAAAGGTAGAAAAAGCCATTTTACAATAGAAATATTTAAGACTGGACTACTCCAATTAAAACTTGGCTGTATTGTATTGCTTGAATAATAAGAAGTTGTAATTGATATTGCACCCAATAAATTAGCCAGTATAAAAATTCGGATAAATCCATTGCTCCATTTTTTGTACATGTTTAGTTTTTTAAAAGATGATTAAATGTATATAATTCTATCTAAAATTGTATCTGTAGACAAAATCATAATGATGCAAGAAATGATTTTATTAGTACTTACTTATCAATTATCTGATAAAGAAATAGCTAATAAATAATCTATTACTTGATCTAACACATTGAAAATTAAGATTTGTACAAATTTAATATTTCAGAATAAAAGGATTCAATTAATATATTGACCTCTTTTTTTGGTGCAATTATTATGGAACATTTTACCTTTGTGATCGTTGGAACACCATTAATTTTACCAACATTCCACCTATTTTCAATATTATTGATAGCTTTAATTATTTTTGACTTGAATTTTTCACTTCCTTCTATTGCTACTACTTCGATTAATTTTCCTTGTTTATCAATTGTCAATTTTAATTCAAACTTAGTATCTTCTTTAACCTTAATTTTCATTTTTAAAATCTCTTCTTTGAGTTTAACTTTGTAAATATCAGTTCCCAAATAAAACTCAGGTAATTGTTCTACAGCCTCCATTCTAAATTCTTCACCTCTCTGTGCTTTTACATAAACGAAATTTGCAAAAAATACTATTAATAAAATTAAAAATTTCTTCATTATTAAAGTTTGTCAAATATAATTAAACTTAGGAATCTCAGACTACAATATTTTACTTATCATCATAATGTCCTTTTGCAGAAAGAATGAAAATGATGATTTCAACATCATTAATTCTATAAATTAACCTGTCTTTTTTATTGATTCTTCGAGACCAATATCCCGATAAACTACCTTTTAATTGCTCTGGTTCTCCAGTCCCAAATTCAGGATTTTCGCTTATTTCATCTAAAAGAATCATCACCTTCTTATAACTTTGAGCGTCAGATTTTTTTAGAACTTGTATCTGCTTAGTCGCTTTTTTAGAAAACTCTAATTCGAATTTCATAATGATGCAAGAAATGATTTTAATTCTTCCTTACTTTTAATACGAATAGATTTACCTTCTTTAAATTCTTGCTCAGCTTCCTCGATTTCTTGAATAAAATCTTCGCTATAAAGTGTTTCTGTAGTATTCTGCAATTCAAATTTTAAATCAATTAATTCTAACGCTTTTTTGAATTTATCGAAATGTGCTTTAGATTTTGGGTGTATTGCCACATTTATTGTTGTCATTATATACCTATTTATTACAAAGTTAAAGAAAATTTTGTTAAATCATCATAAGCAAAATCTGTGCAATTCAACCAAAAATAGGTTTTATCAAGTGAAGCTTTACTGAAGTTGAATTCAATTAAGAAAATGATTGGAGGGTGAGAGTATTAAATTTAAAAATCTAACTTAAAAAGCTTTACTTTCCTCAGTATATATCGATAATGGTATACTAAATCTATATCGAACTTTCTCACCTTTTAATTCGGCAGGTATCCATTTTGTTTTGATATTTTTCACTGTATATTCTGCTTCTCTGTTGAAGCTTCTATTTTTTCCAATTGATTTTACTTCAACTATTTTTCCATCTGCATCCACAACAAAAGTAACGTCGCAGTCAATCCTACCAGAACCCTTAATGTTTTCAAGTGTCATCTTTTGTAATATTTCTGTTCGAAAAGCATTTAATCCTCCCGGAAATACTGGAAGCTTATCAACAATTTCATAATTGATTTCTGTTTTTGTGGTTGTATTACTTTTTACCGTATTTTTCTCTTGTCCGAAAACAAAATTCACACAAATTGCGAGAAATATAAAGAGTATTTTTTTCATTGTAATCATTTAGCAAAGGTAAATAAATCAATTTAATTAGGTTGAATTCTATTAAGAAGATGATTGAAAATTGATCTTATTCAAATTTAATATTCACCGGAATACTGATGAAATATCTAACCTTATGTCGTCTAATTTCAGCGGGTTTCCATTTGGTTTTAATTTTTGAGACTGCTCTTTTTGCTTCATTATTAAAATCTAAATTGCTGCCAACAGCTTCTATATAAGTTACTTTTCCTCTATTATCTACAATAAAAGAAATAACACAAGATAATTCTTCTTTGGATTTTATTTTTTTCATTCGGAAATTTTCTAAAATCAATTGTCTAAAAACCTCCATTCCTTTGGGAAATGTTGCCGCAGTTTCGCCTTTTTCTGGGTTTGCTACCCAATCCTTCAGTTCCCCTTTAAATTGAGAAAATAGGACAACACTTACAAGTAAAAAAATAATTGTGCTTAACTTTTTCATAAAAGATTATTTTTGTCAAATATAATTTAATTCAAATGAAATTCAACCTGAAATATTTTCTCATAACCATCTTAATCTTCATTGCTGAAGTATTAATAGCAACAACATTTAAAAATTTTGTTTTTTTAAGATCATATTTTGGAGATGTATTGGTGGTTGCTTTAATTTATACTTTTATCCTCAGCTTTTTTCAATTTGATAAAACTAAAACCATTATCGGAGTTTTAATCTTCTCTTTTGTGATAGAATTTCTGCAATATTTTCATTTTGCTGAGGTGTTGGGTTTTAGAAACAACAAAATCGCAATGATTGTTTTGGGAAATTCTTTCTCTTGGATAGATATTTTGTGTTATGCAATTGGAGCTGTAATTGTATGGTTTATAGGTGTTAAGCTTAAATTAAAATTATAACAATGTTTTTTTTAAACAAAATAAAGCAATAATAGAATCATTTCTACTTTATATACTGCTTCGCTTCATTCACCAATTTTAAAATAAAATTTATAGGTAAATCTTCATTTTCATCAATGAGAAGAATTTTAAATTTTTTTCTGCCTTCTGAAATTAATTCTGGATAATCTAAACGATCGCCGTGATAGAAGCTTAAATAATGTTTTTTGTGTTTTTTACTGTAATAAAAATAGCACAGCATTTTCTTTTTAAATTTAATAAAAGGCAAGCCATAACTAAAAGTTTCGGTTATGTTTTCTGGATCGCTTTCTAAAATTTTTTCACGAATAAAAAGGAGCGAACTTCTTGCAGGCTCTTCTATTCTTAGAAAATATTCTTGAATTGGGTTCATATTATAATCCTCATCCTAAATCCTTTTGCCTCAATTTTAAATTTTTTTTAGAATCGGCGAATCTTTGATTTGCAAAGAAGAAAGATTTAAAATGGTTGAATTCTGCTAAAATTTCATTTCTACTTTTTACTTTTTACTTTTGCCTTTTTACTTGTTCTACCTTCCAAAAGAATCGTATTTATCTTCAGCATATTTTGTAAAACGAGCGAGAAGTGCCACATTTTCCTTTTCTAAAGGCGAAAGTTGATCGTCCACATTATTGCTCACGGGAACATACCAATCTGTCATTTCAAAGAAATTCCGGAAAGTTGCTTTTTTAAAAGAATAACCATGACGTGCAAAAACAGAATTTTTTATAATTTCTAAATCTAATTTTCGTAGATTTTTCAATTGTTTTTCTGTTAGTTTTTGTGTAGATGCATTTATTTTAAATCCTGCATCACTCGCAATACGGTTTTTTTCTTGAGTGTATTTTTCAGTTTTACCGGTTTCAGAATCGGTGTATTTTTCTACAAATTCTTTCGGATTTTCCCAATCAATAAGGTTAGAATCTTCATCCAACATGAAATTGGCATTGTAAACAAATACTTTTTTGTTTAATTTCAATTTTTTGGTTGGGCTTTTCACAGCAGATTTTGTGAAAGCAACCCATTTTCCGGTCAAACTATCTCCTTTTATAGCAACTTCAAAGCGTCCATCGGTTTTATCATCTCCTGGTTCATCAAGAATAAATGAATTATTATTTTCATTGAAAACACCACGGAAAGGTCGTTGATTTCCTGCTACCAAACTTTGTCCGTAAACACTGTCTTTGGTAATTCTATTTATTTTTAAAGTCAATTTTTTGTAAACATCACTTTCATATTCTTCTTCATAATCTTTCACCATTTCTTTGCCGATAAAATCTCCGGTGTAAAGTCCGTACAATTCTTGATGAACTTCTGGTTCTACCAAAGTATCTGCTTTTAGAGCTATAGAATCTTTCGCAGTTGATGTAGTGGCTGCAGTTTCAGATTTTTTACAATTTGCTAAAGAAATCAGCAAAGCAATTAATAAAGTTAAGTTTAAATTTTTCATTTGTATTTGTTTTTAGTTTTTTTGTTAAATAGAATTACCAATTATTTGCTTTATAAGTTAGCAAGATTTGAAAACGATAATTTCATAAATGTTTTTTATAAATTAAATATTCTACAACCAAAATATTCGGAATCCAACCGAGCCATGCAATAATATTGTACAATTCCATCGGTGGAATATCTACAAATTGAATGATAATTACCTTCCACATTCTTAATGTAATTGCAGAAAGTGTGAATGCAAAACTTCGCCACATCCACTTTTTATGGTCTTTAAATTTCTTTTTTAATGCAAGCTTAAATGCTAAAAAAGTGCTTATAAACCACGAAATTCCTAAGATGATGAAAGATGATTTAGCTAAAACTCCACCATTTGCAAGAAATCCCATATAAATTCCTGAAGGTGCAGCTAAAATTAAAATTAAAAATACATAAATTTTTCCAGTTAATTGATGTAAATTTTTTATTCCGAAATTTTTTCTGAGAATGGCAATAAATCCAAAAGCGAGCACGAAAATACTTGAAAAAACGTGTGTATAAAAGAAATACAGATATTCTGGATGTGTGGTAACTTCGGTTTGCTTAATCATCAAAAAGCTAACATCTGGTTCATAAGAAAAATATTCTGATGTCAATTTTAGCACCAACCAGAAAAAATAGATGAACAAACCCACCAAAAAACCTTTGAAAAAGAAGTTGAATTTACTTTTTATGGGAGTTGATTTATTCATTTTGAAAATTGCGATTTTAATATTAGACTAATTTAACATAAATTTTTACTATTATTAAATAAACGCAAGGTTAAACAAAGATTATTTAACTTATTGAAGATATTTTAAAGAAAATATAGACTCTTCGCTAATTTACGAAAGACAAATATTCGTGAATTCGTGGCTTTATCAATAACCTTAAAACTAAACTTTAAAGAATTTGCGAAAAAATTTGCAGCTATTTCCCATTCAAATCCTGCGCAATCAACCAAGCTTCGCTCCAACATGCTTGAAAATTATAACCGCCAGTTATAGCATCAATATTGAGAACTTCTCCGGCAATATAGAAATTGGGAAGAATTTTAGAAGACATATTTTTGAAATCTATTTCTTTTAAAACAATTCCTCCTGCAGTTACAAATTCATCTTTGTAGGTAGATTTTCCAGTAACTTTTAATTCTTTTTTGCAAAGATTATTTAAAATGGAATGAATTTCTTGTTTAGAAAGTTGCGCAATATTTTTATTAAAAGGAATTTTTGAAATTTCTAAAATTCTTTGCCAAAAGCGATTGGTAACATCAAATATTTTTGCTTGAATGATGGTTTTCTTGACATTTTTAAATTGGATAAATATTTCTTCAGCTTCCCAAAAATCAATTCCTAAAAAATTGACGTTAATAGAGAATTTATAATTGATAGAAGCCAATTCTCGTGCTTTCCAAGCTGAGATTTTCAAAATTGCTGGACCAGAAAGTCCCCAATGTGTTATCAAAAGTGGTCCACTTTCATCTGTTTTTAATGTGGGAATAGAAACTTCTGCATTTACAAAAGAAGTTCCAGGTAAATCTAAAAGCAAAGCATCTTTTATATTAAATGTAAACAAAGATGGAACTGCTGGAACGAGAGAATGTCCCAATTCTTCAATTATTTTTAAGGTTTTTGGTGAACTTCCTGGTGTAAAAATTACAATATCTGCTTCAAAATTTTCTTCTTTGCAAATGATGGTGTAGCCAGAATCTTTTTTGATGATTTCTTTTACAACGCATTGCGTTTTCACAGAAAAATTTTTATCAGCAATTTCTTTTTGAAAACAATCGATAATGCTTTGGGAAGAGTTGGATTCTGGGAAAATCCTGCCATCATCTTCTATTTTTAAAGGAACATTTCTTTGCTGAAACCATTCCATCGTATCTGCAGGTTGAAATTTAGTGAAAACACTGAGTAATTCTCTGCTTCCTCTTGGATAAAATTGCACCAATTCTTTCGGATCAAAACAAGCGTGAGAAACATTACACCTTCCACCACCAGAAATTTTTACTTTCTGCAATACATCGGAATTTTGCTCCAAAATGGTAATTTGATACTTTTTTTCGTCCAAATTTGCTGCACAGAAAAAGCAAGATGCTCCACCTCCAATAAAAACTATTTTTTTCAAAATTTATTTCAGCAAAGCATTGAAAGTATCACCTTGTCTGACATCTCCAGTATTATAACCTTTCATAAACCATTCTTGTCTTTGTGCAGAACTACCGTGTGTGAAACCTTCTTGGTTAACGTAACCTTGCGATCGTTTTTGAATATTATCATCTCCAACTGCAGCTGCAGCTTCCATTGCACTTTGTATATCGCCTGGTTCTAGAAATCTTTCTCTATCATCGGTTTTTTTCGCCCAAACTCCTGCGTAAAAGTCTGCTTGCAATTCTGTAGCTACCGAAACTCTGTTCATTTCTGCTTCAGAATATTTGCCGCTTCTTCGCATTTGATCTACTTTTTGAGAAGTTCCTAAAAGCGTTTGTACGTGATGTCCAACTTCATGAGCCATAACATAAGCTATGGTAAATTCTGTAACTTTTGCACCAAATTTTTGTTGTAATTCTCCAAAGAAACTCATGTCCATATAAATGGTTTCATCTGCAGGACAATAGAAAGGTCCCATTGCAGATTCTGCTGGTCCACAACCAGATTGTGTACCGTTTTCAAACAATACTACTTTTGGTTTGCGGTATTGTATTCCCATTTTTTGAAATTCTGCCGTCCAAGTTTCGATATTTTCCTTGGCAATCATGTCCACAAATTTATAAGTTTGTTTATCTTCTGCGGTTAAATCTCTTTGTTCTGTTTTGTTGGATTGTTTTTGCATTCCACTACTTAATAAAGAAGATGGATCTCCACCTAAAAAGAAAATGATTGCAGCAATTATTAAAGTTCCCAATCCACCTCCAACAAGCGTTCCACCACCTTTTCCTCTTCTATCTTCTACGTTTCCACCAGAATCATTTGTCCATTTCATAATTTAATATTTAAGTTTTTAAAATTACAAAATTATTTAGAATTTAGTTTATTGTTTTTCACCCAATAAGAAACACTTTGATAAGTAGAAATTGTTTTTTGAACTAAATTTTCATCCTTTTTTTGAACTAAATTTTCATCATAAAATAATTGAAAATCTATGGGTAAATTAGATGGAGATTTTTTTAAATCATATTGTTTCACGTTTCTGGTAGGTGAAATAATGGTGAGTTTATCGTCTTTTATCAAGCCTAAATCTTGATATGTTGCTATATAAGCTCTAGGTTTATAGTTTTTATCAAAAACATTTTGACCTAAAAATTTGGATTCATATTTAAAATTTAATAGAGAAAAAACGGTAGGCATTACATCTATTTGAGACATTAATGTAGAAAACTTTTCTGGTTTAATGAAGCCTTCTGAAAATACCATTGCCGGAATTCTATATTTATCCATGGGAAGTTCAGTTTTTCCAGCACTAGAAGCACAATGGTCTGATATTATTACAAAAACCGTGTTAGAATACCAACTTTGTTTTTTTGCCATTTCAAAAAACTTTTTCAGAGCGTAATCTGTGTATTTTACGCCACCACCTCTGGATTTTGAACTTGGTGGAATGTCTATTTTTCCTTCGGGATAAGTGTAAGGTCTATGATTACTAACCGTCATCCAATGATTAAAAAATGGTTTTCCAGATTTTGCTTCATTGTTCATCGTTTCTATGGCTTTTTTTGCCATATCTTCATCACAAACTCCCCAAACATTTGCAAAAGTAATTTCTTGTGGAGTAAAATTGTCTCTGTCTACAATATCATAGCCATTGCCTTGAAAAAATGCTTTCATATTATCAAAATAACTATAACCGCCGTACAGAAATTTTGTTTGGTAACCTTTAGATTTAAACACGCTTCCTGTAGAAAATTTATTTGTATTGTTTTCTCTTTTCACAATACTTTCTCCTGCAGTTGGTGGAATGCAAAGTGTAAGCGCTTCTAAACCTCTTACTGTTCGGTTTCCGGTAGCATAAAGATTGGTAAACATCAAAGATTTATCTGCCAAACTATCTAAAAATGGCGTTATTTTATCTTGACTTCCGTAGTGTTCTAGAAATTCTGCAGAAAGGCTTTCTATGGAAATAAGGACTACGTTTTTTTTAAATTCTGTAGAATCTGAAGTTATATTCCTTTCTAAAGTTGAAGGATTAAAATCTTGGAGATACACTTTTTCTGCTAATTTTTGATCAAGAGTAGGGTAGAACTGGAAAAAGTCTAATTCATTGTTAGTGAATGCGTTATAAAATTTTGGAAGTCCATTTGCTTGTATTTCTGATGCGAAAACTGTTTTGGTTTTAATCTCAGAAAATTTAGGAATTATAAATAAACTCAACAGAAACAAACCAATGTAGGAAGCCAATAGTATCATTTTTTGTGAAAATGTAGGCAAAACGATGAGTTGAGATTTTGTTTTTTTATAAATAAATAGGGTAATAGCGGTTGTGAATAATAAAATTACAGAAAAAAGTGGAATAATAGGGTAGCTTTCTAGAATATTACCAATTACTTCATTGGTGTAAATTAGATAATCTACGGCTATAAAATTATATCTTACTCCGAATTCATTCCAGAAAAAATATTCGCTTACTGTATTAAAAATTATAGCTAATACGAAAATGAAAATTGTAGAAAAATAGATGATGTTTCTAAGGTTTTTGCGTTTTTCTTTAGCAAAAAAGAGGAGTCCAAAAAGTAGAGTTTTCAAACCGACAAATATCAAAGCTACTTCGGTAATAGAACCACCGTATTGTTTGAAAATATTGTTTGGCACCAATAAAATATAAAGAAATATAGAAACAAAAACGCCTAGAATAATAGCTCCATAAGGTTTTTTGTATTTCCCATCGGATAAAAACAATAAATATAGAACCAAAAGACAACTCGCAATTGCAAACACGAATACATCTGTAAATAATCCTACAAATATCAATTGAAGAGATTCCCACAATGTAAAATTTGCCGAAGTAATTGGGTGAAATAAAAATACAATTCTTAGCAGAAGAGATGTAATTAAATATAAAACTCCGAGGAAAAGTACTGGTTTTGTTTTTTGTAAAAGACTGTTTATCATGGAATTTATTTTTTGAAATTTTAAAAACTTTCCAGAAAATAGGGAAGCTTTTACGAACCGATAGATCTATTAAATTTTATCATTTGTAATGCTGTAACTGCTGCTTCTACACCTTTATTGCCAAGATTTCCACCGCTTCTTGCGATAGATTGTTCCTTTGTATCATCTGTAAGAAGGCAGAAAATTGCTGGTGTTTTTGTAAGAATATTGCAATCTTTTATACCATGTGCAACAGCTGAACAAACATAATCGAAATGAGGAGTTTCTCCACGAATTACGCATCCAATTGCAATAACTGCATCATATTTTCCCGATTTGCAAAGTTGCATGCTCGCAAAATTCAATTCGAAAGCACCTGGAACAAGATGAATTTTTATGTTTTCAGAAAGTACACCTTCTTTTTCAAGAATTTCTATAGCAGCATTTTTTAAATTTCCTGTAATGAAATCATTCCACTCAGAAACTACAATGCCGATAGTAAAAGTATCGGCATTTGTAATATTAATTGCTTTGTAATCTGAAAGATTTACGGTAGCCATATTTTGTTTTTAGTAATATTTTACCATTTCTATGTAAGCATCAGAAGTGCCATTGTCATATTCTTGGTATTTTTCGTCAATTGAAGAAAAATATTTTTTTGCAGCATCTTTCTTTTTCAATCCTAAAGCAAGAACACCTGCTTTTCTTGTGAAATAATAAGAAGTATAAGGATCAGAAGAAGAAGAGATTGCTTTATCAATAAGCGAAATTGCCTCTTCGTTTTTATTCAAATTAGATTGACAATCTGCCATTGCTCCAAATTTCAAAGCTGTAAGAATGCCATTATCAGAAGAAAATTGATCTAAAAGATCGTAAGCTTCTTGATATTTACCTTCTTGGAACTTCAATAATCCTGCATTGTAAGAAGCTAATTTCCCAACACTTGTACCAGAATATTTTTCTGCAGTTCCAAGAAATCCTGGGTTTGCAGCAGATTTTCCACCAAGTGCTAAAGTATCTTTTCCATCGGTAAGATTTTTTTGTGCAGCGAAAAAGCTTTTCATTCCTTCTTCGTTTTTAGGTGCTACTATAAAGTTTTGATATAAAAAATATCCTAAGATACCTACGATCAAAGCACCAAAAATTGCGGATAAAATTTTTGCATTTTTTTCTAAAAACTTTTCAGTTTTTAAAGCATCTTTATCAAGGTCTTTAAAAAACTCAACTGTTTCTTTTCCTTCTATATTTTTATTTTTCTTACTCATAATTTTTTGTAAATGATTTTGCAAATTTAATGGTTTCTTTCTTATATACAAAACATTATTCGCAGGTAATACTATATTCTAATTAGAATTTTAATTTTTGCAGTAAAAATCCTATTAAAAAAGTTGATCTTTTGATATATTTGAATTCAAATTATCAATGTTTCAGAATTTGTTAATGTATGTTTATAAATCTGAAATTAAAGTTTCATTTTTCATTATTGATTAATTTTATAGCTGGATATTTTCCACTCTCCGTTTACGTTTTTCAAACCAAAAGTAACTTTCAAACTTGTATTTTTTCCACTTTTATCGGTTACATCGTAGGTTGCGTTTACGCTTGCCGCATTTGTTGAAGTAGAATTGGTAGTAATGTTTTTCACGCTTAATTTTTTCACATTTCCGAAACCACTGTTTGTGTTTGAAAAAGAATCATAAGAACCCCAATTCGGATTTGAAGAAGCGTCATAAGCATTTTTCAAATTTTGAGCGCTCAAATTATTTAGAAAATTTTGTACCGTAGTTTTAGGTTCTCCAGGAGATTTTGTTACAACAGGCGTGTTTTGTGGATTTTGAGACGCATCATCATTCACTGGAGTATTTGCGTCAGGATTTTCTATATCGGTATTATCTGAAGAATCTTCTACCACAACTACCGGTTTTTTCAAAGCTTCTGGGTTTAGAATGATACCTATTTTCGTCATTTTAAAGGTTTTTTTTGCAGTTTTTACAGAAACGGTAATATCTATTTTGTCATCTACAATTCTATTTGCAGGTAAATTTGCTAATCTAATTGTGAAACCATAAAATTGATTGTCGAGCATTAGATTTTTTGAACTTGTAACTTGACTTCCGTTACTATTAACCACCATTGTAGTTTCTAAAGCTGCACCTTTGAAATCTATAGGTTTTCCTTTGCTATCAACCAATCTTGGGATAATTTGAAGAACTTTAGGACCTAAAATACTATCCACAGAAAGTGGTTTCACGTTTATACTCAAACCAGAAGCTTCCACATCACTTGGATCTGATTCTTTTGCAGAAATATCATCAAAAATATTCATTTCACCAAGTGAAGGTGGACCTGTACTCGTCCAATCAATGCTGTTTTTCTGAGCAACACCATCTGCAAGAGCAAATATTTCTGGAATTTTTTTGCCAGCAAGAAGTTCTCTTAAAGCTTTCATTTCTGCTGCCTCACCTTCTGCATTTACTCCGAAAGTTTTAAGAATATATAAAGCTTCGTTGAATTTTGTTTGTTCTAAAGTATTCAAACTGCTCGTCATATCATTAATACTAGAACGAAAATTTTGAGTAGAAGTAGCATCTACACTATCTTTTTTGCAACCTATAAGCACAAGAGCACTGAAAAGAAAAAGGAAATAATATTTTTTCATTTTAAATTGTATTTATACAAATTTACTAAAACCATTATAAACTTTAATTTTTATTTTAAAATCAAATCATCTTTGAAATAAGAGCTAAAAATGATCTGTAGATTTGGGAAGGCAGAGTCTTTCCAATATTCTGTTTTATAATTGCTTTTGTCTTTGTTGAATTTTACATCTTCAATATTTTTATCATCAGAAAAGTCTATTTCTGTAGTGTAGAAATTGTTGTAAGATATTATTTGGTTATAGTTTTCTTCAGATTTATGTCGTAATTTTAAATTGGTTTTCGTATAGAAATCTAATAAATTTCTCAATTGTTTTTTCGAATTTTTTTCAAAAGAAATTCCTAATAACATATTGAAATCGTAGAATCTATATCCTAATATTCCAAATTCTTTTTCTGAAAGTGCAGAACCTCCAATTTCAACTACATCTTTATCATTGGTTTGCAAGTTCTTTATAGTTGCTTTTTTAGATTTATAAGCTTCAAGATCACCTGCTTTTTTCAATTCTGGAACTTTTAGAAAACTTTCGTAAGCCCAAGTTGATGTATTCTTTTTTTCGTTTGTTGCATTTTTAAGGGTGTATATTCTATATTGCAAAACATTGGTGCTTTTTAATTTTCCACTTTTTTGTTCAAATACATAACTAACTATTCCATCTGCATAGCAACTAAGTTTTTTATTTAGTGTTACATATGAAGTAAAGTTTCCTGTAATGATAATGTATTTAGCGGGTTTTCCATTTTTAATAATAACAGGTTCTATATTTTTAGTTCTATCATTTAATTTTAAAATAGAATTTTCAAAAGCTGAGTAAGGCAATGTTGCAATAGATTCATTTTCAAATATCAATTGAAAGTTTTCTTGATCTTTTGATATTAAAGATTTATCAATTTTTCCTTCGATGTCAGAAATTGCAAGTATGTTTCCATCAATTCCAAATACGGATACTTTTGGTAAAGGTAAATTTGTATTTTGAGATATAAATGTAATTGTTTGTGCTTTTATTAATATTAAAGAGAATATAAAGTAGAGTAGAAGTGTATATTTTGTTTTCATTTTATGGTGAATTATATATTTGATTTTTATTATAGTATAAATATCGTAAAAAAAAATCCCAATCAAATAGTGATTGGGAAATATTGTTTTCAAATTTATTATTAAATCTTAGAATGGATATTCATGGATTTTTGATTCATGTAAGAAAGGGTTTCCTTCAGGAATTAATTTTAGTTTAGATAATGTAGTCATAACTACAAAAATAAACAATCCGATGAAAAATGCTACTGAACCAAGTGTAAGTATAAATACTTCTGGAGTTTTCCAATATACACCAACTGTTCCTGGCATTACCATATTGAAATAATCTAATATGTGACCAAAAATTACGATAACAGCTATAACAGAAACTACAGTATATTTTCTTTTGATTCCTGAACCTACCAATACCAATAATGGAATTAGGAAATTAGGAATAAGCATTGGAAGATAAACCCAATAATAGTGATCAAATCTTCCGAAGAAATAATTCACCTCTTCTGGTACATTTGCATACCAATATAGCATGAATTGTGCAAACCAAGTATAGGTCCAAAGCATACTAGTTGCGAACAAAAATTTTGCTAAATCGTGTAAATGGTTATCATTAAATTGAGGTAAATAGCCTTTCTTTTTAAGATAAATACTAATCAAAATTGTAGCGGCAATTCCACTTGTAAGGCAACTTACCATAGAATACCAAATATACATTGTAGAATACCAGTGAGGATCAATAGACATCAACCAATCCCATGCCCAAGCTGCTGAACAGAAACCGAAAAATACTAAATAACCAACTGACCATCTGTAAAGAATTTGATAGTCTCTTTTATCTTTAGTTTGATCTACTAATTTAGATTGTCTTCTTAATTTCCATGCGAGGAATGAAGCTCCAACTACATAAAATACAGTTCTGAATGCATACCAAGGAATATTTAAGAATTTCTTTTTTTCATATAATATTACATCAAAATTATCAGATTTTGGATTTGTTAAATCGTCATCCATCCAATGGAAAAGATGTCCTTGATGTGTAATATTAATAATCATAATGATGATTAAAATTGCTCCTCCCCATGGAATATAACCACCAATTGCTTCCATAACTCTGGTAACAATGATAGACCAACCTGAATGAGATACATGCTGAATACTATAAAAAAACATTGCTGCACAGCTTAATCCGAAGAAAAATACTGCTACTAAATGAAATGCAGCTAATGGTTGATTATGAATTTGCATCATTGCATGTTCTAAATGAGCATCATGATCTTGTGGACCAACTAATTCGCTAGAGTGCATAGCAGTTGTATTTCCTGAAGCGTGAATAGCTTCCATCATTTGTCCTGCTTTGGTTGCATCTATGTTGTGATTCATAAAATATCCTACTGCAAGCAATACTGCACCAGCAAGAAGGAGTATAATAGAAACTAATTTTAATTTAGATGAAAATTGATACATTTTTACTTCTTTTTATTATTTATTAGCAGGTGAATCTGTTTGTGCAGTTGCAGCAGTTGCGGTTACAACAGGTGCATCTTTTTTAAACGTACTCATTATGTACATTGCAACTCTCCATCTATCTCCTGCATTTAATTGACCAGCATAACTTCCCATTGCGTTTCTACCATAAGTCATCACATAATGTATAGAACCTACAGTTATTTCTCTATCAGCGTATTTTGGAACACCAGAATATGCACCGCTTAAAACGATTGGTCCTTGTCCATCTCCACCAGTTCCGTGGCATGCACTACATGTTTTATCATATAAACCTTTACCTCTTTCTATATCTTTCGCATTGTTATTTGCTGCAATTGGAGAAGTAGTAATCAATTTAGAAGCATCATATCCTCCGTTATATTCATCTGGAGTTAATGCTTTAGAGCTATTGTTTTCAACAACTCCATCTTTATTTTGAGAAACACTACCATCAACTGGTACTAAACCAGTTGCTCCATTATTTTTTACAAAAGCTGGAATTTCATTTTCGTGTTTAGAATATGCGTCTTCTGCTTTCATTAACGGATCGTATGCTACAGGAAAATACATATCTGGGAAATATACCAAAGGTGGATTTTCATTGCTGCAAGAACTTAATGAAAAAGCTGCAAATCCTAAGAGTGCTGTAATTTTAATAATATTCTTTGTCATCATTTTAAGCATCTTTTACAGTTATTTCTTCTACTCCTGTATCTATCAAAACTTGTTTGATAGCATCTACATCATCAGATATAAATTCCATCATAAATTTATCATCAGTAGTTCTTGGATCAGGATTTTGTGGTGGGCAACCAGGATACATTTTATTTCTAACTAGAAAAGTAAGAGACATCATGTGTGCTGCACAAAATACCATCAATTCAAACATTGGAACTATGAATGCAGGCATATTATGCCACCAATCAAATGCTGGTTTTCCACCAATGTTCATTGGCCAATCATGGTTCATGGTGTACCAAGTAATTAATGAACCTACGGTTACACCGTAACAAGCATATATAAATGCTGCATCAGAAATTCTTGTTTTCTTTAATCCTAAAGCTTTATCCAATCCGTGTACAGGAAATGGTGTATAAACTTCGTTAATGGATATTCCTTTATCATTGAAAGCTTTTACTCCGCTCATCAAATCATCATCGTCGGCATAAATACCGTATATAATTTTAGTGGTGCTCATCTCCTTCTTTTGCTTTATAAGTTTCACCTGATATTTTCAATATAGATTTCAATTGTGCCTGTGCTATTACAGGGAATGTTCTTGCGTAAAGTAAGAATAGTGTAGAGAAGAAACCAATAGTTCCTAAAAATACTCCAACATCTATAATTGTAGGCATAAACATTGTCCAAGTTCCTGGTAGATAATCTCTTGAAAGGTTTAATACGATAATATCAAATCTTTCAAACCACATTCCTATATTTATTATTAATGCAAGTATGAATGTTGCAATAATGTTTGTTCTAACTTTTTTGAACCAAAATAGTGCTGGGAAAATTAAGTTACAAGAAATTAACGCCCAAAACGCCCACCAGTATGGTCCAGTTGCTGCTCCTGGTGTAAGATATGCAAAATCTTCAAATCTACTTCCAGAATACCAAGCGATAAAATATTCACAACCATAAGCTACAGTTACCATTCCACCTGTAAGAATAATTACTATATTCATAATTTCTATATGGTACATGGTAATATAGTCTTCTAAATGACAAACTTTTCTAGCGATTAAAAGTAGGGTTTGTACCATTGCAAATCCTGAAAAGATTGCTCCAGCCACAAAATATGGTGGATAAATAGTAGAGTGCCATCCTTTAATTACCGAAGTAGCAAAGTCAAAAGATACCGTTGTATGTACTGAGAAAACTAATGGAGTTGCTAAACCTGCTAGAACTAAAGAAAGTTCTTCAAATCTTTGCCAATGTTTTGCTTTTCCACCCCATCCAAATGAAAGGAATGTATAAATTCTTCTTGTCCAAGGTGTTTTTGCTCTATCTCTAATCATTGCAAAATCCGGAATCAATCCCATAAACCAAAACACGGTAGATACGGAGAAATAAGTAGATATTGCAAATACATCCCAAAGTAATGGAGAGTTAAAGTTGGTCCATAATGTTCCAAATTGATTAGGAATTGGGAAAACCCAGTATCCTACCCAAACTCTACCCATGTGAATTACTGGAAATATAGCTGCTTGTACAACGGCAAAAATTGTCATTGCTTCTGCAGATCTATTGACAGACATTCTCCATCTTTGTCTAAATAATAATAGTACTGCGGAAATAAGCGTACCAGCATGACCGATACCTACCCACCAAACGAAATTGGTGATATCCCATCCCCAGTTGATGGTTCTATTTAAACCCCATGCTCCAATACCTGTTCCGATAGTGTAAGCTATACAGCCAAAACCGTATATGAATAATACTAAAGCAATATATAGTGATACCCACCATAGTTTTCCTGCTCTTTCTTCAATAGGTCTTGCAATATCTTCTGTGATATCGTGATAAGTCTTGTGACCAATAATTAAAGGTTCCCTAATCGGGGCTTCGTAATGTGACATTTGTTACCTTATTATTATTTAACTTCTTTTTCTTCTTTTCTATTTCTAATCTTCGCGTGGTAGAAAACATTTGGTTTAGTACCTATTTCTTCTAGTAAAGTATATCTTCTATTGCTAGAATATAATGCTCTTACCTTAGATTTTTTGTCATTCATATCTCCAAACTGTAATGCTCCTGTAGAACAAGCTTGAGAACAAGCAGTAGAAAACTCTCCATCTGCTATTGCTCTACCTTCTTTCTTAGCTTCTAGTATTACATTTTGTGTTCTTTGAATACACATAGAACATTTTTCCATAACCCCTCTAGTTCTTACAACTACATCTGGGTTTAGAACCATTCTACCGTAATCATTGTTCATATTATAATCGAATTTATCATTCAAATTATAATTAAACCAATTGAATCTTCTTACTTTATAAGGACAGTTATTTGCACAATATCTTGTACCAATACATCTGTTGTAAGCCATTTGATTTTGCCCTTGTTTTCCATGAGAAGTTGCAGCAACCGGACAAACAGTTTCACAAGGAGCGTGATTACAATGTTGACACATCACAGGTTGGAAAATCACATCTGGATTTTTCGCTGGATCTATCAAAATATCATAAACTTCAGGAACAGTTAATCCTCTATCAACTTGTTCTTTAGTTTCTATTTTTTCTCTTGCAGAATAATATCTATCAATACGCAACCAGTACATATCTCTGGACATTCTAACTTCATCTTTTCCTACTACTGCTACATTATTTTCTGCTTGACAAGCAATAATACATGAGCCACAACCTGTACAAGAATTCAAATCTACTGATAGATTGAAATGAGGTCCATCTTGATCATCAAATGCTGCCCAAAGATCTATTTTTCTAGCTGGTAAAGCACCATTTATTGTATGATATTCTAACGGTTTATTCCAACCAAGTTTAGGATCATCAAATGCTACATTGATGAAATCATCTAAAGGAACTTCTCTAGCGATTTCGTATCTACCCATCAAAGTGTTTTGAAGTTGCATTCCTGCAAATTCATGTTCACCTGAAACTTTTTCTAGTGTTACATTTGTTAAAGCAAGGTTTGACCCGTCAAATATTGGGTATGCATTAATACCTGTATCTGCAGTTTTACCAGAATCTTTTTTCCCATAACCCAATGCTAATCCTATTGAACCATCAGCTTGACCAGGTTGAATGAATACAGGAACGTTTTCTAGTTTTACTCCGTTTACTGTAAGATTTGCTAAAGAACCATCTAATTGCATTCTTCCGTTCAAATCATTTTCAAAACCTAAATCTTTTGCTGTTTGTGGAGACATACTTATGTAATTGTCCCAAGATAAACGAGTAATAGGATCAGGTAATTCTTGTAACCAAGGATTATTTGCTTGCGTACCATCTCCGATAGAAGTTTTGGTATAAAGCATCAATTCTAATTTACCTTCTTTAAATTGGTTAAGTTCTGC
>CAXYUO010000019.1:0-19619 GCA_964292185.1 uncultured Frigoriflavimonas sp.
CATACAAAAACCTCAAATAAAATTGCAAAGAATTTCTTACCTTGGTATTGACCTAAAAACTAATTTAGCAGTACAAGTAATGGGAAAAAAGTTGAGAATCACTAATTACAAATATTTTTCAGGTTTTATATTTTCTTTTGTAATGTTTTCATTTACATCTTGCCAAGGAGTATATAAAATTGATAATGAAATTGAAGCAGAGTTGAATTACATTCCTTATTATTTAGATATTTATAAAGTAGACAGTTTATATAAAGCCAAGAAATATGAAGAAAGTTATTCTATTCTCGATGACCTTTTTATAAAATATAAACCATTAAATCAAGATGTATATAATGAATATTCTACTTATCTGAAATCTGCAATTATCTCAAAACAAAAAATAGAATATAAAGAAATTATAGAAAATTTAATTAAAAAATTTGGGTATGATAAAATATCCTTTGAAGGTAAATATAAAGATGAATTTTTTGCCGAAGCATATTCTAAGGCAAAAGTTAAAGATGAAGAATTCGATAAATGGCGAAATGAATATATAGCCAGTAAAAATCTTACAATAAGAGATTCTATCGTAAAAATGATAGAAAGAGATCAGTATTTTAGAAATGGGGAAAATTATAAAATACAGGCGAAAGAAATAGATTCAATTGCTAATTTAAACGGGCAAAGTTTAAAGTATATTTTTGAAAATTTTGGGTTCCCTAACAATAATTTAATCGGCAATCGTGTATTAAGAGGAAAGCCAGAAAGAGTCGTTATAGATGCATTATTAATACATATGGTTGGAGGAAAGTATAGTGATTACTTCAAAGATAAAGTTTTAAAATATGTTAAAACAGGAGCGTGTCCACCGTTGTATTATGCTTTGATGATTGATAGAGAATGTTTGAATCTTAAAATACCACAAGTATATTATACTTTTTCAAATTCAAATGAAGTATTAAAAGGCAATTATGTTGTTCAAGTAAATAAAAAAAGAAAAGAAATAGGAATGCCCTATTTAAAATTAAATATTAACTAAATTTTATTATTATGAAAAAACTGAAATCTTTAAATGAATTTCGAAAAACTAACGGAAATTCTGTTTTAAAAAGCCATTTACAAACAAAATTTATTGGAGGTGGATTAGGACTTTGTGGTTCGCCAGATTGTCCCGATACAAATACTTCTGACACAATGTCTACAGATGATAATGATTCTTGCACAACTGTATGGTCTGAAAGCACTACTGTGGTTTCCCATGACCATACAGCTGCTGATGGGACTAAAACAAGTCAGTTATAAAGTGATGAAATAAATGGTATTAATACTTTCAATTAATTTTGATTATTCAACAAAAGATGTTGTAGATTGGTTGATTTCTTTAAATCAACCTTTTTTAATTATTCAGCCAAATGATAAAATTGATTTTAGAATTGAAAATGATAAATATTTTATTAGCTTTAATAATAACTCAATAAATTTAGAAGAGATTGAATCCGTATGGTATCGAAGAGGATATATTAATTTATCCATATATAAGAATTCCGAAAAACTTTCACAGATAATAAAAAATGAATTTACTTTTTTGAGAGATTTACTTTATTATTTGCTTAAACAAAAAACACACATAAACAAAAGAAGTGATAATGATATAAATAAATTAACCACTCTTTTAATTGCAAAAGAAATGGGCTTAAGCACTCCTAAATCATATTATAACTCTTCTAAGAAGAATTTTACAGAAAATTTAATAACAAAAACTATTTCTGGAAGTAGTTCTTATATAGATGATGACAAAACATATTTGGCATTAACTAAAAAAGTTACGTTTGAAGATCTTAAGAAGATACCAAAATATACATATCTTCAAGAACAAATTGATAAAAAATATGAATTAAGGATTTTTTATTTACATCGTAAATTTTGGAGCATGGCTATATTTTCACAAAGGGATAATCAAACTGAAGTTGATTTTAGAAATTATAATTACGAAAAACCAAATAGAAATGTTCCTTTTAAACTTCCTTCAGAAATTGAATCTAAACTTATAAAAATGATGGATAAGTTAGATATTAATTCTGGATCAATAGATATGATCGTATCAAAAAATGATCACTATGTTTTTTTAGAGGTAAATCCTATTGGTCAATTTGGAATGACTTCCTTTCCTTGTAATTACAATTTAGAATATGAAATAGCAAACTTTTTGAGATATGAAGAAAGAAAAGAAAGATAAAACTCTCCCATTACAATATGATTTTAATTTAGTTAAAATCAATAATACTCCTTTTTCAAAACATGTAAAATGTTCTATTTATAGGACTGACATGTATAAAGTGTTTCCACTTTATAAGCCAATAATAAGAATTTTATGAATAATTTTCAAATATTTTCCAATTGTAAAATTGTAAAAGGATTTAATACATCAATCATTTATGATCTTCAAAGACAAAAGTATGAACTTATTCCAAATGATTTATACGAAATAATCATTCAACTAAATCAAAAAGTAACAATTGATAAATTACTTATTGATTATGGTATTGAAAACAAATCAACTATAAATGATTATTTAGAGCATTTAATATCAGAAGAATATGGTTTTTATTGTACCTTAAATGATTTTGATTTGTTTCCACTATTAGATGAAAAATTTAAATCTCCTTTATCTATAACAAATTGCGTGTTAGAATATGCGAAAAGTAACATTAAAAATTTATATAAATATTTGAAGCAAATTGAATGTATTGGCTTAAAAGATATTTCTATTCTTTTTTATGAAGAATTGGAGCAAATTGATTTTATAAAAATATTAGACGTTTTCGAAGATTCAAGAATTAAATCTATAGAAATTACGACAAAATTTAGTGATGCTATAACCGAGGATTTCTTTAAAAATATCAATAAAAAACCTAATAGACTTACCCGATTAATTTTCTATTCCTCTGCTAAAAATGAAGTTAACTTTTGGGACAATGACTTACAATTCGATAGAATTTATACTACAAAAGAAATCAATTCATTTATTCATTGTGGTATTGTAAGTACTGATTATTTTAACACCAACCTTCCGAAAGTATTAGAAGCAATCAACCACAACTCCTGCCTCCACAAAAAAATAGCAATAGACATAGATGGAAATATAAAAAACTGCCCATCTATGCCGCAAAGTTTTGGCAATATAAAAGATACTACTTTAGAAGAAGCTTTAGCTCACAAAGATTTTAAAAAATATTGGAACATCAATAAAGATCAAATAGAAGTTTGTAAAGATTGTGAGTTTCGCTATATCTGTACAGATTGTAGAGCCTACACAGAAAGAACGCATACCAACACAGAAGGTTTGGATGTTTCTAAACCCCTAAAATGTGGCTACAGCCCATACACAGGAGAATGGGAAGAATGGAGTACAAATCCATTAAAAGATAAAGCCATACAATATTATGGGATGCAAGATTTGGTAAAGAAAGACAGTGATAAATAATTTTTATTTTAGAAAAAATAGTGTAAAATACCAATACTCATAATATCTTTCTGAGTAATTAAAACAACTTACTTACTAATAAAAATCTCCCTTACAAATTAAACATAATATAATTGTGTTTGGGGTTCTAATAATTACACATTTTTAATTCGTTTTCTTTTTCGCTCCTTCAAATTCTCAATTAATTGGATACATCTACTTTTCCAAAAATGATTAAATTTGTGAAAAGTCAAAAATAATATGTGGCAAGGTAGAAATGATGGAAATTCTCCATTGGTACAACGTATTTTTCAGAAAGTAATTTCTGAAAATGATTATCAAAAAATTGAAAACAAAGATTTTGTATTGCACGGTTTTGCTGTAGACGAAGGTGTGAAAAGAAATTCTGGTAGAATTGGAGCTGCAGAAGCTCCAAATATTATCAGAAAAAGCATGTCTAATTTCCCAATTACTTCGCCTTATTTTCGTCTTTTAGATTTTGGAAATATCCAATGTGAAAACCAGAATTTAGAAGCAGCTCAGAATAATTTAGCAGAATTAGTTGCAAAAGTCATTCAGAAAAAAGCAAAATCCATTGTATTTGGTGGTGGTCATGAAGTGATGTTTGCTCATTATCAAGGAATTAAAATAGCTTTACCCAACAAAAAAATTGGAATTATCAATATCGATGCTCATTTTGATAATAGAATGATAAACCCAGAAATTGGCGCAAGTTCTGGAACTGGTTTCTACCAAATTGCGGAAGAAGGAGAATTGAATTCTATGCATATCGGCATTCAAAGAAATTCTAACACCTTGCAATTGTTTGATTTTGCACATCAAAATAAAATGCAATATATGCTTGCAGATGAGTTGTTTTTTGAAAATTTACCTTCTATTTATAAAAGAATAGATGATTTTATAGACTCTGTAGATGTTGTATATCTCACAATTTGTATGGATGTTTTCAATGCTGCAATTGCTCCCGGAGTTTCTGCACTTGCTTATAATGGGATTTTTGCTGATGCTACTTTTCTACATTTTTTCCGACATATTTTGAAAAATGAAAAAATGATTGCAATGGATGTTGCAGAAGTGAATCCAACTTTAGATTTACAAGAAAGAACGGCAAGATTAGCAGCTAGTTTGGTGAATGAATGGTTCATGATTTAAAAATTTAAAATGAAAAAATCAATAGAAAAAAATATACAATTAGCTCACGATACTTTCGTTATTTGGAAAGATGTTCCTTGGAAAAAGAAACAAAAACTGATTTCGAAATTAGCAGTAGTTTTAGATAAAAATGCTGAAAACTTTGGTGAAATTATTACCAAAGAAATGGGAAAACCAATTTCTCAATCTATAGCTGAGGTGAAAAAATGTGCTTTAATGTTGAGGTATTATGCAGAAATAGAACCACAACTTCAAATTGAAAAAGTGAAAACAGATTTTTCAATTTCCGAGATTCATTATATTCCAAAAGGAATTATTTTGGGAGTAATGCCTTGGAATTTTCCTTTTTGGCAAGTCTTGAGATTTGCTGTTCCTGCAATTCTTGCAGGAAATACAGTTGTATTGAAGCATGCTTCTATTTGCAGAGAAAGTGGGAATAAAATTCAAGAAATTTTTGAAAAAGCAGGTTTCCCAAAAGGAGTTTTCACGTATTTAGAAATTGGACATCAAGAAGTAGCAGAGGTTTTGGCAAATGATTTTGTGCAAGGTGTAAGCTTTACAGGAAGCGAATTTGCAGGTGCAGAAATTGCAAGTATTGCCGGAAAAAATATTAAAAAATCTTTGCTAGAATTGGGAGGAAGTGACGCTTTTATTGTTTTAGATGATGCTGATCTTGCGCAAGCTGCAGTAGAAGGAACTTTGGCTAGATTGCAAAATTGCGGACAAACCTGCGTTGCAGCAAAAAGATTCATCATTCATAAAAAAATTGAGAAAGAATTTATGAAGGTATTTTTAAATGAATTTCAAAAATATATTCCAGATGATGCTACCAAAAAAGACACAAAAATAAGTGGAATGGCAAGACCAGATTTGGCTACAGAATTGATTAATCAATATGAAAAAGCATTAAAATTTGGTGCTAAAATAATTTTACCATTAGAACAGATTTCAGAATCAGTTTTGAAACCAGGTTTAATTGCAGTAAAACCAGGAAATCCTATTTTACAAGAAGAATTATTCGGTCCTTTAGGAATTGTAATGGTTGCAAAAAATGACGAAGACGCTCTTGAAATGGCAAATTCTGTTCCTTTTGGTTTGGCAAACTCTGTTTGGACTAAAAATAAAAAACGCCAACAATATTTTATCAAAAATTTAGAATCAGGAACCGTAAATGTAAATAAAATGACGAGTTCTGATCCAAGATTACCTTTCGGTGGAATGAAAAAATCTGGATATGGAACAGAATTGTCTTACCATACTTTGCATGAATTTGTAACGGTGAAAACAGTGATTGTAAAATAAAAAATTGGATTTATTTTTTAATTTAACCAAAAAAATCCCCGAAAATGAACTTTTCGGGGATTTATATTTTTGGAAATTAATGAAATTATACTATCGTAGTTAACCTCAATGTATTCGTTTTTCCATGTTCATTTGCAGGAGTAGCATTCAAATTTAATACAAAATCTGCTTCTTCTACAAAACCAAGTTCTTTCACTATTTCATTCACTTTTACAATGGTTTTATCTGTACCTAATTCATTATCAAGATAATATGCGCGAACTCCCCAAAGTAAATTCAACATCGTGATTACTCTTTTATTAGAACTAAAAACGATAATGTGAGAATTTGGACGGTGTGCAGAAATCTGGAAAGCTGTATATCCGGAATGCGTTAAAGTAATAATAGCTTCTACTTGCGTAGTTTTTGCAATTCTTACAGCTGCAAGACAAATTCTATTGGTTACAAAACGATCATCAATACAACTGAAATCATGTTCAATAGGCTCGTTTTTACCTTGATAAAAGTGGGTATTCTCTATATTTTTTATAATTTTCGTCATGTTTTCTACTACTTGTACAGGAAATTTCCCTACAGAAGTTTCTCCAGAAAGCATCACTGCATCTGCACCATCTAGTACAGAATTTGCTACATCATTTACCTCTGCTCTTGTTGGAGTTAGGCTATTAATCATCGTTTCCATCATTTGAGTGGCGATGATTACTGGTTTTGAGAAAAATCTGGCTCTTTCTACCAAAGTTTTTTGAATTGCAGGAACTTCTTCCATCGGAACTTCTACACCAAGATCTCCACGAGCAACCATCAATCCATCACATTCTAGTAAAATTTCATCAATGTTTTTTACACCTTCTGGCTTTTCTATTTTAGCAATAATTGGTGTTTTCTTTTTGCAATTTGGATGTTTAGACATTAGATCTTTTAAATCTCTAATATCTTGTGCATGACGCACAAAAGAAAGTGCAATCCAATCTAAATCTAAATCTAGCATAAAGTTGGCATCTTCTATATCTTTTTCTGTAAGAGCAGGTAAAGAAACATCGGTATTTGGCAAATTCACTCCTTTTTTAGAACTTAAAGGTCCACCTTGGATCGTTTTTGCTCTCACCGTATCTTTTTCGTTGGTTTCTATAACTTCTAAAGCTAGTTTTCCATCATCAATCAAAATTCTCTCACCAACTTTCACATCGTTTGGAAAATTCTGATAAGTCATGAAAACTTTTGTAGAATCTCCCTCCATTTTTTCGTTGGTGAAGGTTAGAATATCTCCAGGATTTAGATAAGATCCTTCTTTTACAACTCCTACACGTAATTTTGGACCTTGTAAATCTCCCAAAATACCTACCGAAGTTTGCATTTCTTCATTTAATTCACGGATCATCGCTACATTTTTTGATACCAATTCATAATCTGCATGAGAAAAATTGATACGAAAAACATCTACACCAGCGATTATCAAATCTCTCAAAATTTCTTTTGTAGATGTAGCTGGACCAAGAGTTGCTATTATTTTTGTCTTTTTTAAATTTTTATTCATAGTTGTAACGTTTGATAGAGTTCTTCGTGAGAACTCAAAATATATTCTTGCACATTAAATCCAAGAATTTTCGAGTGCAAAATTAATGAAAAATCATTAATACATTCGCTCGTTTGTATTATATATTCAAAATCTTTATTAAAAAGATACTTTTCTGTGCTTTCTTCTATAAATAATTCTTTAATTTCTTTCTTTTGTAAGCTAGAAATAGATTTATTACAGATTATTTTGATGTTGATTTTATTGATGTTGTCATTTCCTTCAAATACTTGAAAGAAATAATCGTAATATTTTCCTGAATATTTGAGGTCATCAATTCTTTTAAAGAAAAAATGATTTTCATTATTCAAATGATAAAAAAATTCGTGATTTGGAAGTTTTTTCTCTGTAGTTATGAGACCAATAATTTGGTCTTCATTAGGAAAATCATCAAGAATAATGTTTTGAGTTCCCAAGTATTTCTTCTTTTTTATTTAAACTGTAAAAAGCTCTTTGTGCGGCTTTTTCTTCGGCTTTTTTCTTAGATGATTCTGTAGAATTTGCAATGCTTTCGTTTTCTACCAATACTTCACATCGGAAATTTGTTTGTTTATTAGGCAAAATTTGAACTTCTGTTTGATAAACTAATTTTAGTTTTTTCTTTTGGCTCCATTCTAAAAGCAAACTTTTGTAGCTGGTTATTTTTCTTTCCAGTTTATTGATGTGTGTAGGAGTTAGTAGTTTTTCTAGAACTAATTTTTCGCAATTTTCATATTTTAAATCCAGATAGATTGCACCAATTAATGATTCAAAAAGGTTTCCTGCAATATTTTCGCTAAGTGTGTTGCCTTTACTATTAACCAAAAGTGAGGATAGTTCTAATTCTTCGCCCAGTTTATTTAAATTACTCCTGCTTACGATTTTAGATTTCATCTGTGTAAGATAACCTTCATCTGCATCAGGATAAGTAGAAAATAAATGGCTAGAAATTATTGAGCCAAGAATAGAATCTCCTAAAAATTCTAAACGCTCATAATTTTTTTTAATTTTTGTAGTCGGCGAATTTTTCAAAGAAAATGCTTCTTTGTAATAGTGTAGATTTTGAACTTTACATCCTAATATTGCATATAGTTTTGCATTAAGATTGAGTTCTTTGTCGGATAAATTTCTTTTTCTTTTGGAAATAAGGAATTTAGAAAGGTATTTCTTTAACTCCATTCACAAGATTTAGATTTTCTTGAAAAGCACACAAGCATTATGACCACCAAAGCCAAATGTATTACTCATAGCAATATTTACTACTTTTTTTACTGGTGTGTTGAATGTGAAATTTAATCTGCTATCAATTCTTTCATCATCTGTAAAATGATTGATAGTTGGAGGAACGATATCATGTCTAATTGCACCAAGTGTTGCAATTGCTTCTATAACTCCGGCTGCACCAAGAAGATGTCCCGTCATAGATTTTGTAGAATTAATTTGAATATCGTAAGCGTGATCTCCTAATAATTTTGAAATAGCACTAGATTCTGCAATATCTCCTAATGGAGTAGAAGTACCATGCATATTGATGTGATCTACTTCTTCTGTAGAAGTTTCTGCATCTTCTAAGCAGTTTTTCATTACCAAATATGCTCCTAATCCTTCTGGATGAGGTGCCGTCATATGATATGCATCTGCACTCATTCCACCACCTTTTAATTCAGCGTAAATGGTTGCACCACGTTTTTTTGCATGTTCATATTCTTCTAAAATAATAGTTCCAGAACCTTCTCCAAGTACAAAACCATCTCGATCTTTATCAAAAGGTCTAGATGCTGTTGTAGGATCATCATTTCTGGTAGAAAGTGCCATCATGGCATTAAATCCACCTACACCACTTGCAGTAACTGCAGCTTCAGAACCTCCACAAACAATTACATCTGCTTTGCTTAGTTGAATAAGCATTTTTGCATCTATCAATGCATTTGCTGATGATGCACATGCAGAAACAGTTGTGTAATTTGGTCCGTGAAAACCGTATTCTATAGAAATATGACCTGGTGTAATGTCGGCAATCATTTTAGGAATAAAGAAAGGATTAAATCTTGGAAAATCGGATTTTGCCCATTCTAAAACTTCATATTCAAAAGTTTCTAAACCGCCAATTCCGGATCCCCAGATTACACCTACACGATTTTTATCTACGTTATCTTCTATAATTCTAGAATGTGCAACTGCTTCACGAGCAGATATCATACCGAATTGTGTATTTCTATCCATTTTTTTTGCTTCTTTCTTTTCGAAGTAATTCAATGGATCAAAATTTTTGATTTCGCAGGCAAATTTCGTTTTGAAATTTGTGGTATCAAAAAGAGTAATTGGTGCTGCACCACTTTTACCAAGTAGCAAGCTTTGCCAGTATTCTTCAGCAGTATTTCCGATAGGAGTTATAGCCCCAAATCCTGTTACAACTACTCTTTTTAATTCCATAAGCTAATAGTTTTCTAAAAAAATATTATTTGTTTACTACTTCTTCGATGTAAGCAACTGCGTGACCTACTGTAGTGATTTTTTCTGCTTGATCATCTGGGATTTGGATGTTGAATTCTTTTTCAAATTCCATAATTAGTTCTACAGTATCCAAAGAATCTGCTCCTAAATCGTTTGTGAAGCTAGCTTCTGGAGTTACTTCTGTTTCTTCTACATCTAATTTATCTGCGATGATAGCTTTTACTCTTGATGAAATGTCTGACATAATAATTGTTTTATAAATTGTTAATGGTGCAAATATAAAAAAATCTTTTCTATAAAGTTATTTTTTTATTCTTTTATGTGAAATTATGCATTGCTTTGTTTTTTTTATTAGCGTTTTATAGGCTTTAACACGTAATTGAAGTATCTATTTTTAAATTATAATTATAGTGTAATCAATTCCCAAATTCTGTAACTATCTTTGCAAAAAAAATACATGTCCAGACTTATTTCCGATTTAGGGTTGATTTATCCACTTCAAAATGCTCTAAAAGATTTAGAAATCACCGTTTCTACAGATATTCAACAGCAAATTATCCCTATCATTCTTAATCAAACCGAAGATATAGTTGCACTTGCCAAAACTGGAACAGGTAAAACAGCTGCATTCGGTTTGCCAATTTTGCAATTGGTAGAAGTAGAAAATAAGTTGGTTCAAATTGTAATTTTATCTCCAACAAGAGAATTAAGCCAGCAAATTTTTAATAATTTAAAAGATTTTGCCAAATATATTCCGGAAATTTCAATGGTTTTGCTCACCGGTGGAAATACCGTGAAATCTCAAATAGAAGAACTAAAATCTAATCCGCAAATAATAGTTGCAACTCCTGGACGTTTTTTAGATTTATTGGAGAAAGGTGCTTTCGATATAAAATCATTAAAAAACCTGATTTTAGATGAAGCAGATGAGATGTTTCAAGCTTTGAAAGAAGATTTGATGCCAATTTTGAAAGCTTTGCCAAAAAATCGCCGTACTTATCTTTTTAGCGCAACAATGCCAGGAGAATTGAAAGATATTGTACATAATTATATGTCGAAAAATGCAATTTCCATTCAATCTGAAATGGAAATCATTGGAAATGAAAGCATAGATCATCAATATATTGTTGTAGAACCTATCGAAAAATTAGATGTGCTTTTGCATTTTCTAAGCACACAGAAAGATGGAAGAGGTATTATTTTTTGTAAAACCAAAGCTGCCGTAAATAAATTAGCCAAAAACCTCGCAATTCGCAAAATTTCTTCAGGAGCATTGCACGGAAGTTTAACTCAAGGAATTCGAGATCGTATTATGGAGCAATTACGAGAAGGTTATATTGGTATTTTGGTAGCTACAGATTTGGTAGCTCGTGGAATAGATGTGAAAGAACTGGCTTATATTGTAAATTATCATTTGCCAGATACCAAAGAAGCCTACGTTCATAGAAGTGGAAGAACGGGTAGAGCTGGAGCAAATGGACTTTCTATGACGATTATTCAGCAAGAAGAAGTGCCAGAAATAGCCGATTTTGAAAAAGAATTAGGCATAAAATTCAATAAAATAAATAAAGCAAATACTGAAGATATAGAATGGAATAACACTTTAGTTTGGGCAAAAAAAGTTTTTAAAACTAAGCCAAATCGAGAAATTCCGGAAGATGTAAAGCAGCAAATAAAATCCATTTTTCATCATTTAACGAAAGAAGAATTGGTGGATAAAGTGATTTCTAATTATTTAGCAGAGAAAGGTTAAAAATACACAATATTAAAAGTCAAGTTTATTCTTAAATTAATTAAAAATGAAAAAAACACTATCCATTTTTATAAGCATTTTTGTTTTCGCACTATTTTTTGGGCAAAAAGAAAACCTGTCCAGTTTCAATACATTAACGGTTACTTATAAATTTCATCCCAAATATTTCCTCTATGCAGAAGGTCAAATTCGCGGTATAGAAGAATTTTCTTATCCAGATTATTACGAAATAAAAGGAGGAATTGGCTACAATCTCACCAAAAATCATAAACCATTTATTGGTATTGGACGATATGGAAATTATAAAGATAAAGAATTTGTAAAAGAAGAATTTCGTGTTTGGTTACAAGATGTAGTAGATGTGAAAATGGGCAAATTCAAATTTGAAAACCGTTTACGTGCAGAAAAAAGCTGGTTCTACGAACCACAAAAAGATGTGCATTCTGATAGAATAAGATTACGATACCGCTTGAATGTTTCTGTACCATTAAATTCTGAAACGGTGAAGCCAGGAACTATTTTTGCTAATGTTTTTGATGAAGTATTTTTTGTAGTTACAGATGACCCATTGTTTGCACGAAACAGATTTTATAGTGGTTTTGGGTATCAAATTGATAAAAATTTCGGTGTTGCTTCAGGCTATGTTTGGCAGCGAGAATTTGGAAAAACGGGGAATAAAAATATACATTCTTTATATCTTGCGTTAAATATAAATATCGATAAATCTGAACATAAAACCTATCATTTTCCGGGTGCGGATTAGATTTGTTTAGGAATTGATGTAAATTCGTAATAATTATTTTAGATACGAGCTTGGGTGTTTTTTTTCTAATTTTTTAAATTGAACATTTATAAAACAAAATTTTCCACCACCTATTGCCCAATTCAAATAATATTCCTAATTTTGCAGTCCGAAATGTAGAATCCAAATGTGAGAATTAGATTCTATCGGATTTATTAATGCTTCCACATTCATAAATTTATTAATTAAAACAAAAAAAGTAAAATGGCTAAAAAAGTCTTTAAAATGGTAAAGCTCCAAGTAAAAGGAGGAGCTGCAAATCCATCTCCACCAGTTGGACCTGCTTTAGGTTCTGCAGGTGTGAACATCATGGAATTTTGTAAACAATTTAACGGAAGAACACAAGATAAGCCAGGACAAGTTTTACCTGTAACTATTACAGTATACGAAGACAAATCTTTTGATTTCGTAATTAAAACTCCTCCTGCTGCAGTACAATTAATGGCTGCTGCTAAACTTGCAAAAGGTTCTGGAGAGCCAAACCGCGTGAAAGTAGGAACTGTTTCTTGGGAACAAATAAAAACGATCGCTACAGATAAAATGGCAGATCTTAATTGTTTCACAATGGATTCTGCTCTTACAATGGTTGCAGGAACTGCAAGATCTATGGGATTAAAAGTATCTGGAACTAAACCTAAAAACGCTTAATACATAGAACAATGGCAAAATTGACAAAAAAACAAAAAGAAGCGGCAGCAAAAATTGATAGTAACAAAATTTACAACCTAGAAGAAGCTTCTACTTTGGTAAAAGAAATAAGTTCTGCTAAATTTGATGCTTCGGTAGATATCGCTGTTAGATTGGGTGTAGATCCAAGAAAAGCAAACCAAATGGTAAGAGGTGTTGTATCTCTTCCACACGGAACAGGTAAAGATGTGAAAGTTCTTGCTCTTGTAACTCCTGAAAAGGAAGCAGAAGCTAAAGAAGCTGGTGCAGATTACGTAGGATTAGACGAGTATCTTCAAAAAATAAAAGAAGGTTGGACAGATGTAGACGTTATCGTTACAATGCCTGCAGTTATGGGAAAACTAGGTCCTTTAGGTAGAGTATTAGGTCCAAGAGGATTAATGCCAAACCCAAAATCTGGAACCGTAACTATGGATATTGGTAAAGCAGTAGCAGAAGTGAAAGCTGGTAAAATAGATTTCAAAGTAGATAAGTATGGTATCATCCATGCAGGAATTGGTAAAGTTTCTTTTGATGCTCAGCAAATAAGAGAAAACGCAAGCGAATTGCTTTCTACATTAATGAAATTGAAACCAACAGCAGCAAAAGGAGTTTATGTAAAAAGCATTAATATGTCTTCTACAATGAGCCCAGGAATATCAATTGATACTAAAGCTTTAAACTAAAACCTGAAAGAAAATGACAAAAGAAGACAAAGTATTAGTAATACAAGACATAAAAGACCTTTTGCAAGATGCTAGAATTGTATATTTAGCAAGCCTTGAAGGTATGAATGCTACTGCAACTTCAAATTTCAGAAGACAAGCATTCAAAGGAAACATTAAAATGAAAGTGGTAAAAAACACTTTGCTAAGAAAAGCGATGGAAAGTATAGAAGGAGTAGATTACTCTGAAGTATTTGACACTTTGAAAGGCAATACCGCTTTGATGATTGGTGAAACTGCAAACGCTCCAGCAAAACTAATCAAAGACTTTAGAAAAAAAGCGGAATATCCTGCTTTGAAATCTGCAGTTTTAGATTCAGTAGTTTATATTGGTGATGATCAATTAGATACATTAGCTGCATTGAAATCGAAAGAAGAAATGATTGGCGAAATTATCGGATTGCTTCAATCTCCAATTAGAAATGTACTTTCTGCGTTGCAAAACAAAGATAATGCAGAAACAACTGAAGAAGTTGTAGAAGCAGAAGTAGAAACTCCAGCAGTAGAAGAAGCAGCAGCTCCAGAAGCAAGTGCAGAAACTACGGAAGAAACTCCTGCTGCAGAATAAAAAAACGGATTGAAAATCCAAACGCTAAAAGCCAAAAGTTATTTGCCAAAAGCCAATTGCTGTAAGCTAAAAGCCAAAACAGACTCAAAACAAACTCAAATAAATCGTTCAACAAACTAAAAACATTACAAAATGTCAGATTTAAAAAATTTAGCGGAATCGCTAGTAAACTTAACAGTAAAAGACGTAAACGAATTAGCTACCATCCTTAAAGATGAGTACGGAATAGAACCAGCTGCTGCAACTGTTGTTGCTGTTGCAGGTGGAGCTGAAGCTGCTGAAGAAAAAACAGAATTCGATGTAATATTGAAAGCTGCAGGTGCTTCTAAATTAGCCGTAGTAAAATTAGTAAAAGACTTGACAGGTGCAGGTCTTAAAGAAGCTAAAGATATGGTAGATGGTGCTCCAACTGCTATTAAAGAAGGTATTTCTAAAGACGAAGCAGAAGCTTTGAAAAAACAATTAGAAGAAGCAGGTGCAGAAGTAGAATTGAAATAATTCTCTCTAAACCTAATAATAAAGCCGTTTCCTTAATTGGAAACGGCTTTTTTTGTTAAATATGAATTAAATTTATTTAAAAATTCTATTTTTTAAACTGAATATTGTTGCATTTTTTTAATTCGTACCACAGAATCCATCCTTTTCTATCTTTTTTATAAGTTACAAATGGGTAAATTTCGGCATAATTTAGCATGCTTTCTACAGATACATGAGTGTATTTTGAAATGAATATAAGTGAACTATTTTTGCTTAATCTTTGAGCATAGATATTCATAAGACTATCGACAATCTTTAATTGATCAAAATAACTCTTTTTAAAATCTAAATTTTCTACACAATCACCATTTATTGACAGATTTTCTGGTTCTACAATTTTAGTTGCTTTACAATTAATCAATATAAACAAAACGGTAAAAATGCTTAAAATTTTCATTTAATATTTTAATCAATTATATGAAATTTTACCCATTCACAGCTTCCACATGCTCCACAACTTCTGGCAAAAATTGTTTCAAAATATTCTCAATTCCATTTTTTAAGGTTGCCGTAGAACTTGGGCAACCAGAACATGCACCTTGCAAAAGCATTTTTGCTGTTTTTGTTTCTGCTAAATATTCCATTAGTGATATTTTTCCACCATCATTTTCTACTGCAGGTGCAACATATTCTATCAAAATATCCGAAATTTTCTGCTCCACATCTGTATATTCTCTATTGATGATTTCTACAACTGGCGTTTCATGATTTTGCGGAGCAAGATTAGAAATAACACCTCCATTTTGCAAATAATCTGCAATAAAAGAGCGAACTGCAACCATCATTTCATGCCATTCCATAGTATCGTCTTTCGTAACAGCCACAAAATTATCAGAAATAAATACCTCTTTCGCAAATTCAAATTCCTCAAAAATTGCTTTTGCTAAAGGTACTTCCGTTGCTTTTTCAATGTTTTTCACTTCTATAAATCCTGGTAAAAGCAAACGGTCTGAAACGAATTTCATTACCGAAGGATTTGGAGTCATTTCTGCATAAATTGCATAAAGTAATCTCTGTTTTTGAGCATAAATCCTAGGATTTTCTAGCAATTGATCTTTGATTACAATTTTTAAACTTTCTGAAACATGCTCCCATTCTACAGAATCTAGTTTAGAAATCGCAACAAAATTAGAAGTGATAAAAATTTTATCAACAAAGGCAAATTTGAAAAGTTCTTGTGCCAATGGTATTTCAGTAACATCAGTTTCTCTATCCAATTCTACAGAACCTGGAATTAATTGATAATCCGTCACGAATTTCATCACTTTCGGATTTTCTGTAGTTTCTATTATTAAAGTATGCATATTATTGTTAAATTTGGTAGTGCAAAAATACGTAAAAAATAGAGCTTAGATATTAGACTTTAGAAATTAGATAGATAGCTTTCATCAATAATCATTCATCAATTATAAATATGGCATTAATAAAAACACTTTTAAATCACACTCCAAAAATTGGAAACGATACTTTTCTTGCAGAAACAGCAACGATTATCGGCAATGTAGAAATGGGAAACGAATGCAGTATTTGGTATAATGCAGTAATTCGAGGAGATGTACATTACATAAAAATGGGAAACAAAGTAAACGTTCAAGATAACGCAATGTTGCATTGCACCTACGAAAAATACCCGTTAAATATTGGTAATAATGTTTCTATTGGGCATAATGCAATCGTTCATGGTTGCACTTTAGAAGATAATGTTTTGATAGGAATGGGTTCTATCGTGATGGATAATTGCCTGATAGAAAGCAATTCTATAGTTGGTGCAGGTTCTGTGGTTACTCAAAATACACACATAAAATCTGGCGAAGTTTGGGCAGGAATTCCCGCCAAAAAAATAAAAGACATTTCTCCCGAATTATTAGAAGGAGAAGTGAACAGAATTGCCAATAATTATGTAAAATATTCTAGCTGGTACAAAGATTAACCCAATTTAAAATTTGAAAATGAGCCAATTTGAAAATGAAAAATATTTTCTATCATATTTCCCTTCACTACAAGACAAAAAATACAATTCATATCCTATTGATTATCTGTAACTTAAATCTTTAAACCACAAATCGAAGATTGACTTCGTCTAACCACTTTGTTAGGTTTCACTGACTCAATTAAAAATAAACATTAGAAGTAAAAGAAACAAAAAATTATTTGCAGATTAAGTTAAAATAAGGCAATACAATAGAAAATCTTTAGATTTTCACAACTTTTGTGAACTTTATTAAGAATTTAATTACAGACTTAATAAAACACAATAATTACTTTTGTGCCTTTTGTGGTTTTAAAATTCTGATTTACAATTTGTTATAAATTTTTGTCATGTACTAAAATATTTGCCATAAAATCTTCTGTTTTAAAAACCAATTTTATTAAATTTGGATGATGAATGAACAACTTTTTGATTTAGTAGAACACACCCAAAGAAATATTTTCCTCACCGGAAAAGCTGGAACCGGGAAAACTACTTTTCTAAATGATTTCGTAAAAAAAACCCAGAAAAAACATGTTGTTGTAGCTCCTACAGGAATTGCTGCCATCAATGCAGGTGGTGTTACCATACATTCTATGTTTGGTTTGCCATTGCGCACTTTTTTGCCAACTACAGATAGAATTGATGCCAATATGGCGAATAATATTCCAGATTTGGTGCAGCATTTTAGGTATAGAAAAGACAAAATAAAACTCTTGAGAGAGCTAGAAATCGTAATCATTGATGAGGTTTCTATGCTCCGTTCTGATGTTTTGGATATGATAGATTTTGCTTTAAAAAACGCAAGAAGAAATCAGCTGAAATTTGGAGGTGTGCAAATGCTTTTTATTGGAGATTTGTACCAACTTCCGCCTGTTGTTCGTGATGAATTTATTCTAACAAAATACTACAATTCGCCTTTCTTTTTTGATAGTTTTGCCTTGAAAGAAGACAAACCTTTAACGATAGAATTGATGAAAGTGTATCGTCAAAAAGACCAGTATTTTCTCGATCTTCTCAATGCAATTAGGGAAGGAGATGTGCAAAATATAGATTTTGAAAAATTGAATTCACGATATATTCCAGAATTTGTAGCCAAAGAAGAACCTTACGTTTATCTCTGCTCTCACAATAGAATGGCAGATGAAATTAATCGTGAAAAATTGGACGAGCTTCCTTCTAAATCTCATATTTTCAATGCTAAAATTGTAGGAGATTTTAAAGAAAATCAATATCCAAACGAAGAAAATTTAGAATTAAAAGTGGGTGCTCAAATTATGTTTATCAGAAATGATGCTTCTGCAGAAAAAAAATATTTCAACGGAAAATTAGCAGAAATTGTAAGAATTGATGATGATGATATTTATGTGAAATTAGAAGATCAAGAAGATGATTTTAAATTAAATAAAGAAGTTTGGGAGCAAAAAAAATACGCAATCGATGCAGATAAAAATATTTATGAAGATGTTCTCGGTAGTTACGAACATTACCCAATTCGTTTAGCTTGGGCAGTTACCATTCACAAATCTCAAGGTCTCACATTCGATAGATTGATTATCGATGCAGGGAAAAGTTTCGCTTCTGGTCAAGTTTATGTAGCACTTTCGCGTTGCAGAACGTTGGAAGGTATTGTTTTGAAATCTAAAATTGCTCCAAATGTAATTTTCAAAGATGAACGAATTTCCAAATTTCAAGGAGAAACCAACGCCAACGAAAAAATGCAGGAAATCCTGAAAACCGAAAAATTTGATTACAGCATCAATAAAGTAATTAATAAAATAGATTTTACTTGGCTTTTGAATGATTTAGAAAATTGGAATATTGCCGCAAAAATGAGTAAAAAAATAGATTCCTCGAAAGCGAGTTCCTTATATAAAGTACTAAAAAAAGATGTAGAACTATTGCTCCCGATTTTCGAAAAATTTAAAAGAGTAATTTTATCAAAAACTCATAAACATATTTTTGGTGAGCAGAATTGGCAAGAAATTGAAGAAAAATCTGCTGGAGCAACTTCTTTTTTTCTAAATAATATTCACGATAAGATTTTTCAACCGTTCAAAGATTTTTATGCAGAAACCAAAGGTGTTGCAGGTATGAAAGCTTATAATGATGTAGCATTAAATTTATTAGATGATGTCGGAGATTATTTGAAAGATTTGCAAGATTTGAAATTATTAGAAGTAGCATTATTTAAAAAAGAAAAAATAGATTTAGATACAAAAGTTGCCAAAATTCCGAGCCATGTTCTAACTTTTCAATTGTTTGAAAACGGCATGAATATTACAGAAATTGCCAAAGAAAGAGGTTTTGTGAATGAAACAATTTTCGGGCATTTAGGAAAATTTGCATCACAAGGATTATTAGATTTAAAAAGACTTTTCTCTGAAAAAAAACTGAAAATCTTCGAAAAAACCTTTGAAAAAGAAGCAGAATTAGAAGGATTAAACGATTGGAAACAAGCATTGCCCAATGATTTTGAATACAATGAAATCCGACTTTTGCTCAATCATTACACTTTTTTGAAGGAGAAAAAAGAGCAAGTTTAAAATCCATTAGATTAAAATTGACCTAAACTTTTATTAACTCAAAAAAAAAACACAATTTTGTCATTCCGTAGGAATCTAGCAGTTTTATTATTGCGCGTAGATGCCTTCAGCATGGCAAAAAGAGTGT
>CAXYUO010000020.1:0-19346 GCA_964292185.1 uncultured Frigoriflavimonas sp.
AACCTCAATTTGATTTCTCAACAAATCTTCAAACTCATCTCTTTTTCTAATCAAATGCGCTTTTCCATCTAAAAACAAAACTTCCCCAGGTTTTAATCTTGAATTAAAATTAGAACTCATTTCAAAACCATATGCTCCTGCATTGCGAAAAACCAAAACATCGCCTTCTCGAACTTCATTTATTTTTCTATCCCAAGCAAAAGTGTCGGTTTCGCAAATGTTTCCAACTACCGTGTAAATTCTTTCTGCGCCTTTTGGATTAGATAAATTTTCAATTTTGTGATAAGAATCGTAAAACATTGGACGAATTAGATGATTAAAACCAGAGTTTACACCAACAAAAGTGGTTGCAGTTGTAGGTTTTATCACATTAGATTTTACAATGAAATGCCCACTTTCACTTACCAAAAATTTACCAGGTTCAAACCAAAGTCCAAGATTTTTGTTTTGTTCTTTATTAAAATCTGCCAATGCTTTTTCTACTTTTTTGCCCATTGCTTTCACATCGGTTTCCAAATCTCCATCTTGATATGGCACTTTGAAACCACTTCCCATATCTAAATATTTCAAATTCGGGAAATGCTCGGCTATTTCAAATAAAATTTCTAAACCTTGAACAAATACATCTACATCTTTTATTTCGCTTCCTGTATGCATGTGAAGTCCTTCTACCAAAAGGTTTGTAGATTTCATTACACGTTCTATGTGTCGCAATTGATGGATAGAAATTCCAAATTTAGAATCGATATGACCCGTAGAAATTTTGTGATTTCCACCTGCATAAATATGCGGATTGATGCGGACAAAAATGGGATAAGAATTTCCAAATTTATTACCAAATTGCTCTAAAATAGAAATATTATCAATATTGATGTGAACTTTCAAAGCTACTGCTTCTTCTATTTCATAGAAATCTACGCAGTTTGGTGTAAAGAGAATTCTATCATTAGAAAAACCTGCTTTCAAGCCGAGTTTTACTTCGCTTATGGAAACGCAATCTAAAGAAGCGCCTAGTTTTTCTATATATTTTAGGATATTTATGTTTGATAATGCTTTTGCTGCGTAGAAAAAACGCGTGTTTTTTGTGAAAGCACCAGTTAATTTTTGATATTGAGTTTTGATGGATTCTGCATCGTAAACGTAAGTAGGAGTGCCAAATTCTGCGGCTATTTTTAGTAATTCTGTATTATTCATAATGTTTTATTGAAAATTTAAGGTGCAAATTTAAAAATTTTTATGAGATATTTTCTCAAGGATTTGGTTGAATTGTGAATTCATTTTTCACCAATGCCAATTTTAATTCGTTATCTATATCTTTTATTTCTACTGGTATTTTTAATTTTGAAATAGATTTTTCAGATTTTATTTGGCTGTATAATTCATAAAAACCAAAAGCTGTAGGATTTCCTTTTTCTAAAATGATAAAAGATTTTTCGCCTAAAGTTCTACCTGCAGAAAGCCACATTTCATTTCTATTTTCTAGATTAATGAAGTTTTTGAATGCTTCTAAATTTCGGAAATTTTCATTAGAATTGATATATTCCAATGCTTTTAAACCTTGAGTAATAGAGCTAAATTTCAATAAATAGTTTTTTCTTTTTTCTATTTTTTCTATTAAATAGTTTTCGTTTTTATAAAATAAACCAAAGTGCAATTGTTCCGATTTATTTAATCCTTTTGTAGCTAAAATTAAATTAGAAATCACTTTGTTTCCAGTGAAATCATAGTGTATTTGAGAGGTTTCTTGTTGAGTTTTTTCCCATTTGCTAGATTTTGCATTCAGCACTTTTTTAGTGAATTTATTGATGTTGTCTGCAAATTCAATATGTAAAATTTCTCCTCTATTATTTTGAAAATAAACGATTCCTTTTTCGCTTGGTAGATTTTCTGTGAGTTCTTTTATTTTTGATAAATAAGATTTTGCTTGAACTTCTTCATGATGTTGCTGAATAATTTCGGAATCTTGGTCTTTTATCATTAATAATTTGAACAATTCTAGTGTAGCTCTTGCATCTCCACTTGCTCTATGACGATCAGACATAGGAATTCCCAAAGATTTTACCAGTTTTCCTAAAGAGAAACTATTTTCTTCTGGCAAAAGTTTCTTAGCAATAGGAATAGTGTCTATCGTATTGATAATGAAGTCGTAACCTAGTTTTTTGAACTCTTGATTGAGCATTCTATAATCAAAATCGATATTATGACCAACCAAAGTTGTGTTTTCGGTAATTTCTACAACTCTTTTGGCAATTTCGTGGAATTTTGGAGCTGTTTTCACCATTTTTGGCGAAATTTTGGTCAATCTTTGTACAAAAGGTGTAATGTCATTTTCAGGATTCACCAAAGAAATAAATTGGTCTATAATTTTATGACCATCATATTTATAAATGGCAATTTCTATAATTTTCTCTTCTCGAAATGCACCTCCATTTCCTTCTATATCTATGATTGTGTACAATTTTTTTTTATTAAATTAAATTACTTTGCTATTTGATGTCAAAATTAATATAATCTGCGCAGTTTTCCGCAGAATACAAGTACATTTTTCCCGCAGATCTACGCAGATTAAAACCGCAGATTTTCGCAGAAAAACTCTAAAAAATAATTGAAATCTGCGGGAAAATTTTTCAGAAAAAATTTTTTAAATATATCTGCGAGAATTTGCGAAAAAAATCTCCGAAAATCTGCGGGAAAACTTCCACAGTAAATCTTGATAAAAAATCTCTCTGCGGGAAAGTTAAATTATAATTACTTGTATCAGAGACCGTTTACTTTTCGAAAAATATTCTGTGCAATTTGATCTGAATTAAAATTCACCAATAATCCCAGTTTTAATCCTGAAAGTTTTAGATAAGTGATTACTTGTTTGTGATGTACATCAAGCAAATTTTCCACAGATTTCAGTTCTATTATCACTTTATTTTCAACAAGTATATCCAATCTATAACCAATTTCCATTCTTATTTCTTCATAAATCATCGGTAAAGGAACTTGATTTTTCACCTCCAAATTTGCTTTCTTCAACTCATAAACTAAAGCAGCTTCATAAGCACTTTCCAAAAGTCCAGGACCTAATTTATTGAAAACTGTAAAGATGCAACCTCTTATTTTAAAAGAAATCTCGTTCTCATCCATTATTTAATGAAGTTTAAAATTATCTTTTCCCAGTCAACATTCCCAGAACAAATTTTGCACCTTCTCTTGCCAAAGTATTCATAAAACTTTTACCAGCTCTACTTCCTATCACTTCTTGAAAAACACTTGGTTCTTCTTTTGTAACCTTAGCTTTAACAACTGGAGCAGCTTCTTGCACTGCTTGTTCCATTCTGCTTGTGAGCATTTCGTAGGCAGAATCTTTGTTTACGGCTTGTTCGTATTTTGCAACAAGTGCAGATTTGCTTGTCAATTCTGCAACTTCTGCATCACTCAAAACATTCATTCTAGATTCTGGTGAAAGTAAATAAGTGTGAACCAATGGAGTAGGGATTCCTTTTTCGTCTAAAGCGGTGATAAATGCTTCTCCAATTCCTAAATTTTGAATGAGCTGACCTGAATCATAATATTCTGTAATCGGGTAATTCTGAACCGCTTTGTTGATTTCTTTTCTGTCATTTGCTGTAAAACCACGCAAAGCATGTTGAATTTTCATTCCCAATTGGCTCAAAACATTTTCTGGAACATCTCCTGGAACTTGAGTGATAAAATAAATTCCCACACCTTTTGAACGGATGAGTTTTACCATCGTTTCTATTTGTGCCAATAAAGTTTTTGAAGCCTCGTTAAAAATAAGATGCGCTTCATCGATAAATAGTACAAATTTTGGTTTTCCAGAATCTCCTTCTTCAGGAAATGTCATATAAATTTCTGCAAATAGCGAAAGCATAAAAGTGGAAAAAAGCTGAGGTTGACTTTGGATATTTTGAACTCTTAGAATATTCACAACGCCTTTTCCATCACGGGTTTGAAGCAAATCATGCACATCAAAACTCGGTTCACCGAAAAATTCTGTAGCTCCTTGTTGTTCCAAAGCATCGATTGAACGCAAAATTGCACCCAAAGAAGCAGAAGAAATTGAGACATAATTACTGTTCAAATCTGCTTTTCCTTGGTCATTATCTGTTACGTATTGCAATAATTTTTTTAAATCTTCTAAGTCAATTAATGGCAAACCTTTATCATCAGAATATTTAAAAACAATAGACATAATGCTACTTTGCGTATCATTAAGATCTAAAATTTTACTTAAAAGCAAAGGTCCAAATTCGGTAACTGTTGCACGAAGTTTCACTCCTTTTTCGCCGGAAATTGTCATTAATTCTACTGGAAATGGTTGTGGTTCGTAATTTAAACCCGTTTTACCATATCTTTCTTCGATGATGGCATTTTTTGCACCTGCTTCTGCAATACCAGAAAAATCTCCTTTTACGTCTAAAACCAAACTTGGAATTCCGTGATGAGAAAGTTGTTCTGCAAAAACCTGTAGAGTTTTGGTTTTACCAGTTCCTGTTGCACCTGCAATTAATCCGTGTCGGTTGATTGTTTTTAATGGAATCGTTACATCAACTTCTGTAACCACTTCTCCATTGAACATACCTTTTCCTAAAGAAATAAACTCGCCTTTTGGAGTGTATCTTGCTGAAAGTTCTTCTATAAATTTTGCTTTATCTGCCATGTGTTTTTATTTACAAGGTATAAAGATAAAAAATATAAGAGAGTAAAAATTTATTTGGATAGAAATTCTGTCTAAACTCATTAAATTTATTAGAAAACTATTTTAATTAAAAAATAATTTCTAAAATTGCAAAATAATTAAGAAAATTATCGTTCTTAAAATGAAACTGACCAAAATCATTTTTAATTAAGACAAAAAAGTCTTAATTTTGAACCGTTATGAAAATCATAGTAAATCTCTTATTGTCAATCTTAGTTTTTGGAGCAAGCTTTCAGAACTCTATTTTTGTGATTGATTATCAGATAAATAAAGATTTTTATGAAATACATTGTATCAATAAAGATAAACCTGAAATGCAATGCAACGGAAAGTGTCAGGTGAAAATGGAAACTGAGAAATCGTCCAACCCATTTAGCCAAGTAAAATATTCTTTCGAATTCAAAATTTTACCTTCATCACCTTTTGAGTATTTAGTAGAAAATCAACTATTGTTGAGCGCAGAATCTACTAAATTTACCTATCAGGAATTGTTTGTTCCTACAATATTCCTAAAAATTCCGGCAATTCCTCCGCAAATATAATTTGAACTTTTTTAAATGCTTCTTCTTTTCTTAATAGAATTGAAGTGGTAAAACCATCTCTAAAAATGGAGAAAAATTTTCGAAACAAATTATATTTAAAAATCAAACAAAATGAAATTTTCCTTAAAATCGATATTTGCCGTTTTGGCAATGGCATTCCTTGTAATCTCTTGTAGAACATCGGATACCGAAGAAATAATTGTCCCAACTTCTGAAACCGAAGGTTTAATAATGATAAAAGAAGTTACCAATAGCACCCATAAAATTGAATTGTATTCACAAACTGGAACAACCAAATTAGGGTATAACGATATTAAAATTCGTATAAAAAACCTAGCAACCAATGAATACGAAAAAAATGCAACCATAACTTGGAAACCTTTAATGCACATGACTTCTATGACGCATTCTTGCCCTAATTCACCAGTTCAAAAAGTGACTTCTGATGGAACTTTATATTCCGGATATATCGTTTTCCAAATGCCAGAAAACTCGTCTGAATATTGGGATTTGAAGATTGATTATACGATTGGTGGAGCTTCTTATACTGCAACTACGGTAGCAAGCGTACCTGCTGCAACGAAACAAACGGTGACTTCTTTTATGGGAACCGATAATGTGAGATATGTTGTTGCTTATGTAGATCCGAAAACACCGAAAGTTGCCATCAATGATATGGTAGTTGGCGTTTGGAAAATGCAAGATATGATGACTTTTCCAATGGTAGATGGTTATACCGTAAAATTAGACCCAAGAATGCCAGGAATGGGAAATCACAGTTCTCCGAATAATGTTAACCTAACGCAAACTGCTGCAGGTAATTTGTACAACGGAAAACTTTCTTTAACCATGACTGGTTACTGGAAACTTAACCTTCAATTAGCGAAAGCTGATGGAACCATTTTGAAAGGTGAAGAAATCGCAGGTACAGTTACTGAAAGCAGTATGTATTTCGAAATCGAATTCTAAAATTCATTACAAACAAATCAAAACTAATTGATTGTCAGTTGGTTTTGATTTTTTCTACAATTTTCAGATGCAAAAATTTTTTAATTAAAATTAAATGCATCATTCTAATTAATACGCATTATTATGAAACGATTCTTAATTGCGAATTTCCTAGTATTGCTATTTACCAATGGTTTTGCACAGGAAAATCCTTCAGATTCCACAAAAACTCAACATATCCAAGAAGTGATTGTCATTGGAACTTCCAAAATTTCCAATACAGAAAATAAACCATTAGGTTCTATTGATGAATATCTGCAAAAATCTGCAAAAGTAGATATGATCAAACGAGGTGCTTATGCTTGGGAACCTTTAATTAATGGTTTGCCAACCGAAAGAACTTTAGTAACTATCGATGGGATGCGGATTTTCGGAGCTTGTACCGATAAAATGGATCCGATTACATCTTATCTCGAAGTTTCTAATTTATCCGAAGCCAACATCAGTTCTGGTCAAGAAGGTTCTTGCCACGGAAATACAATTGGAGGTTCGATCGATTTGAAAAGAAACAAAATGATGTTCGGTCAAGAAAAATGGAATTTCAACGTAAATACGGGTTATGAAACCGTTAATCAACAAAAGATTTTAGGAGTTGGAACCAATTTTAAAACAGAAAAATTCTATACCGATGTTAATTTTATGATGAGAGATGCCGAAAATTATAAAGCCGGCGGAAATATAGAAATTCCTTATTCTCAATTTTCTAAATTTAATATTTCTGGAATTTCTGGGGTTAAATTGGGCGAAAATAAATTATTAGAAGCTTCCGTTATTTACGACAAAGCCAATGATGTAGGTTATCCTGCGTTACCAATGGATGTTTCTATTGCAGAAGCATTAATTACGTCTTTGAAATTTCAAATGCTTCCTGAAAGTGATTTCCTGAAAAGTTGGGAAACCAAAATTTATTTCAACACCATCATGCACAGAATGGATGATACAACCAGACCAAACGTTCCCGTTCACATGGATATGCCTGGTTGGAGCAAAACCTACGGTTATTATTCTCATCTGAAATCGGTTCTAAATAAACACCACTTTTTGCTAAATATTAACGGATTTTTAAATAAATCTCGTGCAGAAATGACGATGTATCCTGTAAATAAATCCGAAAAACTCATGTTTATGTTGACTTGGCCAGATGTAAGAACGCTTGCTCAATCGCTTTATTTGGAAGATCAAATAAAATTTAACCAAAATTCTAGTTTAAAAATATCTGCTTCTGCAACCATGCATCAAAACAAAATTGAAAGCGAATTTGGATTGAATAGTTTGCAGATTTTTTACCCAGAAATGGCTGCCGAAAAATCTAGAATTTTAAAAAGTTTAGCCGCCAATTATCAATTTGATAAAAATGCATTTCAAGCAGGTTTTGGTTTAGGATATGGAGATCGTGCTCCTTCCGTTTCCGAAGGGTATGGATTTTATTTATTTAATAGTTTCGAGAAGTACGATTATATTGGAAATCCGAACCTTAAAAGCGAATCTTCAATGGAAGCCAATGTTTTTATTAGTGTAAAAAAAGAAAAATATTTTGCCAAAATTTCGTCTTCTTATTTTCATATTTCAAATTATATTGTGGGAAAAATCATCAATAATTTAGTTCCAATGACGATTGGCGGAAATGGAGTAAAAAGCTACACTGCTTTAGATTATGCCAATGTATTTAATGTAAGTTTATCCACAGAATTGCAAGTAATAGAACCGCTGAAGTGGATCACACAATTGGTTTATACTCGTGGAAAAGACAATAACCAAGCCAATTTACCATTTATGAGTCCTTTCAGTTATCAAACTTCTTTACGCTACGAAAAAAACAAATTTTCTACAGAGTTTTCCGCGATTGGAAACACCAAACATCAGGATTTTGCACCACAATATGGCGAATCTGAAACACCAGATTACACCATTTTCAATGCTAATTTTGGCTATTTATTCCCTCTTGGAAAAACCAAGATTTTCACAAAAGTTGGCGTTGAAAATATTTTCGATCGCAATTTTACCACCTATTCTGATTGGAATAAAATTCCACGACCAGGAAGAAATTTCTTTGTCAACTTAAATTTTAATTGGTAAAAATAGACAGACCTGCCAAATGTTAGCTTCTGATAAATAGAAAATTCAAAAAAATATAAGTAAATTTGAAAGACAACAAAATTGCATATCATGAAAAGAGAAGCCATCATTAAAATAATAATTGAAGAACAAAAAGTCGTCATCGAAAGTGTGCAACAATCTGTAGAAAGGTATAAAATTGCATCAGATTTAGATGAAGAAAGCACGCATGATCCTGAAGATTTTTCTCACCAAACGGAAGCGAAAGATATGCAACTTCGTTTTGAAAAAACACTTGTTGATGCAGAACAGAGTTTGGCTTTTTTAAATGGTGAACTAGAACAAAAACATGATAAAATAGAAAAAGGATCTTTGATAGAAACCGATCAAAACATTTTATTTGTAGGAATTTCTGTGCCCGTTTTTTCATTTGAAAACAAAGATGTAATCACATTTTCTGAAAACGCACCAGTTTTCCAAAATTTAAAAGGTAAAAACGTAGGAGAAATTGTAGAAATAGGCACTAAATCTCTTCAAATTACCACTTTTAGTTAATTGTACAATTCTCTTATCTGTAACTTTGGTTACTTTTTATCCAAAAATTAAAGACTATTTTTGTAAAAATTTAATAGATGGAGTTATTAGGATATTTTTCAGCAATTATTATTGGTCTTGTAATGGGATTAATTGGTGGTGGTGGAAGTATTCTAAGCGTTCCAATTTTCGTTTATGTATTTGGTTTTGATCCTGTAACTGCAACCACACTTTCACTTTTTGTTGTGGGAGTTACAAGTTTGGTGGGATCTGCAGGATTTTTAAAAGAAAAAGTGATAGATTTTCGAATCGCTTTGATATTTGGGATTCCTTCTATTCTTGGAGTGTTGTTTTCAAGAAGATTAGTTTTGCCGCATTTACCGCATTACATTATTAATAGATTCGGAATTACTTTAACAAAAGACATGTTTTTATTGCTGCTTTTTGCAGTTTTAATGCTGATTGCTTCTTATAAAATGATCCGAAAAATAGAAAGAGTTCGATTAAGAAGTGATGACGAAACAAATTATACGGTTTTGATTTCTCAAGGACTTTTAGTTGGTATTATTACAGGTTTAATTGGTGCAGGTGGTGGTTTTTTAATTGTCCCAGCTTTGGTTATGCTTCTAGGAATTAATATGAAAAAAGCAGTAGCAACTTCTCTTTTCATTATTTCAATGAATTCTATTTTAGGATTTCTAAGCACCATGAAAATGGTTAAACACGATTGGAATTTTCTCCTAATTTTCACAGCGTTATCTGTAGTTGGGATTTTTATCGGAATTTATTTTGCAAAAAAAATAGATGGAAGAAAATTGAAACCCGCATTTGGTTGGTTTGTCCTGATTATGGGATTATTTATCATTATTAAAGAAATATTTTTTAAACAACATATTACAATATGAAGAAATTATTAGTTTTAAGTTTAGCTTTGTTTTTAGTTACAGCTTGTAAAAAAGACAATTTATCTGAAACACCAGAAAATTCTGCGAAAGATCCTAACGAAATAAGTTTGGTACAAGAAACTGCAAAATTGGTGAACGATAAAGGAGAAGTAATAAGTGTCACCTATTTTGCAAAAGGAGAACAAATAGCAGTGAAAATAGAACAAAACGGTTTGCCAGAAGAAGTTCTAATAGCCAAAAGCATCAATAAAAAAGGTGATCCTGTTTTTGCAAATGAAAAAATGATGTGGGAAGGAGCTGTAGGTTTAGGTGGTAAAACAACTGATGGTGCAGGAAATGTAGTAGAATACAAAGAAATGGAAAAAGCAAAATAAAAAATTGCCTTTATATTAATACTTGCAAAGAAACCTGTCTTTTTTGATTGAATTTTCAATGCATTAAAAATTTTTAAAATGATAGTAGAACAAATTTATACAGGATGTCTTGCTCAAGGAGCATATTACATCGTTTCTGGAAAAGAAGCAGCAATTATAGATCCGTTAAGAGAAACAAAACCCTATGTCGATAGATTAGAAAAAGATGGCGTTCAATTAAAATATATTTTTGAAACCCACTTTCATGCAGATTTCGTTTCCGGACATGTAGATTTAGCAAAACAAACCGGTGCTCAAATTATTTACGGACCAACAGCAAAACCAAATTTCGAATCAATTATTGCAGAAGACGAGCAAGTTTTTGAAATTGGAGAAATAAAAATAAAGGTACTTCATACTCCCGGTCATACTTTAGAAAGCTCAACTTTTCTATTAATAGATGAAAACGGAAAAGAAACAGCTATTTTTTCCGGAGATACTTTATTTCTAGGCGATGTAGGAAGGCCAGATCTTGCTCAAAAAGTGAATGAAATTACTCAAGAAGATTTAGCGGGAATGCTTTATGATAGTTTGCAAACGAAAATTATGCCTTTAGCAGATGAAATCATCGTTTATCCTGCGCATGGAGCTGGTTCTGCTTGTGGAAAAAACATGCAAAAAGAAACGGTAGATACGCTAGGAAATCAAAAGAAAACCAATTATGCACTCAATCAACCGAATAAAGAATCCTTTATTAAAGAGGTTTTAGACGGTCTTTCTGCTCCACCAAAATATTTCGGAATGAATGTAGCGATGAATAAAGGTGGATATGAAAGTTTTGATTCTGTAATGAAAAAAGGAAATAATCCTCTTTCCGCAGAAGATTTTGAAACTGCTGCAGAAGAAACTGGAGCTGTCATTCTAGATACAAGATTAGCAGATGTTTTTCGAAAAGCTTTTGTCCCAAATTCTGTGAATATAGGATTAAAAGGAGATTTCGCACCTTGGGTTGGAGCAATGATTGCAGATGTGAAACAGCCAATATTATTAGTTACAGAAAATGGAACAGAAGAAGAAGCAATCACAAGACTTTCTCGTGTTGGTTTTGATAATGTAATTGGATATTTGGATGGTGGATTTTCTACTTGGCAAAATTCTGGTAAAGAATCTGATGAAATCAATAGAATTTCTGCTGAAGAATTTGCAGAAAAATTCAACGAAAATTCTGTGGTTATAGATGTGAGAAAACCTTCGGAATATGAAGCAGAACACGTGAACGAAGCGTTTAGCAAACCATTAGATGCAATTTCAGATTGGGCAGGAAGTATAGATTCTGATGTTCATTTTTTCATCCATTGTGCAGGTGGATATAGAAGTATGATTGCTGCAAGTATTTTAAATTCTAGAGGAATTAGAAATTTTTCAGAAGTTGAAGGTGGATTCAAAGCTATAAATGCTGTTGGAAAAGTACCTGTTTCTAATTTTGTTTGCCAAAGTAAAACTTTAAATTAATCCATTTTAATTAAAAAAATGAATAATATAATAGAAAACATCAAATATAACAATGAAAAGCCAAGCGTTTTTCATCTAAAAAAATCTGATAAAATAAAATATTTTGCCGTTGCTCTCGGAAAAGGAGCAATCTTGAAAAAGCATGTAGCTCCCGTTCCTTCTACGTTATTGGTTCTTCAAGGTGAAATAAACTTTGTAATAGGAGAAAAAAATATAAAACTAAATCAGTTTGATGTTTTTGAAATTCCTGTTAATGAAGAACATGAAGTTCATGGAGTTTCTGATGAAAACCTTTTTACACTAACACAAGAATTATAAAAATGGAAGAACTTTCTTGTGGTACAGTTTCTTGCCAAACCAATCTTGATAAAAATTATTGGGAAAATCAATGGCAAAACAAAGAAACTGGTTGGGATATTGGCTATTCTTCTCCTGCAATAGAGGCATATATTTTGCAATACACAAACAAAGAAGCGAAAATTTTAATTCCAGGATGTGGCAATGCTTATGAAGTTCAATTCCTTTGGGATTTAGGTTTTAGAAACATTACCGTAATAGATATTGCGCCAAATGCAGTGCAAATTTTAAAAAACAAATACAAACATTTAGAAGGTGTTTCTATAATTTGTGAAGATTTTTTCAATCATATCGGGAATTATGATTTGGTGCTAGAACAAACTTTTTTCTGTGCTATTCCTACTTTATTAAGGTCGAAATATGCAGAAAAAATGCACGAATTATTAAATGAAAATGGAAGAATTATCGGTGTGATGTTCAATAAAAATTTTGAGAAAAAAGGTCCGCCTTTTGGTGGAAGCATCGCAGAATATCAGTTTATTTTTAAAAAATATTTTGAAATATTAAAAATGGAAGAATGCTACAACAGCATCGAACCTAGAAAAGGAAGTGAAATTTTCATCAACCTGAAAAAAAAGTAAAATTATGACATCATTTTTGAAAAAATATAAATTAGGCATCGTAGGAATTATAGTTGGCGGAATTTTAGGTTACGCTTATTATCATTTTATTGGATGTTCTACAGGAACTTGTGCAATTACCTCAAAGCCTTTAAATTCTACCGTTTACGGAATGTTAATGGGGTATTTAACCTTTTCAATTTTTCAAAAATCTAAACCAAAACAAGAAAATGCTTAAATTTATAAAAAACCTTTTCGGAATAAAAGAGGTAAATCTTAAAGAATTAGTAAACAATGGTGCACAGATTATTGATGTGAGAACCGCTGCAGAATTTAATAATATACATTACAGAAAGTCCAAAAACATACCCCTTCAAAAATTGAGGGAAAGTTTTGGAGAAATTGACAAAAGCAAACCCGTAATTACTATTTGTGCAAGTGGAGCAAGAAGCGGATCTGCAAAAAGTATTTTAGAAGATGCTGGTTATGAAGCTTATAATGGTGGAGGTTGGTCTGGATTAGAAAATAAATTGAAATGAAAAACATTTTAAATAATTGGACGATAAAACGATTTATCTATTTATTGATGGGTATATTTTTTATAGTTGCAGGTATTAAAGATCAGATTTGGTGGATAATAATCATCGGTATTTACGCACTTTCTATGTCGATTTTTGGTTTTGGTTGTGCTGCCGGAAATTGTGGATTAGAAAATAAATCAAAACTAAAAGAATAGCAAATAGAGCTATTTTCTATTTTTAAATTTAATTAAAACAAAAAAAATGTCACAAAAATTTCAAGAATTAATAGATTCAGAACGTCCAGTTTTAGTAGATTTTTTTGCAACTTGGTGCGGTCCGTGCAAAGTGCAATCTTCTGTTTTAAATTCTGTTAAAGAAAACATTGGAGAGGCCGCAAGAATCGTGAAAATAGACATTGATCAATATCCAACTATTGCAAGCGAAAACAATGTAAGAGGTGTTCCTACTTTGGCTATTTACAAAAAAGGAGAACTTCTTTGGAAAGAAAGTGGAGTACATGATGTAGATACACTTACGAAACTTATACAACAATATGTGTAGCGTAAACACTTGTACAACAGTAAACTAGCTATTATTTTTCTGAAAAATTTAAACCAAATTATATGCTTAAAAAAATAATTTTCCTGCTTTTAGTTTCTGTTTTTAGTTTTTCTAATGCTCAGAAAGATATTCTTTTGGTGATGAATAAACAACAAACCGATTGGAATAACGGAGATATTGATGCATTTATGCAAGGATATTGGAAAAGCGAAGAAATGATGTTTATCGGGAAAAATGGACCCAATTATGGTTGGCAAAAAACCCTAGATAATTACAAAAAATCATATCCCACAAAAGATAAAATGGGTTATCTTACTTTCTCTGATGTAGAAGTGAAAATGCTTGGCAGAAAATATGCCCACGTTTTCGGAAAATGGAAATTAGTAAGAAAAGAAGGAGATTTAGGGGGAATTTACACCCTCGTTTTTCAAAAATTTAAAGATGGTTGGAAAATTATTTCCGATCATACGCAATAAAACTATTATTCTAAACCTTCAAAATTCTTTTTTGAAGGTTTTTTTATGTTTTTTTGTAACCTTTTCAATTTTACGTTGTCTTACTAGTAGAAACAAATTATATGAAGCTTTTGCTCAAACATAAACAAGATGCTTTTCTTAAACGCCTGCAAAAACAGGAACCTGCTGCACAAAAGCTTTTTTATGAGCAAAATGTGAAGAAGCTTTTGAGTGTGAGCAAAACATATATCACAGATGTTTATCAAGCAGAAGATTGTGTGATAAAAGGCTTTTGCAAGGTTTTTAAAAACATTCAGAGTTTTCGTGGTGATGGAAATTTTGAAGCTTGGGCAAGAAAAATTATTATTAATGAATGTTTGAATTTCATTAAAAGCAACAAAACAGTTTTCTATATTGATGAGGTAAATCCAGCATTTCTAGAAGATATAAATGATGAAATTGTAGAATTTAATTTTAATGCTCAAGTACTTTTAGATCAACTTCCAGATGCGTATAGAATGGTTTTTAATCTTTATGTTTTAGAAAATTGCTCTCATCAAGAAATCGCAGAAATATTGAACATCAGTATTTCTACAAGCAAAACACAACTTTTTCGGGCTAAAGAAAAATTAAGAAAAATCTATCATCTTCAACAAAAAAAATTGACAAATGAAAAATTCTAATAACCAATTCGAGCAAGAATTTAAAAATCAGTTGGATGAAAGAGAAATTCTTCCTACAAGAGATTTATGGTCGGAAATTGAGAATCAAACAGAAAATTTAATTCCGAAAAAGAACAAAATTAATTGGTATTTATTAGCGGCTTGTTTGCTTTTAATGTTTAGTTTGAGTGTCGTTTTATTATTTAATAATGAAGAAAAAATTCAACCACAATTAGCTGAAATAAGCATTAAACCAGAAAATCCTACTATAAAAATATCAGAAGAAACTCAAACTTCTCCAGTTTTAACAACACAAAATGAGATTGTTAAGATTAAAGAAAATAAAATTTCTCCCACAGAAAAATCAGAACTTGTAAAACCTCAAATAAAAAACGAAGAAATCAATTTACCTCTAATAAAAGAGAATCCGAAGTTGGTATTTGCAAAACCAACACTCCAAAATTCTAATAGTCTTGCGAAAATAGATTCTGCAGCTTTCCAAAAAAAGAAAAAGAAATATGTAGATGCATCTACCTTATTATTTTCTGTGGAACATAGAGATTTGATAGAAAAAACCAAAGAAGGACGCGATGTTGCGACCATAGATTTGAATACTAAATAAAATAATTATAAACTTTTAAAACTTAAAAAAATGATCAAAAAAATTATCATTTCAGGAATGTTGTGCTTTTTTGCAGCCAATATGAACGCTCAAAAAGCATTATCTGTAAATCTTCAAGGAAAAGAAGATACCAATGTAAGCCCGATTGTAAAAGAAAAGGTGGAAGAATTTGCGACAAAAATTAATGCAATTATTCAAGAAGAAAAAGCATTGATGGAAGCAGAACTAAAAACTCTTGCAGCACAAAATCTAGAAAAAAGTGAATCCGACAAACAAAAAAGCCTGATTGCCGACAAATATTCTGAAAAAATAGATGCGAAAATTACGAGTTTAGGTTTTGATTTGGATACAGTAATTCAAAAGCAAGTTCGCTATTCTTTGCTTAGTTCCGATGTAATTTCTGAAGCAGATTTGAAAGCTCAAATCTTAAAGAAATTCCGTGCTACAAAGAATGTTAATGCATACATGAACTATGGAACAATGGCTTTAACTAATAATTTAGTTGATAACGATTTAGATAAAAACAAAGGTTTTGGCAGCAATCTAGAATTTGGTTTAAAATTCAATTATCAATTTACAAGAACAAGTGCATGGGGAATTACAGCTGGTGTTGGTTTTTCTTGGCGAACATTGAGATTAGACAACAATATGATATTTATAAAACCAACAAACGATCAAGTTGCCATAGGAAATTATGCTGGAAACACAGATAAAAGTAAATTGAGAACAGGATATATTATGGTACCGGTTGGGTTTCAATACAATTTTTCTAAAATAAAAAGTGCCGGAATGGACGTAAATTACAGAGCTTTTGATGATGGTTTCAGAATTGGAGCTAATTTTTATGGAGGTGCAAAAATGTCAACTAATAATATAGTTTCTGGTAATGATGTAGAATTTAGAAATAAAGAAAACTACAATGTAAATCCATTTATTTATGGTGCTCAGATTACTTTTTCTTATGATAATATTAATCTATTTGTGAAAAAAGATTTTAGCAATTATTTTAAAAACAATACTTTCAATAATGACAAAGCATTGGTAATTGGTTTAGGATTTGGTTTCTAAAGAAATAAATTTAACAATTTTAATCCTTCAAAGTTTCTAAAACCTTGAAGGATTATTTTATTTGAAAACGATCTCTATCCTCTAAAAAAGGAAATTTTTTTCGAAAAGCATTCAGTTTTTTTAAATCTAAAGTTGCAGTTACAAAATCATCTTTCTTTTCGGAAATGATACTTCCATCAGCAAAAAAACAATGCGAACTTTCTTTGTATAAAAGTCCGTTTCCATCTTCTCCAATTCTATTTAAACCAAAAACATAAGCAAGATTTTCTATAGCTCTGGCTTTTAGCAAATGTTCCCAAGCTTCAACTCTGCTTTCTGGCCAATTTGCAACATAAAAAATAGCGTCATAATCTCCATTATTCCTAGAAAAAACAGGAAATCTAAGATCAAAACAAACCTGCAACAAAATTCTAAAACCTTTATAATTGATGATTACACGATCATTTCCTGCGGTGTAATTTTTGTCTTCACCAGAAAAAGTGAAAAGATGTTTTTTGTCGTATTTAAAGTAGTTTCCATCTGCTTGCACAAAATACATTCTATTGTAGAATTTTCCATTTTCTAGAACAGGAGCACTTCCACAAATGGCTGCGGTTTTTTTCTTAGCAATTTTTTGCATCCAAAGTAGGGTTTCTTCATTTTCATCTGCAACTTCTTTCGCATCCATGCAAAAACCTGTAGCAAACATTTCTGGAAGTAAATAAATATCTGCACTTTCTTGAGCAAATTTTTCTTCAATTTTTTTAAAATTTGAAGTTTTATCTTTCCACTCAATATCTAAATTTAAACCTAGAATTTTCATTTGAATATTTTGTTTAAAAATAGGGAAAAATTTTATTTAAGAAAAAAAATTTTTGCAGTTATATTAAGTTGTAGCTTAGACCAATAATTAAAAATAAAAAATATGAAAAATTTAATTCTTGCAATATCCTTTTTATTCATGGGGAATCTTGCATTTGCACAAGCTTGGAACGGAAAAGGAGATCAAAAAGTTCAGATAGGAGTAAATACTTATGGATATGGAACAGGAATTACTGGAACATACGATTATGGACTTTCAAAATTGGTGTCTATTGGAGCTGGAGCAAACATATTCTTCGATGGATATAAAGATAATAATAAAGACAACAATGTTTTCCTTTTCGGAAGATTGGGAGTTCATTTGCAAGAACCTCTTGGTTTGCCAGAAAAATGGGATATTTATCCTGGTATTAACCTAGGTGTTTTAGGAAGTGATTTCGGGATTGGTGCACATTTAGGTGTAAGATATTACTTCAATAAAAATGTTGGTATCTATTTAGAAGCTGGAAACAACGGAAGTATAGGTGTTTCTTTCAATTTATAGAAAAGACAATTCAATAGTAAGAATAAGAAATTCTCAAATTATTTTGGGAATTTTTTTATTTGGCATAGAATTGATGAATGCTTACCTTTGCAAATTAAATTTTTAAATACATAATGGAATTAGCCTTAAAAATATTTCAGTTTATACTGAGCATCTCAATTTTAGTAGTTCTACACGAGCTAGGACACTTTTTACCTGCAAAATGGTTTAAAACAAGAGTAGAAAAATTTTATCTATTCTTTGATCCCTATTTTTCTTTAGTAAAGAAAACAATTGGTGGTACAGAATACGGAATAGGTTGGTTGCCTTTTGGTGGATATGTGAAAATTGCCGGAATGGTAGATGAAAGCATGGATACAGAACAACTTGCAAAACCAGCAGAACCATGGGAATTTAGAAGCAAACCAGCTTGGCAAAGATTGATAATTATGCTTGGTGGTGTAATTGTGAACTTCTTTTTAGCATGGCTTATTTTCTCTTGTTTAAGTTTTTTCAATGGAGAAACTTATACAGATTTCAGAAAATTTGATACAGGAATTGGTGTAAATGATGCATCTAAGAAAATGGGTTTTCAAAATGGAGATAAAATTTTGAAAGTTGATGGAAAAGAAGCTGTAAGATTAGAAAACTCAAACCTAGACATATTATTAAGCAATAATGTAACTGTTTTACGTGATGGAAAAGAGGTAACTTTTTCCGTAAACGAAGACGGAATAGGTGATGTAATTCGCCAAAAACAAGCCGGACTTTACATAAAGCCAAGATTGCCAATGGTTTTAGATTCTGTAGGAACTTCTGCAAAAACGGCAGGTTTACTAGCCAAAGATAAAATAGTAAGCATCAATGGAAATCCTATTGTATATTTTGATGAAGCATCAGATATATTGAAACAATATAAGAACAAAAACATCACGATTTCTGTAGAAAGAGATGGTAATCTTGTTCAGGTTCCTAATGTACCGATCAATAAAGATGCGCAAATGGGAGTGATTACAGACTTTAGCAATCTAAAGAAAATGCAAACTACAGAGCATTTCACATTTGTACAAGCCATTCCAAGAGGATTAGAAAGAACGATAGAATCTCTTACGAAGCAAGTAAAACAATTTCGTTTGATATTTAATTCTAAAATAAAAGGATACAAAAGTGTAGGAGGTCCAATTGCGATTGTAAAAATGATGAATGTAGATGAAGACAAAAATGGAAATTTAAGCATTAATTGGGCTGCATTTTGGAGTTTTACAGCTATGTTTTCGGTTTGGTTGGCGTTTTTGAACTTAATTCCTATACCTGGTTTAGATGGTGGACACGTCATTTTCACACTTTGGGAAATGATAACTGGGAAACCAGTGCCACAAAAAGTTTTAGAAAAAGCACAGTTAATAGGAGTAGTTTTCCTTCTAGGATTGATGATTTTGATCTTCGGGAACGATATTTATAAATTAATTATGAATAAATTTTAAAATTTCTTTAAAATATTTTGCAGAAATTAAAAAAACTATTATATTTGCACACGCAATTAAAAAAGGCATAAATTCCTCTTTAGCTCAGTTGGTTAGAGCATCTGACTGTTAA
>CAXYUO010000021.1:0-18970 GCA_964292185.1 uncultured Frigoriflavimonas sp.
CATGTAATGAAAAAAAATTTATTTAAAAAATCTCTTAACATCTATTATCCCACAAATAAATGATTTTAGTAACAGGTGCAACCGGAATTTTGGGCAGAGTTGTCGTTTTAGAATTGCTGAAAAACGGCAAGGAAGTTCGTGCGTGCAAAAGACCAAATTCTAATATTGCTGATGTAAAAAAATCTTTTTCATTTTACACAGAAAACGCAGAAGAATATTTTGATAAAATAAATTGGATAGATATAGATTTTAGAGATATTTATTCTTTAAACGAAGCTTTAGAAGGTATTTCAGAAGTTTATCATTGTGCAGGAAAAGTAAGTTTTCATCCTAATGACAAAGAATCTCTTTACGAAAACAATATCGTTTTCACCAGAGAATTGCTTTATGCTTGTCAAAATTCTACCGTTAAATCTTTCTGCCACATCAGTTCTATTGCGGTTTTGGATGATAAAAATGAGCAAGGAGAATTAGACGAAGAAAGCAATTACAATCCGAAAATTGAACATTCTGCTTATTCTGTTTCCAAACATTTTTCGGAAATGGAAGTTTGGCGTGCTTCTGCAGAAGGTTTAAAAACGGTAATTCTCAATCCAGGAGTAATTATTGGTAGCGGAAATTGGAAATCGAGTAGTGGCAAAATGTTCGAAGCTTTTGCAAAATATCCGTATGCAATGAGCGGTAGTACAGCTTATGTAGATGTTCGAGATGTTGCCAAAATTGCTATTGAATTAATGGAAAAAAATAGTTTTGAAAAACGATATATCATTATTTCTGAAACCAAAAAAATAGCAGAAGTTGCCAATTATATCCGTGAAAAACTCGGTAAATCTAAAGTGAAAATCCTTTCTAAATCAATTTTAAATTTTGGATATCTTCTCAATATTTTATTTGGATGGCTTTTTCCGAAACTGAGAATGATGAGCAAAGTCAATTTAGAAACCGTAACTTCACACCATATCGTGACCAACGAGAAAATCAAAAAAGAACTCAATTATCAATTTATACCGGTTTTTGAAAGTATCGATTTTCATTTAAATAATTATATTTCAGATCATAAAAAATAATGAACGTAGCAGAATTTTTAAATAAAAATACACAGAAATTTCCTGCAAAACCAGCAATTGGTTTTAAGAAAAAAGACAAATGGACTGAAATTAATTGGTCTCAATTTCGACAAATGGTTTTTAAAACGGCAAATGCGTTGCAAAAATCAGGGATTTCTTCTGGAGATAATGTCGCCATTTATTCTGATAATTCAGCAGAATGGATCGTTTTCGATTTGGCAATTTTATCAATCGGAGCGGTTACAGTCCCTATTTATTCTACCAATAATCAAGAACAAGCAGCTTATATCTTGAATGAATCGGAATGTAAATCTATTTTGGTCGGAAACCAAGAACAATATGATGCCGCTTTTTCTATTTTAAATGAATACAAGGTTTTACAACAAGTAATCGTTGCCAAAAAATCGATTTGGATAAAGAAAGAAAACAGCCATTATTTGGAAGATTTTATTCAAAAAGAAAGTGAAAATTTCGAAATGGTTTCTAAAGAAGATACAGATTTAGCAACCATTATTTATACATCTGGAACAACTGGAGTTCCGAAAGGAGTGATGTTAACACACGGAAATTTCCATCAATCTGTAGATGCGCATTTTGATTTTTTTAAATTTAAAAATTTTGAAAATGAAACTTCTTTAGCATTTTTGCCTTTAACGCATATTTTTGAAAGAAGCTGGACTTTACTCGCACTTTCAGGTGGTGCAAAAGTATATTTTTTAGAAAACACCAAGTTAATTGCTCATGCTTTAACAGAAGTAAAACCGACAATTATGTGCGCTGTTCCAAGGTTTTATCAAAAAATTTATGCCGGAGTAAATGAAATGGCAAAAAGCAGTTCTCCTACAAAACAGAAAATTTTCAATTGGGCGATGAAAACTGGGACAGAAGTTGCAGAATTAAGACGTTTGAATAAAAAAATTCCATTTTCTGCAAAATTTAAAAATAAAATTGCTGGAACTTTAGTTTTCAATAAAATTAAAAATAAAATGGGCGGAAAACTTTGGTTCATGCCTTGTGGTGGAGCTTCGGTTTCTTCGGAAGTTACCCAATTTTTCGAAGCGATGGGAATTCACATTACCGTTGGTTACGGTTTAACGGAAACTACGGCGACTTTAACGTGTTTTCCTTTTCACCATTTTGAACATGGTTCTGCAGGAATTCCGATTGGTGATACCCAAATAAAAATTGGCGAAAACGATGAGATTTTAGCCAAAGGAAAAGGAATTATGAATGGTTATTACAAAAAACCTGAAGAAACAGCCGAAGTTTTTACAAGTGACGGTTGGTTTAAAACTGGTGATGCAGGAAAATTTGATGAAGCTGGAAATCTTGTAATTACCGATAGAATTAAAGATTTAATGAAAACCTCAAACGGGAAATATATCACGCCGCAACCCATAGAAAATTTGCTTTCTAATGATAATTATATCAATCAAGCAATGGTAGTTGCAGAAGGAAAACCTTATGTAACAGCTTTGATTATTCCAAATTTTGAAGCTTTGCAAGAATTGATTTCCAAAATGAATATACCGTTTACGAATTGGTCGGAAATGGTAAATTCTGAGAAAATAAAACAGTTTTATGATGATAAAATTGACGAAATTCAGAAAAAATTATCAGGTTTTGAGAAGGTGAAAAAATTTGTTTTGATGCCATCAGAATTTGAAATCGGAAGTGGAGAAATAACACCCACTTTGAAAGTGAAAAGAAATGTAGTGATGCAGAAATATGCAGAAATCATTGATAAAATGTACAATTCTTAGACTTTATTGTTAATTAGGATTTAATACAGTACAGAAAACAATTATTGCTTAATAAAGTACAAAATTCTTAATTATAAAACCACAAAGTCACAAAGAAAAACTGCTAAAAGTTTTAATTTAAAGTTCACAAAGATGAAAATCTATAGATTTTCAATAACTTTGTGATCTTATTACAGTTTAATTTTTTCTATTTTCTTCAAACATTTCTTTGTGACTTTGTGGTTTAAAATTTTTGAAAATAAAATTGTTAAATTTTTTTGTCTTGGATAGACAAATTATAAATTAATTATAAATAAATGATGACCGAATTTACCGGAAATAAAAATTTCGAAATCTCTAACCAAAAGGTTGTAGAATCTTGCCCTTCCAATATTGCTTTAATTAAATATTGGGGAAAATATGAAAATCAAATTCCAGCAAATCCAAGTATAAGTTACACGCTTAATTTGTGTAAAACCAATACCGAAATGCAGTTTTTTGCTGAGGAAGAATTTTCAGTACAAACTTTTTTAGGAGGAAAAGAAGAAGGGAAATTCGCGGAAAAAATTGAAAAATATTTCAGAAATATAGAACAGTATTTACCTTGGATTTTAAAAGGAAAATACATCATCAATACAGAAAATACTTTTCCACACAGTTCGGGAATTGCAAGTTCTGCGTCTGGTTTTGGAGCAATTGCAAAATGTTTGATGAGTTTAGATGAAATTTTTTCTCAAAAGAATCAAGAAACAAGAATCAAGAACCAAAAACAAGCAACAACAAAAGCCAGTTTTCTTGCAAGATTAGGAAGCGGAAGTGCTTGCAGAAGTTTGTACGAAGGAATGGTAGTTTGGGGAAAAACGGAAACGGTAGAAAATTCTTCAGATTTATTTGCTGTGCAATATCCAAATTCTGAAATTCATCCTGTTTTCAAGAAGTTTAATGATTGGGTTTTGCTTATTCATGAAGGAAAAAAATCCGTAAGTTCTACTGTTGGGCATGCTTTAATGGACGATAATGCGTATGCAGAAAAAAGATTTGCAGAAGCTCATGAAAATTTCAAAATTTTGAAAGATATTTTGAAAACGGGAGATATGAAGCGTTTTATTACTTTGGTAGAACATGAAGCTTTAACTTTGCATGCAATGATGATGATGAGCAATCCGGCTTTTATTTTGATGAAATCTGGAACTTTAGCTGTGATCAATAAGATTTGGGAATTTAGAAAAGAAACTGGTTTGCCTTTGTTTTTCACGCTTGATGCAGGTGCAAATGTGCATGTTCTTTTTCCGGAATTACAAGAATCAAATAAAATTGAAGAATTTATAACACAAAATTTACTTCAACTTACCCAAAATGGAGGTGTAGTAAAAGATAAAATGAATTTTTAATGGAATCTAAATACAATTATTTTCAAGTAGGATTAGTAGTTTTAGGCTTACCCATTTTTTTTTATGTGTGGTTTTATACTTTTACTGGTGGATCTTTTTTCCAATATTTTTTTGAACAACAAAACTATTTCAAATTTTTTATAATTTTTGCTTTTCTTTCATTTGTGTTAAGTTTTGTAAATCTAATTGTTCAAATTCGAAAATTGAAATTAAGTTCAACAAAAATAGAATCTAAATATCCGTTTCCAGTTTTTGATAGTTCTATAAGATTAAGTGATTTAGATTATTTTATAGTAGTTTTAGCTAACAATAGAAAGAAATATGAAAATATTTGGTTGGTAAAAGACAAAAAAGTGGTAATGATAATTTCTTCACAATTTTATAAGAATTTTGATGAAATGAAGAGGTATTTATCCAATCATTTGGTAAGTAAAAATACGATGAAAACCAATTTGTTTCATCATTTTTTAGCAAAATTTAATTATACAATTAATAAACTTCCATAAATTTTTTAAAACTTGGAAATTTTAATAAAAAAATATCAATACTATAAACTCATAGTTAAAACTGTGCAGTTTTAGGATTAAAATACAATACAATCTCGAAAGATTGTACAATAGATGAAAGAAAAAATAGAAAGAATTAGTGTGTTTTGCGGATCGAGTTCGGGAGCAAATCCTGCATTTTCTAAAGAAGCATTTCAGCTCGGGAAAACTTTAGCATTGCAAAATATTGCTATTGTTTACGGTGGTGCAAAAGTAGGAATAATGGGAAGCGTTGCAGATGGAGCGTTGCAAAATAATGGTGAAGTGATTGGTGTGATTCCAGAGTTTTTGGAAACAAAAGAAGTTGCTCATGATGGTTTAACGGAATTAATTACCGTAGAAAATATGCACCAAAGAAAAGCAGTAATGTATCAATTAAGCGATGCTATAATCATTTTGCCAGGAGGTTTTGGCACGATGGAAGAATTTTTTGAAATGCTAACTTGGGCACAATTAGGAATGCACGAAAAACCAATCGGAATTTTAAATACCAAAGGATTTTATGATCATCTTTTAGCGTTTTTTAAGAATATTCAAGCTGAAAAATTGATAAAACCTGCTCATCAAAAATTATTTATTGTAAGTAAAACCATTCCTACTTTATTAAGTAAAATGGAGAAATACAAAGCTCCAAGAATTAAAAAATGGATTACAGAATCTGAAGAAAGTTAAAGTTAGAATAAAGAAACAAAATAAAAAACGTGCTCTGATTTCAAAGCACGTTTTTTATTTTTCAGCCAAAAGCCAAATTCTAAATTTCAGTATTTATATCCCAATTTTCAAGATAATCGTGAACATTTTTCAAAAACATTCCTCCTAAAGATCCATCTACAACACGATGATCGTAAGAATGAGACATAAACATTAAACTTCGGATCGCAATTACATCTCCATCTTTAGTTTCTAAAACGGCTGGTTTTTTCACGATTGCACCAACTGCCATAATCGCAACTTGAGGTTGTGGAATAATAGGCGTTCCCATCAAATTTCCGAAACCACCTACATTAGAAATCGTGTAAGTTGCACCTTGAGTATCTTCTGGTTTCAATTTTTTATTTCTTGCTCTATTTGCTAAATCATTTATCGCTTTTGCTAAACCAGAAAGTGAAAGTTGATCTGCATTTTTAATTACAGGAACAATCAGATTTCCATCTGGTAAAGCAGTTGCCATACCAATATTGATGTTTTTCTTTTTGATGATTTTATCTCCATCTACAGAAATATTAATCATCGGATAATCTTGAATAGCTTTTACGATAGCTTTAACGAAAATTGGCATATACGTCAATTTTTCGCCATCTCTTTTCATAAAGATGTCTTTATTTTTGGTTCTCCATTTTACTACATTGGTTACATCAGTTTCTATAAAAGAAGTTACGTGAGGTGAAGTGTGTTTGCTTTTCACCATTGCATCAGCAATAATTTTTCTCACTCTATCCATTTGGATAATTTCATCTCCTGCATTCACTTTTATTGGAGTTACAGGTACAGAAACTGGAGTAGGAATTGCTGTTGGAGTAGGAGTAGAAGTTTGTACTGGTTCATTGCTTCTATTTTTCACAAAAGCAAGAATGTCTTCTTTAGTAATTCTACCTTCTAAACCAGATCCGTTAATAGAAGCCAATTCAGAATCTGTAATATTTTCTTCTTTCACTACAGATTTTACGAGTGGAGAGAGAAATTGATTGTTGTCTGAATTTGCAGAATTGTGGTTGTAATTTTGCAAAGGTTGTTCTAATTGCTGAACAGTTTCTGCGTCTATAGTTGGTGTTGTATTTTCTACGTGCAAATTTTCTGTTGGAGCTTCTGTATTATTTGCTACAGCAGCATCAGTTTCTAAAATGGCGATAGCTTCACCAATTTTTACAACGTCGTCTTTTTGCTTCAAAAGTTTTATTATTTTCCCCGAAACTGGTGTCGGAACATCAGAATCTACTTTATCTGTTGCAATTTCTACTACACTATCATCTTCGTTTATTTGGTCGCCTTCATTTGCTAGCCAACTGATAATAGTAGCTTCCATCACACCTTCTCCCATAGATGGAAGTAATAATTTATACTCTGCCATTGTTTTTACGATTTTTACAAATATAGGAAAAATTCGGATTTTAGAGGAGGAATTTAAGCTTTCTTAGAGAATTCTATGAAAATTTTGTCGCCAATATTTAAACCAAATAGAGAATGAGCACCATTGTTTATATTTCCTTTGTAAATGGTAAGTTCTAATAAATTCAATTCATTAAAAATAGCAGCAGCTTTGCCAAGAAATTGAGATTCGTTTTCCCAATCTTGTATCAATCCTGTTCTACCTTTATAAATGTTTGTAAGTGCTTGATTTCTAAATTGTATTCTAAATTGATTGTAATTAACCATTTTTTCATCGAATAATTTTTTTGTTATGTTCGATACCATATTACCAAAATGATCTACATATAAAAACTCTCCAACTATTCTATCAGAAGTAAATGAGGGTTTAGAAAACAATAATTCTTTTGGATTTTTCATTATTCTTCCTATTATTTCGGGTAAACCACCGTTTTGTAAATGAGCTGCTGTTTCTACAAAAATATCTGTGGTTGAAAATAAATTTTCTTCTTCAAATCTATTTTTAAAAGTAATTTCAAAGATGTTTTTTGGTTTGATGTCGAAAAAAATCAAACTTAATACTCCATTATCTGCTGCTAAAAAATAATGCCCATCTGCTTCATATAAAATACATTTTCGCATTTTGTGATAAAAGCTATCTACTGCGATGATGTGAATGCTACCTTTTGGAAAAGCAGTATATGCATTTCTTACAATGTGAGAAGTTTCTATAAGATTATAAGCACTTATTTCATGAGAAATATCTATGATTTTAGCATTAGGATTTAATGCTAAAATTTTACCTTTCATTACGGGAACGCGATAATCTTTATTTCCGAAATCTGATGTTAAAGTAATTATTGGCATAATCTAATTTTGCTTAATGAACAGAAATGCAAATTTAGTTAAAAATAAAAAAAAATATGACTTTGCAACAGAATAAATGTTTAAATATCAAATAAAATTTTTAACTTTAATTTTTACAATAAAATAAATTATTTTGAATGATTGAACTAAATTATGAATTAAATGGAGTAGACAGCAAAACTTTCTACGGAGTTAATAATCAGTTTTTCAATGTTCTGAAATCTACTTTTCCTACTTTGAAAATTACAGGTAGAGATCACTGGATTTTTGCTCAAGGTACACAAGAAGCATTGGATATTTTTAAAAATAAATTAGATGATATTGTCGCTTTTATTTCAAAAAATAATACGATTACTTTAAAAGATGTAGAAAATATTCTTAATCTGAAAAATGATATTGAAAGAGAACTAATTTTTAATCAAGACATCATTATAAAAGGCATTAATGGAAAAATAATAAAAGCGAAAACCACCAATCAGAAAAAACTGGTAAGAGAATGCGAAACTAAAGATATGGTTTTCGCAATAGGACCAGCTGGAACAGGAAAAACTTATACCAGTGTTGCATTAGCTGCAAGAGCTTTGCGAGATCGGGAAGTAAAAAGAATTATTCTTACAAGACCAGCAGTAGAAGCTGGAGAAAGTTTGGGTTTTTTGCCAGGAGATTTGAAAGAAAAATTAGATCCCTATTTGCAACCTTTGTATGACGCACTTCGAGATATGATACCTCATGAAAAATTAGAAGGTTTTATAGAAAAAAAAGTGATAGAAGTTGCTCCACTTGCATTTATGCGAGGTAGAACTTTAGATGAAGCTTTTGTAATATTAGACGAAGCACAAAATACAACCCATTCTCAAATGAAAATGTTTCTTACGAGAATGGGTATGAATGCGAAATTCATAATTACAGGAGATCCTACACAAGTAGATTTACCTTTGAAACAGAAATCTGGCTTGAAAGAAGCGATGAGAATCCTTAAAAATGTGGAACAAATCGGTTTTGTGCATCTTACGGAAGAAGATGTGGTGCGACATCCTGTTGTAAGAAAAATCATTAATGCATATAGTATTGAAGAAAAGAAGCAAAGAGATGATTTATAAATTCAAATTACGAATAAGTTAATTTATGGTTAAATAACTATGTTATGAATATAATAAAATTATTATATTTGCGAATTAATTTTAAAATAAAAAAACATGAAAAAATTATTATTAGTTGGTGCTATTGCACTTATGGGAACTTTTGCAAATGCTCAAGAAAATTCAATTAAAGCTAATCCAGCAGCATTGTTAGGTGGATCTGATTTAATTACTTTTGAACACAAATTTTCAGATAATATGTCTGGAGTTATTGGAGCAGGTTACGGTGGATTTAAATTTGGTGGAAGTAAATATACTACTTATGGAGCAGGAGTTCAAGGTAGATATTATTTTGAAGAAGCTATGACAGGTTTTTATGGTGCTGCAATTGTAGATTATACAAGTGGTAAAGTGAAGATTGAAGATTATTTCGGTGGATTTGGTGGAACTTCAAGTTCATCAAACTCTGCAGAAGCTGACATCAGTGCGATTGGTGGTGGTGTAAGAGCTGGTTACCAATGGATTTTTGATTCTGGCTTCACTTTAGATATCAATCTTGGTGCTTCTTACAAATCTTTTGATTACAAATGGAATTCTACTGCAGATGAAACTTTTTATGGAGATGGTCTAAAAGCTAGTGGTGTTTTACCAACTGGTTCTATAGGATTAGGATATTCTTTCTAAGAATTTAGCAAATAGAATCTAAATCCCGCATCATGCGGGATTTTTTTTTATTCTTTGTGCAAATGTCAATTCATTGTAGTGCAAATTATTTACAAAAAATTACATATTTAATAATTCTATAATCTTATTTAAATGATATTTTATCATTTAAAGTAAAATTAATTATGTTAAATGTATTTCGAAATAAATGATTTTACAGACAAATATTACAAACATGATAAATATCTTGTTTTAAACGTTTGTTTATATTTTTTTTAAAGATACATTTGCACTTAATTTAAAAATAATAAAATGAAAAAATTAATTTTAGCAAGTGCAGTAGCACTTTTCGGAATGGTAAACGCACAAGAAACAGCAGGTTTCGTAAAAGGAGATACTTTTATTACAGGTGCAGTAGGTTATACTAATCAATCTACAGGAGACATGAAAAGCAATAACTTTACAATTGCTCCAAGTGCAGGATATTTTGTAACTCCTAACATTGCAGTTGGTGCAAGAGTAGGATACAATAACATGACTGACTCAGATGTAATTTCAAGTGTAAAAGTGGAAAGTAAAATGGATACTTTTACTGTTGGTGCATTCGGTAGATATTACTGGACACCTGCTGCAAAATTCTCTATTTTTGGTGAATTAAATGCAGATTACGCAAACGCAAAAAATACGAATACTGTTGGAGGTATTTCTACAGATTCTAAAGCTAATGGTTTTGATTTAGGAATTGCTCCAGGTGTAAACTATTTTATCTCTAAAAACTTTGCAGTAGAAGCATCTTGGGGAGTTTTGAATTATACTACAGCTAAACCAGATGTTGCAGGTGCAATTTCTACAGATAGTTTTAATATCGGTTTAAATTTGAATGATATTTCTTTAGGTTTGGTTTACAAATTCTAATTTAAGAATAAATTTTTAAATCAAATCCCAGTTCGAAAGAGCTGGGATTTTTTTATGAAAGAAACCCGTCTCATCAGAAACGGTTTTTTGTAAAAATTTGTGTTGAATTTTTTTATTCAGTTCTCAAATGGCTCTTTTTGTAGCCATACATGAAATAAATCACCAAGCCAATTATCAACCAACAAGTAAAATACAACCAATTCCAAACGCTTAATTGTGCCATCATATATAAGCAACAAACTAAACCTAAAAGAGGAATTAAAGACAAGTTCTCTTTCCAGCTCCAAATCACAATTCCTATTAATGCTATTAAGAAAATCCACATCGGAATTTTATGTTTAAAAAGGCTAAATCCAGTTTCGTATTTCAAAGAATTATCTATCGGCAATTGTTTAACCATGTTTTCATAAGAGGTTTCATCTTCGGAAAAACTGGATAATAATTCTTCCACATCAGTAATGGTATTGTCTTTTTTTATAGTGTTTAAATATTGATAAACTTTTTGGCTTTCTTCTTTGTTTAATGAAGTTACAATGCTTGTCGGAGAATTTATTTGCTTAGTATTTAATAAAAAATCCATTGTAGAATTTTTATTAATAGTAAACAGTAAAATCCCTCCAATTAATAATAAAATAGGGAAAATATATTTTGAATTTACATAAGGCGATTTGAATTTCCCTCTTGGTATATCTTTCTTATTTTGCATTACCAAAACACCTGCGCAAACAAGTACAAAAGCAAATAAAGTCCCAATGCTACACAAATCTGTAACCATTGTAAGATTCATAAATAATGCAGGAACTGCAACTACAAACCCCGTTACAATAGTTGCATACGATGGTGTTTTGTATTTTGGATGTATTTTTGAAAACTTTTTTGGCAGCAAACCATCTCTGCTCATGCTCATCCAAATTCTTGGTTGTCCCATTTGAAAAACCAAAAGTACAGATGCCATTGCAATTACAGCACTTACTCCTATAATACCAGACATCCATTTTAAATTTAATTTTTCAAAAACAAATGCCAATGGATCACCAACATTCAAATCTGAATAATGCACCATTCCTGTAAGAACCAATGCGATGATTATGTATAAAATAGTACAAATAATGATAGCCCACATCATACCTCGTGGTAAATCTCTCTGTGGATTTTTACATTCTTCTGCAGTAGTAGAAATTGCATCAAAGCCAATGTAGGCAAAGAAAACCGCAGAAACTCCCTTTAAAATTCCACTTACTCCATTTGGTGCAAAAGGACTCCAATTGTCTGTATCTACATAAAAAACACCTACTGCAATTACCAATAAAATGATGCAAAGTTTTACCACAACCATCAAATTACTTGCGTTTTTAGATTCTTTCATTCCTCTATAAACCAATGCTGTTATCAAAACAATGATAAGCAAAGCAGGTATATCTGCAACCAAATGAAATCCTCCAATTTGCGGAGAAGTAGTCCAAGATGTATAAGCTTGCTGCAAATTGGAAGATAATTCTGAAAAAGATTTTCCACCTTGTATAAGAGCATTTGCTTCTTTGAAGCCTTCAGAAGCTGTTAGATAATCCATTTGTACCCATTGCGGAAGTTGTATTCCGCCGCTTTCTAGCAAACCTGTGAAATAATCGCTCCAAGAAATAGCTACCGTTATATTTCCAATTGCATATTCCATTATTAATGCCCAACCAATAATCCAAGCGATTAATTCTCCAAAAGCAACATAAGAATACGTATATGCACTACCAGAAACGGGAACCATAGAAGCAAATTCTGCATAAGCAAATGCTGCAAAACTACAAGCAATAGCTGTAAATAAAAATAAAAAAATTACGGCAGGACCTCCATCAAAACTTGCTTTTCCAATAGTACTGAAAATTCCAGCTCCTATTATTGCTGCAATTCCAAAGGCTGTTAAATCTTTTGCGGTAAGATGTTTTGCTAATGCAGCATGACCTTCAGTTTCATTTTTTGATACTTGATGTAAAATATCCTGAACAGATTTTTTTCTAAATAAATTTTTAAAACTCATAGATTTTGGATGTTTTAGAATTGATTTTTATTCAATTTTGAACAAATGTAATGATTTTCTAAAAAAAATGTTAAAAATTCCTTAAAATTATAGAAACTTAATTGTTTTTATTTTCATTATTTTATGTATTACAATATCTTTTGCCTATTTTCGTTGCTTTAAAAAGAATAATTTTTGATACTATAAAATGAACTCAAAAAAAATAATATTTGCTTCCATTGTTGCTATTTCTGGAACTTTAGAAGCGCAGCAATCACAGTATTTCAATAATAGAGATCAATATGAATTTGGTTTGGCAGATAATCTGTTTCAAACTAGAATTTATAATGCATCACAGTATGAATATGCGCAACAGTATTTTTATAATCAATCGCTTTCTGCTTCTCACAAAGAAGCTGCACAGTTTTTTGATAATATTATTGGCGTTATTTTACAAAAAAATCATGCTGAAAAAGGTTTAGACGCTTTTATTAAAGAATATCCGAATTCTGCCTATTTTGCAAAAGCAAATCTTCCTCTTGCAGATTTTTATCTTGCTCAAAAAGATTTCCCGAAAGCACTAGAAACGCTGCAAAAAATAAATCAAAGTCAATTAACAAGAGAAGAAAATGCTCAATATGTAATGAAATTGGGCTATGCAAAATTCATGACGGGAGATGCAAAAGGTGCAACTAGAGCATTAGAAGAAGCCTACAAAAATGGAAATAATAGCACAAAATCTGATATTGCGTATATGCTTGGACATTTGTATTATGCTGACCATCAAAACTATAAAGCTTTTCAATATTTAGACACCATAAAAGAAAACCCGAAATATTCTAAATTGGTTCGTCCTTATTATGTTCAACTTTTTTATAATGATAAAAATTTCGATGAGGCAATATATGAAGGTAATTTACTTTTAAATGAAGATATTCCTACAGCTTATAAAGCAGAAGTTCACAAAATAATTGGAGAAAGTTATTTTATGAAGAAAGATTACAGTTCTGCATATCCTCATTTAAAAACATTTTTAGAAAGCAAAGAAAATCCTAGCGAAAGTGATCTTTACGAAATGGGTTTTGTAGCTGCACAACTGAAAAAATATGATGAAGCAGTTAATTATTACAATCAATTAATCAATAATCAATCTCAATTATCGCAAAATGCATACTACCAATTAGGAAATGCATACTTAGAAATTGATAAAAAACAAGAAGCACTTTCTGCGTTCAGATCTGCTTATCAAATGAAGTATGATGCAGAAGTTCAGCAATTGGCACATGAGCAATACGCGAAATTGAGTTACGATATTGGAAATCCTTTTGAAGCTGCTCCTACTGTAATTCAAAATTATATTTTAAATTATCCAAAGAGTAGCAAAACTCCAGAAATGAAGAAATTATTGGTGAAATCTTACCTTTATTCTGGAAATTACAAAGAAACATTGCGTGCAATAGATGAAATGAGCGGTACTTCTTCAGAAATAAATAAAATAAACCAAGAAGTATCTTATTTATTAGGAACAGAAGAGTACAACAAAGGAAATTATGATGCTGCAGAGCAATTTTTTAATAGAAGTTTAGCCTTCAATCTTAATCAAGAATTTAATAATAGAGCAACATATTGGTTGGCACAAACGTATTATCAAAAAGCCAATTATCCTTCTGCAATTGTTCGTTTTGAAAAATTATTGAACGCTACAGAATTTCCAGAAAAATCTCAATTGAATTATGATTTGGGTTATGCTTATTTTAAATCTAAAAAGTTTGATAAAGCTCAAGAATACTTCAAAAATTATTTGAAAAGCCCGAATTCTTCATTTAAAAATGATGCAGAACTTCGTTTAGCAGACACGTATTATGTTAATAATCAATTAAATGAAGCTATCGCAATCTACGATAAAGCAGAAAATGCAGACGATTATACTTTGTTTCAAAAAGGAATGTCTTTAGGTTTTCAAGGAAATTCTTCAGCAAAAATTTCTACTTTAAAAGGTTTGATTTCTCAATTTCCAAATTCAGAATATGCAGACGATGCACAATACGAAATTGCTGTAGCTTATGCTGCAAATGACGATTTTTCTCAATCTAATGATTATTTCCAAAAAGTGGTGAAATCTAGTGCAGATTTAGATTTGGTAGCCAATGCAAAAATTTATAAAGCTCAGAATTTAATAGATCAAAACGAAAATCAAAAAGCACTTTCAGAATTTCAAAATTTAATGGTAGAATATAAAAACACAGCTTTTGCATCTAAAATTGTACAAGCAGCAAGACCATTATTTTTGAAAAGTGGAGATGTTTCTGGCTACGAAAATTTTGCCAAAAACGCAGGTGTGAAAATAAATGCTTCTGAAATAGATGAACTTAATCTTGCAACAGCACAGCAGTTTTATGCGAAAAAAGATTTTGCAAAAGCAATTCCGTATTACGAAAAATATTTGAGCCAAAATCCTACAGGAGAAGGTTTTTATCAAGCAGAATACGAACTGGGAGAAAGTTATTTTCAAAATAAAAATTCTACAAAAGCATTGCTAGTTTTGCAAAATGTAGCCAATTCTCAAAACGATTATCAGCAAGATGCACAAACCAGAATTGCACAAATTTATCTATCACAAGATAAAACTGCAGAAGCTAAAAAATATTTAGAATCTTTATCAAAATCTGCCAATGTTTCTATCAGAAATTTTGCCAATGTAGAATTAATGAAAATATATGCAGATGAGAAAAACTTTAAAAATGCAGAAAAATTTGCGGATTTAGTAATTGCAAATGATAAAAATTCTACTACAGTTTTAGAACAAGCGAAGGTAATAAAAGCAAGAAGCTTAATGAATAGTGGGAAAGATGGAGATGCACAAAAAGCGTTTTCAGCTTTAGAAAAATCTGCAAATGCAGAAGTTGCAGCAGAAAGTTTGTATGCAAAAGCTTACTACCAAAACAAAGCAAAATCTTATAAATCTAGCAACGAAACCATTTTCAAATTGGCAAATAACTATGCATCCGAAGAATATTGGGGAGCAAAAGCATTGGTTTTGATGGCGAAAAATTATGTTGGTTTGAAAGATAATTACCAAGCGAGTTATACCGCAGATCAAATAATTGCCAACTATCAAGATTTTCCAGAAATTGTTGCAGAAGCACAAGAAGTGAAAAAAAGTTTAAGTAAAAAGTAAAAAATACAAAGTAAAAAGTAAATTGATATGAATTTTAAAATTCAAAAAATAGTTTTAGGATTTTTCCTCTTTTCGAGTATTGGCGTTTTTTCTCAAATAAAAGAAGAACAACTTATTCTTAATAAAAAAAGAGAACCTGAGGTTAAAAAAATAGATAAAAAGAAAACTTCTGTAGAAAATATTAAAAATTATCCGCCAGAAGAAAAATCTCAAATTCCTGTGGAATATAGCATCAAAAATGTGCCTGCACTTTCAGATTTTCAAACTTCCACTTTGCAAGCAGATGATGTTTCTCCAGAAATGAACACAGATTATCTAAATAATTATGTTCAATTTGGTTTAGGAAATTATTCTAAAATACTTGCAGATGCCAATATTTCTTACACTTTAGAAAACAAATTGCAAGTTGGAGGAGATGCTCATTTAATTTCTACACACGGTTTGAAAGAAATTTATCCTTGGGATTCTAGACAAAACGGTGTAAAAATTGGAGGATTTCTTAATGGTTATTTAGATCAAGGAAAATTTAATATTAATGCAGATTTTGGGCAAGAAAAATACAATTATTACGGTATTTATGCTTTGCAACCAGCTTCTGATATAAACATAAACCAGAAAGTAAATACCATTAGGATCAATGGATATTACGATCATTTTTCTAATGAATTTTTGAATGATGTACGTTTGAAAACCTCATTTTTGAGTGATCACTTTGGAGCTTCTGAAAACAGTGGAAGCATTGATTTTAATTTTTCTAAACATGCAATAGAATTAGCTTTGAATGATGTGTTTCTAAATGCAGATATGGGTCTGAATTTAGCAACCACCAATACGAAATTCAATTTATTGAGTCAAAATACTTCTAAATATTTTCAAGGAAATCTTACACCGAAATTCACATTCAGCAAAGGAAATTCTTATTTGATGATTGGCTCTGGTTTCAATTTTTTAAATGCAAAACAAGCAAATAATATTGATAGTGAAAATTCAAACAAAACCTATTGGTTTCCAAGAGCAGAGATACAATTATCTGCTAATGAAAGATTTAATTTTTATACAGGAATAGATGGTGGATTAGAATTAAATTCTTATGCAAATATGCTTAATGAAAATCCGTATTTGGTTTCAAATCAGTATATAAAACCTACAGAAACAAAGTTTAAAGTATATTTTGGTTTGCGTGGAGATATAGATGAAATAATAAAATACGATGTATCTGCTGGTTATTCTAAAATGAATAATATTATGTTTTTTCAATCTAATGAGTTGTTTGATAAAACTATAAATGCAGATAGATCTGCCTACGATTTTGCAAATACATTCTCAACCGTTTATGATAATGGTTCTAAAAATGAAGTGAAATTGAGCTTACAATATTTTCCATTAGAAAATTTGAGTTTAGATGGAGAAATAAATTACATCAGCTTTAAGCTAGAGAATTATGATAATATTTATAACATTCCGCTTGTAAAAGCAAATATTGGAGCAAAATATACCATGTTGGATAAAAAATTATTGTTAGGTTTTCAGGCATTTTTAGCATCAGATACGAAGGTGAATACTTTTTCTATATCTAATGATGGAATTTCTTCAAGTTATAACATTGCAGAAAACAAAGATGAAAAACTGAATGGCAGAGCAGATATTAATTTATCTGCGGAGTACATAATTCACAAAAATTTCAGTATTTTTGCACTCGGAAATAATTTATTAGGAGCAAAATATTCTACATTTCAAGCTTATCAAGTTTTGGGAACTCAAATATTAGGAGGATTGAAAATTATTTTTTAAAATTAAATTACGCAAAACTAGGTTGCATAGTTCAACGGATAGAACTTCGGATTTCGGCTCCGACAATGAGGGTTCGAATCCTTCTGTGACCACTTTTTAAACTTTAACCTACTGATTTTCAGTGGGTTATGTTCATTATAATATTTTATTCTTTATTATTGATGTTTCACCTAACAAAATTATGTTTTAGTCTAAAATATTATGGTATAAAGCCGACACACAATGAAAATAGTTTCTCGTCCATAGACAAGACTATATTGAATTTGTAAATGGTTTTAAATTCTACTTAAAATAAAATCGGGCGAAATATTTAAAATTTTATAAATTCCTTTCAAAAAATCTATGTCAGGTTTACGGTTGCCTTTTAATATTTGATTGAGTTTTGGCAAAGGAATATTCGTTTTTTTAGATAGTTCCGTTTGGCTCATATCCTTTTCAAACATCTTTATTTTAACCATATCTAAAATGGTTTTTGGTGCAGGAAATTGATAATATTGGGTTTCGTATTTCTGCACTTCATCGGTAAGGTTTTGCAAAGTTTCCATTTCAGTTGCAGATACATTATTTTCACCTTTTTTCATTATTTCATTGATGAGGTTCAAGGCGGTATTGTATTGTTTTTCGGTTGTTATTTTCATAAATAAATATTTGATTTTTTATTTGCCTTATGTAATCTCTACGATTTCATTCTAAAGGTCTTTTAAGTTAAGTTTGTCGTATTCCGTATGTGTACCAATAAACCGTATAAAAAACGGTACGAACGTTAAAGAATATCCGTGCTACTATTCTGCAATCATTCCCCTTTATATTAAATATAAAAAGACTATCCCCCACATTATCTACACTATTAAAATCTTTTCGCATTTCTGCAAAGTTTTTCCAGTCTGCATTTTGGGATATTTCATACCAACGCTCCAAAGGTGTGAAATGTTTCGGGTGCGTTTCTGTATATTCTTTTAATATCTTTTTAGAGATAATTACCATGAGACAAAGTTAAAAATAAAATTTCAATAAATGAAATATTATTTTCATAATTGAAACTTTAAAGATTTTGAGCATATGAAATCGCCATTTACAAATCTTACAAACATACACCAATGAAGATTGGGCGATACCATATGACCTTAAAAAAAATAAATATCTACATATGAAATAAATAGTTTCATACATGTGAATCTACGATTTCGACTACAAAATTTTTATTAAACATTATTTAATTGTTCTTTTTGTTGACAAAGTCAAGGGTTTTATCTTTTACTTTGCATCTGTTTTTTGCGAATATGTCTATTTTTATGTTATAATTGTACTATTAAAAACATATAAAGTTGATATTCTATTATTACTTGAATTCAAGTAACTTAAATTTTTGAACCACAAATCGAAGATTGACTTCGTCTAACCACTTTGTTAGGTTTCACTGACTCAATTAAAAATAAACATTAGAAGTAAAAGAAACAAAAAATTATTTGCAGATTAAGTTAAAATAAGGCAATACAATAGAAAATCTTTAGATTTTCACAACTTTTGTGAACTTTATTAAGAGTTTAATTACAGACTAAAAAATACATAATAATTACTTTTGTGCCTCGTATGTTTGTATTTTATAAATATAAACTAATTTTAAGAATTAAAGCTGGAA
>CAXYUO010000022.1:0-18217 GCA_964292185.1 uncultured Frigoriflavimonas sp.
TAGAATGGCCAGAAATTTATGAAGAAGAAATTGCACAAATACCTCATCATACGATTGAAATTTCTCATCTTGAGAAAGGAAGAATGGTGAAATTTTATTAATAATTTCTTGAAATCCTGCTAAAGTCCTTATATTTGTAGTTCCACTTTGGAAATTAAAAAAACTATGAGTAAGACCCGTATTTTTACACCATTTTCTGAGCAAGAATTAATGCCTCAAGAAGAAAAGCTGGAAATCTTGAAAAAAGGTAAAAAATTCACCATAGGAATTCCCAAAGAAACTTGCCATAATGAAAGAAGAATTTGCTTAACACCAGATGGAGTGCAAGTTTTGGTGGATCATGGACACGAAATAATTATAGAATCTTGTGCAGGAAAAGGTTCTTTTTTCACAGATTTGCAGTATTCTAATGCAGGTGCAATAATTACAAAAGATTGTAAAATAGCATTTGGACAAGATCTTACTTTAAAAATAAATCCACCAACCGAAGAAGAAATAGATTATTTAAAAGATAACGCTTTTCTGGTTTCTGCAATTCAAATAAACCTTGCAAATTCTGATTATTTTAAAAAACTGGCCGAAAAAAAAATCAATGCTTTGGCTTTTGAATTTATTATAGATCGGTACAAACAATTGTCTTTAGTACGATTAATAGGCGAAATTGCTGGAACAAGCTCTATTTTATTTGCTGCAGAACTTTTGGCATTATCAAACGGAACAATGATGGGAGGAATTACAGGAGTTCGTCCAACAGAAGTGGTGGTAGTTGGTGCAGGAATTGTGGGAGAATTTGCCACAAAAGCAGCAGTAGGATTGGGAGCAAGTGTAAAAGTTTTTGATACTTCTCTTTCCAAACTTAGAAGATTAAATTCTTTATTAGATGGCAGAGTTCCAACCTCTATTATAGAACCAAAAGAATTACAAAAAAGCTTGAGAAGAGCAGATGTTGTAATTGCAGCCTTGCCAAGATTGAGCATGGTTCCCATAATTACTGAAGAAATGGTATTGAAAATGAAAAAAGGAAGTGTGATTATTGATATTTCTATTGACAACGGAAAAGTGGTAGAAACATCTGAATTGACAACTTTGGACGATCCTTATTTCATAAAACATGATGTGGTACATTGCGGATTGCCAAATATAACTTCTAGAATACCAAGAACTACCACGAAAGCTATTTCTAATTTTTTCCTTTCCTATTTGTTAAATTATGACGAAGAAGGTGGAATAGAAAATATGCTTGTGAAAAATAATAACATGAAGCAAAGTTTGTACATGTACAAAGGCAGACATACAAAAAAAACAATCTGTGATAGGTTTCAATTGCCATATCACGACATCAATCTATTAATATTTTAAATGTTACGAAAATTCAAATTTTACTTTTTAGGATTAATTCCTGGAATTTTACTCGTGTTTTTTATTTTGAATAAAAAAGGAGCTCAATGCAGTGGTTATTTACCAAATAGTCGTGTAATTGCAGAATCATTGAGCAAAAATTTTCAATACAGGCCAAGTTTTAAAGCAGAAATGCAAAATAATAAAATAGACGAAAAATACTTGAGAGACAGCATCATGACAACAGGAATTGTAGATTTTGATAAAAGCCAAGCTCAAAAAAAGCCTTGTCCGGAATATCTATTGTATTCTCCTGATGAAAATGCAAAATATGAAATCACGTTTAGAAAATGTGAAAAGGAGGTTACTTTTTTGGAATTTAAAAAACTGAAATAGAACTTTCTGGTATAAAATATTTTTTCAAACTCAATCTTCTGTAACCTTGGTTACATACATTTTTGCTATAATATTGTAACTTTATGTAATAATCTATAAAGTATAATATCATGAAAAAAATTATGTATATTTCCGTATTATCTATTTTATTTTTATCCATTACTTATTCTTTTATTTTAGCTAATAATAGTAAAAATAAGGAAGTATTGGTTCAAGATAGTATTTCAAAATCTGATAAAGCAGCACTATTATATATGCTAGAAGAAGAAAAACTAGCAAGAGATATTTACATTTTTTTAAATGAAATATGGTCTATCAATCAATTTTCAAACATTAAAAAAAGTGAGCAAAGACACATGGATGCTATAGAAAATTTACTAATTAAAAATAAAATTTCTTATTCAATATTGCCTTCAGGAAAATTTGCAAATAAAGAATTACAAGATTATTACAACACATTTATTAAAGATGGATCTAAAAGTAAATCTAATGCCTTGCAAATCGGTGCAACCATAGAAGATTTAGATATTGTAGATTTAGAAAAGTATATCAATGCTACAAAAAATGCTGAAATTATCTCTGTTTTCAGAAGTTTACAGTGTGGATCAAGAAATCATATAAAAGCATTTTTAAGAGGCATAGAAAATGGAGGAAATACCTATTCTCCTAAATTTTTATCGCAAAAAGCTTTTCAGAAAATCATAGACTCTGACCATGAACACTGTAATTAAGTGGGTTTTGGAGATCTAGAATTTAATTCAAATTTATTATCATATTGAACTATGAATTGAATATTTTCAATAATATTTGAGAAACCTCTTTGTATTTGGTTGCAGGAAAAAGGTGTGTTCCATTTTTGATTACATAATCTGGTTTAGAATTTTTTATGGGAAACACGATATCTTTATCTCCTAAAATTTGTATCACATCTGGGTTTTCTTCGCTATTCCAATCTGCAATTTTTTCTACAGACCATTTTAAATAATAGGAATCTCGAACTGCAAAATAATCCATTATTCTAGGGTTTTTTGGGTCTATAAATTTTCTTAAAAAACTATAAATCAGAGTAGATTTTTCATTAAAAATACCTTTTGGCAATATATGTGGAATTTTAGTATAAGCTCCGGTTTTAATCAATATAGACTTTTCATGACTAGATTTTATACTTCCAAGAATCACTACTTTTTTGGCGGGTTTTAGTTTATTAATTTCTTGAACAATGATGCCACCAAAAGAATATCCTAAAAGATAAAACGGCTCAGTTTCATCGATAGATTCTGCCATTCTTATTACATAATCTGAGAAAGCTTCATTTTCATTCGGGATCAACCATTCTATAAATTTTATCTCCAAATTTTCTGGAAATATTAATTTTTCTAAGACTTTGTAATCTGCACCAAGACCACTTACAATGTAAATTTTCATAAAAAAAGAAAAAAAGGGTAAAAAAAAGAGCAATTAAATTGCTCTTTATATTCGTTTTAAATTTGCTTATTTGGTAGCAACTGTAAATTGCAAATCTATTTGATCTTTTATCAATAAATCTTTCAAAGATGATTTATAAAAAATATTAAAATCTTGTCTGTTTAAAGAAAATTTAGCAGATTCTATTCTCACAGTATAATCGTTTGCAGTAATATTTGCAGGAAAGGAGATGGTTTTTCTCACTCCTTTTATGGTAATATTTCCTATAATTTCTGAATTAAATTCTTCACTTTTGTAGGGTAAAATCTTCGTAATTTCAAAAAGTGCCATTGGAAATCTTCTAACTTCAAAAAAGTTAACGCTTTTTAGATCATTTAGCAATTCGGTTTGTTCTTCTCCTTGCAAATCTGTGTTTGTAATAGCTCTCATGTCTATCATAAACTCACCTGTTTGCAATTTTTTATCTTTAAAAATGAATTTTCCCATTTTCAATTTCAAACTTCCAGTATGTGTAGTTGCTTCAGATTTATAAATTTTATGACCCCACCATTGAATGTGAGAATCTGTAGCTCTTATCATTCTAAGTCCATCATTTCCTCCGCGTTTTTGGGAGAATCCAAAAGTAATTCCGATCAATAAAAAAGAAAGTAATAATATTTTTTTCATAATAATTTTTAATAATTAACAAATATATTGATTTTCATTAAAATATTTCAATAAAATAATGCAATATACCATATTGATAATAGAATTTCGTGCCAAATAGCAATTTGAGATTTTAAATTTTTAATTTATATAAATTCAACTATTGATTTTTATGCATTTATTCTTTAGAAAAAGCTCCATATAATGCAGCACCATTCAAAATAGTTTTTTCACTTACCACAAGATAAATTGGGATATTGTTTAATAAATTTTCCATTTTATCACTGATTTTAAATTTCTGATAAAATCTATCATAATCTATATAATCTTTGAAAAGTATAGCTAATTCTCCACCTAAAAACAATCCACCAGTAGCTTTTAATTTTAATACAAGATTGTTTGCTTCTCTTGCAAGAAATTCTAAGTAGGTATTTATTGTAGTGGTACAAATTTGATCTCCATCTTCTACAGCAGCTTTGTAAATCATTTCTACAAAATTTCCTTCTTGTAGCATTCTAGTCAATTTTTCAGATTGTGGATGTCTTTTTTCATCTCGTAGAAACCTATAGATATTGAATAATCCATTTTTTGAAAGAACTTGTTCCCAACTTACAATGCCATAAATTTTATTAAGAAATTGATAAAACTCTACCTCAACATTTGTTCTGGGAGAAAATTCTGTATGTCCACCTTCTGTTGCGAATGGTCTTAAGCAATTTCCATCATAGAAAAAACCAGCTTCACCAAGTCCATTTCCTGGAGAAAGCATCGCCATATTTCCTTTAGATTCTATATTTCCTGGATATATATTGACGAGACAATTTTCTGAAACATTGGCTAAACCATAAGCAGAAGCTTCTAAATCATTTAATAAAAAAACTTCTGGAATGTTTAATTCTTTTTGAATTTCATCTTTATTAATAATCCAAGAAAGTCTTTCAGAAACTCCAGTATTATTAATAATTGGTCCAGGAAAACCTATGGAAAGTCTTTGGATATTTTGCAAAGCATTCTGGTTTATAAAAGTTGAAATTAATGAACCAGCACTATCAAAATCCTTTGTTCCATAAGATTTTTCTACTTGTAATTCTACATTTCCATTTTTTGTAATGTAATGTCCTAAAGTAGATTTTCCTTCGCGAAGGTCTATTGCTATTATAGATATATTTTCATTTTTAGAACTGGTAATACCCGGAAAATATAATGGGAATTTATCGTTTTTTCTCATAGTAATTGACTTTCTACCAAAGATAATAAGATTCGGCTAATATAAAAAGCCTTTTCAATGTTTTTTTGAAAAGGCTTGAAAAGAATGTTTGATATTTGTTATTTTCCTAATGGAATATTGTAAGAAACCCCAAATCCAAGCGATGCTGCATTGTAATTTTGAGTTCCTATATCACTTTTATCATCTGTAAAAGTTTTTTGATAATGAATAGATAAATTCCAATCATTATTATGGTATCCTATTTCTGGTTTAAGATATACTCCACCATCTGGTTTATTTAATGGAAAATTAGAAGCTACATAATCACTTCCTACAATAAAACCGTAGCCTAAATCTGCACCAATATAAACCCCTGTATTTTTTGGATAATATCTAAACATTGCAGCCAATGGAATAACTCCGAAATCATTATTATTTAAACCAATATTATCTTTCCCGAAATAGTGAGTATAACCTGTTGCAACTCCTAAACCAAAACCTGGAGTTATCAAATTTTGATATGCAACATCTAATCCTATAGCTGCAGAAGCATTTTCTGAAGGTATCGCAACACCTCCACTAATTCCTACTTTCAACATATTCTTCATTGATAGTGGTTTTGCTTTTTGTTGTGCATTTGCAAAACTTACCGCCAAAATACTTAATCCTAAGATTGTACCTTTAATTGATTTCATAATAATTATTTTTAAAATATTAATTCTTTCATATCCGTAAAAACCATGCCACAATTAGAAAATATGCTAATTTTAAATTAAAAATTTTTACAAACAACTGATTATCAATACTTAAAAGCTATAAAATAATTAAACGATCATTTAATTTTATTTAGGAATTTCATGACAAAATTTCAATATGAAAACACTTTAGCTTAATCCCGTAATATTTCCATCATCATCAATATCCATATTTTCTGAAGCTGGTGTACTTGGCAAACCAGGCATTCTCATCATATCTCCAAGAATTGGAATAATGAAACCTGCACCTGCAGCAAATTCAAATTCACGAACTGTAACTGAAAAATTTCTTGGACGACCAATTTTTTTATCGTCATCACTCAAAGATTTCTGGGTTTTTGCCATGCAAATCGGTAGTTTATCTAAACCAAGATTATAAATAGATTTCAAATCTTGTATTGCTTTCGCAGAATATTCTACACCACTTGCTCCATATACATTTTTCGCGATGGTTACTATTTTATTTTCTACAGAATCTTCTACATTATATAAAGGAGTGAAATTGTTACCATAATTTTCGGCAGCATTCACTACTTCAGTTGCCAATTCTTTCATGCCATTTCCTCCCAATGTAAACTCATCTGCAAGAATCGCTTTTACATCTAATTTTTCGCATTCATCTTTTAAAAATTGAATTTCTTCTTCACTATCAGTCGCAAAATGATTGATGGCAACAACAGGTTTCAGATTCCAGTTTTTGGCATTTTCTATATGTTTTTGAAGATTTTCTATGCCTTTTTTCACAGCTTCAAAATTCGGATTTTCATATTCTCCTTTTTTTGCTCCACCATGATATCGCATTGCTCTAATAGTTGTAACAATTACCAAAACTTTCGGCTTGAAACCAGCATAATGACATTTGATATGCAGAAATTTTTCAGCTCCTAAATCTGCACCAAATCCAGCTTCTGTAACCACAAAATCTCCTAAAGATAAGCCCATTTTTGTAGCGATAATGGTATTTGTTCCTTGAGCAATATTCGCAAATGGTCCACCATGAATAATTGCAGGATTACCCTCTAAAGTTTGAACTAAATTGGGTTTTATAGCATCTCTCAGTAAAATTGCCATTGCTCCTTCTGCTTTCAAATCTCTGGCATAAATTGGTGTTTTATCAAAAGTATAACCTATGAAAATATTGCCTAATCTGCTTTTTAAATCTTTAAAATCATTACTCATACAAAGAATTGCCATCACTTCGCTTGCAGGAGTAATATTGAAACTATCTTCTCTTGGAATTCCATTTGTAGTTCCACCAAGACCAATTACAATTTTTCGCAGTGCACGATCGTTCATATCCATCACACGTTTCCAAACGATGGTTCTTGGATCTATATTCAGATTATTTTTTTTATTTTGAAGATTATTATCAATCAAAGCTGAAAGTAGATTATTGGCTTTTTCTATTGCAGAAAAATCTCCGGTAAAATGCAGATTTATATCAACCATCGGAATTACTTGAGCATAACCTCCACCTGCAGCTCCACCTTTTATCCCAAAAACAGGACCTAAACTTGGTTCTCGCAAAACGGCGATTGCTTTTTTACCAATTTTGTTCAAACCATCTGTAAGACCAACAGTTACGGTAGTTTTTCCTTCTCCTGCAGGAGTTGGATTGATGGCAGAAACCAAAACCAAATTCGATTGATTTATTTTTTCTTCGTTGATGTAACTTAAAGGTAATTTTGCCTTGTATTTACCATAATATTCCAAATCGTCTTCGGCAATATTTATTTTTTTTGCAATTTCTTTAATGTGTAGAATGTCTGCATTTTCAGCAATTTCTAAATCTGTAGGAAAACTCATACTATTTGTAATTTAAAAAAGGTTTGATTTCAAAGATAAGTTTATTTTGAATTATTCTTCATGAGAATAGTCATTACTTTTGATAAAATTGGTTTTAATTTTTAAAAAAAACAGGAAAAACACCCTGAAAATCATAGCTTTAATATAGCATTTTTTTCATTACTTTACTTAAAATTACGACCATGGAAATACCTACAATTCAAGAATTAGCCACCGAAAAAACGGATTCTACGACCATTTCTTATTTTAAATTAAGACAATTAATTGGGATTCTCGGGATATTGTTGCCATTTGCTTTAATGATTTTTGGCGGTCAATTACAACCTTCGCTTAGTCATTATTATTATAGTTTTTCTCACACTATTTTTCTAGGAACTTTGGCAGCACTTTCTACATTTTTAATTACTTATAAAGGTACTTCTAAGCTAGAAAATTGGCTTGCCAATATCGCAGGATTTTGTGCTGCAGGAGTTGCAATTTTTCCTACAAATGCGAAAGGTTTTATGGGTTCTCAATTTTTCAATCTCCCAAATTGGGCTGAAACTTCTAATTACGGGTATGTGCTTCATTATGCTTTTGCAACAACGCTTTTTATATGTTTTGCATTATTTTGTTTAATTATTTTTCAAAAACCAGATAAAAACAAAGTCATAGACGAAAAGAAATTGATAAGAAATAAAATCTATAGAATTTGCAGTTACATCATGATTTTCAGCATTTTAGCAATATGATTTCTATCTATTTTCAAAACATTAGATTTCCCATATTCAACTTTGCTTTTTGAGAGTACAACCTTAATTCCGTTTGGAATATCTTGGTTGGTGAAAGGTTCTTATACTTGGAAATATTCTAATAGTGGAATATTGAAGAAAATAATAAGTCCTTTGAGGTAATTTGATATTTTAATTTAGTAAATCATTCCTTTTTTCTAGGGTATTATTTTTTAATAGCAATAAAAAATGAGTGCTTTCTTGACATTATTATTTCGTATTTTTGACGAATCTAAAGTAAAGCAAATAGTTGCCATGAAAAATTAAAGAATGAAGGTTGAAATTTTAATGTGTACGTACAATGGCGAAGATTTTATAGAGCAGCAAATACAATCTATTTTAGACCAAACCCACACCGAACTTAAACTAATCATCGTAGATGATATTTCCAAAGATGAAACTGTAAAAATCATCAAAAAAATGATGGCAAATGATGAGAGAATAGAGTTTCATCAAAATAAAAAAAATCTAGGCTACTTCAATAATTTCCTTTCTGGGTTGGATTTTGTAACCGCTGATTATCTTTTTTTTGCAGACCAAGATGATGTTTGGGTGAAAAATAAAATAGAAATACAACTAAAAGATTTGATGCAAGAAGCTGAAAATGTATTCATGAATTTTACAAATTCCTATCTTTTATATAATGAGCTGAATACCAACTATAAATATACATCTAAAAGAAACCCCGAAAAAATAAAAAAATATTACACTTCTTCTATAGAATTGGCACTGAAAAATATAGTTGCGGGACACACTATTCTAATCAGAACCAATCAAATTCCGAGAATTAAAGACAGATTATCTAAAATATTAGAAAGAAAGAATTTGTATTTTGATTATGTACTTACGCTTGTGCTTTTAGATTTAGGGAAAATAAAATATCTCGATCAATCTTTGGTATATTTTAGGCAGCATCCCAACAGCACTTCTACCGTTATGCGGATGAATTACTACAAATACGTCTCTTCCAATGCGTTTGCTTTTTCGCAAATAAGTGAATCTGCAAAAAATGTGAATTATTTTTCAGCATTAAACAAGACATTACTAAAAAAGTCTAATTTTTCGGCTTATTCTAAACATTTGTACCAAAACATTCTCAATTTTAAAAAAATTTCTAACAATTACGATTTTTATACAAACAATTCTAAAATGTCTAATTTTAGAAAAATACATAGATCTTTTAGATTGTCTTACCGTTTTTATAAACAAAAATAGTTTACCAGCTTGAACGCTGTATTTAAAAATCACCCCGATGTCGCAGATTTGCAATCCTTTCAGTTTCAATCTCATCAAAAAACCCTCTCTCAAAAGTCTCCCGATTTTAGAAATTTTTTGATGGTGTGAAATGTGGGTTGGGAAAGGAAGGATAAGTTTTTTGTGAAGAAATAGTTTTGAACTCCCAATTTTTGGGAGTTTTTTTATTAAAGATTATTTTAGAATTAATTTTTGGTAAACAAATATTCACTGAATTTAAACATATTCAGTGAATTCATTCACTGAATTAATATAATTTTAGTGAATTTATTCCCTGAATTTAAGTATATTTGGTGAATATTAACGATAAAAAAATGATTAAAAGAACAATTGAAGCCAAAATCGAAAGTAAACTTTTCAAAAAGAAAGCAATTATAATCATTGGTGCTAGACAAATTGGTAAAACCACAAGCATCAATAACGTATTGAAAGACCAAGAAAATCTACTTTTTTTAAATGGCGATGATATTGTAGTTCGAGAATTGCTTACCAATATCAATACCGCAGAAATTAAAAATTTAATTGCCGGAAAAAAATACATCTTCATAGATGAAGCGCAAAGAATTGAAAATATTGGTTTAACCGCAAAAATAATTGTAGATATTTTCCCAGAAACACAACTCATTATGAGTGGATCATCTGCATTTGATTTAAAAAATAGGCTCTCCGAAAGTTTAACCGGCAGAAAGTGGGAATACGAAATGTTCCCCGTTACATGGAAAGAATTTGAGGAAACCTATGACTATTTGGAAAGTCAACAACAACTTGAAACACGAATTTTGTATGGAATGTATCCAGAAATAATCACCCATCCAAATGAAGAAAAAGAACGATTAAAATTACTGACAGACAGCTATTTATACAAAGATATTCTATCTTTTTACAACATCCAAAAACCCCAGATTTTAGAGAATCTTCTGCAAGCACTTGCTTTGCAAATGGGAAGTGAAGTTTCTTTAAATGAACTTGCCAATCTTTTGAAAGTTGATAAAAACACTGTGAAAACTTACATTGAAATTTTGGAAAAAAGTTTTGTGGTGTTCACTTTGTCTGGTTTTAATAGAAATATCCGCAATGAACTAAAACAAGCAAAAAAGATATTTTTTTGGGATAATGGCGTTCGAAATGCTTTGATTGGAAACTTCAATCCATTAGAATTGCGAGTAGATAAAGGTGCACTTTGGGAAAACTTTTTGATTTCTGAAAGAATGAAGAAAAATAATTATGAAAACCCCTACACCAAAAGTTACTTTTGGCGCACCACTTCTCAACAGGAAATAGATTATGTAGAAGAAACAGACGGCAAAATTTCTGCCTTCGAAATAAAATGGAATGAAAATGCAAAAATAAAAGCATTTACCAACTTCAAAGAAACCTACAACACCGACATTGAAATTCTTTCTCCGAAAAATTTTAGAAATTTTTTGATGGTGTGATTACTTTTTTTTCTGAATATTTAAATAAGCCACTTTTAAAACCTATTTTTGCTCATTGTCAAAATATCATATAAATGAAAGATTGGAAATTAGAGGATAATGTAAATGACTGGGTTAAAGCAGAATTTGCAAGAATAAAACAAAACAAAATTACGGTAGAATCAGCAATGTCTGATTTTCTTAAAAATGCGATTCAACAAGGTGTTCTTTTAAAAAGGCTGGCATTAGAAGAAGCAGGCGAAAAAGAAAAAGGCAAATCTTGGAAACCCGATTTTGAATTGGAAACTTTTAATATTCCTGTACTAATTGAAAACAAATTAGGAAGTAATAAATTATCGGCATCCAATGGCGATAAAATAAAAAACGATATAAAATCCGTTCAAAATTTTGCAGTAAACGGTGCTATTCATTACGCACAATGTGCCATAATGAGTAAAAAATATTCAGAAGCTATTGCAATTGGAATATCAGGCGACAATACTACAAACGTAACCATACAAGTGTATTATGTTTTTGGAGCTACCGATGAAACCTATAAATTAGTGGAAAGCTATACCACATTAGACTTTTTAGAATCTAAAAAATCATTTACAGAGTTTTACAAAGTAGCAACGCTTACAGAAGATGAAAAGCATAAAATTTTAATCGACTCACAAGCGAAGTTACAAGAATATGCTAAGAAATTGAATAAACTGATGCATAACCACGCTATAACAGCAGCGCAACGAGTTCTATACGTTTCAGGAATGCTTTTAGCAATGCAAAATTTAATGAATGGCGAAGTAGAAATTAAAAAAGGATTAGTGCCAGATGATTTAAAAGGATTCAATCTCGATAATCAAAGAGATGGCGACACCATTGTAAACCAAATAGAAAATTACCTTACACTAAAAGAGATACCTCAAGATAAAAAAAATCTAATGATGGCTTCTTTTAAGGAAATTAACAAAGATAGCGACCGAGATAAAACAATAGAATTAGACAAAATTATTGGTAAATTATTACCTGATAATGCAAGTGTTAACAAACAAATATTTTCGTACATCTACGAAAATATCTTTTTATCTATTGACTCTATGAGTGGTCATTTAGATATAATGGGAGAAATGTATTCTGAGTTTTTAAAATATGCATTGGGCGACGGAAAAGAAATTGGTATTGTACTAACACCGCCCTATGTTACCAAAATGATGACCCAAATTTTAGAAGTTGACGAGAACTCCAAGGTTATGGATTTAGCAACAGGTTCCGCAGGTTTCTTAATTTCATCTATGGAATTAATGATAGATTATGCCGAACAGAAATACGGCAAAAGAACTAAAAAAGCAATAGAAAAAATTGAGCATATAAAAAAACATCAACTATTAGGTGTAGAGTTAGATGCACAAATGTTTACACTCGCATCTACTAATATGATTTTGCGCGGCGATGGTTCAAGTAATATCCGAAAAGGTTCATCATTCAAAGAACCTGCAACACTTTACAGAGAATTCAACGCAGATAAATTATTACTAAATCCTCCTTTCAGCCATAAAGAAAACGGAATGCCTTTTATTAAATTTGGTCTAGAAAATATGCAAATCGGTGGCAAAGCCGCTATCATCATTCAAGATTCTGCAGGTAATGGGCGAGGTGTTGCAAGTTGCAAAGCCATTCTTGCCCAAAACCAATTATTAGCAAGTATCAAAATGCCAATAGATTTGTTTATTCCAATGGCTGGTGTGCAAACCTCAATTTATGTTATCGAGCATACAGGCAAATCTCACGATTACAGAAAACAAGTAAAGTTTATAGATTTCCGAAACGATGGGTACAAACGCACCAAAAGAGGTATTATAGAAAAAGACAATCCTGTGCAACGATACAACGACATTATAGAAATTTATAAAAATGGTGCAACAGCAAACGTTTCAGAGAAATTATGGAATTTGAAACAAACCGTAGCTATGAATGTTATTACCAATGAAGGAAATGATTGGAATTATGACCAATACCAAATTATAGATACAAAACCAACCTTGCAAGATTTTAAAAAAACAGTTAGCGATTATCTCTCTTGGGAAGTTTCAATCATTCTTAAAAAGCAAAGTGAAGACGAAAGCTTGGGAAAGTAGATGCCCTACTCAATGAAAAATTAAAAAAAGTTGAGTGGGGAGAATTTAAAATTGAAGATATTTTAGACTGGCAAGCACAAAAAGAAATTGATCCTTTAAAACTGGAAGATTTAAAAGATGATACCGAAAATTTTTATCCGTTTTACGGACAAGCAACTACAAACAACGGAATAATATCATATAATCAACTTACAAATACTGTATTAAATAATGTAGAAGGTAGACCAACTATTCTAATACATTCAAACAATCAAAATATTGTTTATGTAGAAACACCTTTTTATTTAAAAGATGGTCATGGAGCTACAAGTGTTATACAATCTGAAAAATTGAGTAAAACAAATCAAATGTTCATCATTGCTTCAATTGATAAAGTTATAAAAACAAAATATTCATATAATAATAAAGCAACTAAAATAGAATTAAAAAATTCAATTATAAAATTGCCTTCTAAAAAAGGCAAAGTAGATTTTGAATTTATGGATAATTTTATTGCTGAACTCGAAACCCAACATGTAGTTGAACTGGAAATTCAACGCAAAGCTAAACTTGAAGCCTACTTATCGGTTACAGGACTAAATGATTACATTCTAACAAATGAAGAGCAACAAATTTTAGATGATTTTGAAAATGGAAAAATAGTATTTGAAGATTTTACATTTAGTAATATTTTTAATTCTATTCTTCAAGGTCGAAGATTAAAAAAAGAAGATCAAATTATAGGCGATATTCCTTTTGTAATGGCGGGTATAACAAATACTGGTATAGCAAAATATATTTCAAATCCAGTAGCAATGTTTCCTAAAAATTCAATAACAATTGATATTTTTGGTAATACTTTTTATCGTAACTACGATTTTGGTGCGGGAGATGATACAGGAGTTTATTTCAATACGAAAAAAGAATATTCCAAAAAATTAATGCTTTATTTTGCATCATCAATGAGTAAATTAATTTTTGGTAAGTTTGATTTTGGTAATAAATTAAGAAGTTCTCAAAGTTTAAATTATAAAATTCAACTTCCCATAGAAAACGATAAACCTAATTATAAATTAATGGAAACCTTTATTAATGCAATTCAGAAATTAGTTATAAAAGAAGTTGTTCTATATGCCGATAGAAAAATAGAAGCCACAAATACTGTGGTTAATTAGTGCAGTTGTATATAATGAAGACTATTACCCCCGCTGGTGCGAGCGTCACGCTCGTGTCCGCACAAAAACAAAACCTTCCCCCTCTCCAAAGTCTCCCAACTTTGGAGTTTTTTTTATTCCATAATACCCGCAATATGCAGAAATGGCTCCGCAACTGTTAGAGATGGCTCCACAAGTGATGGAAATGGTTCCGCAACTGTTAGAAATGACTCCGCAACATACAGAAATGGTTGCGCAACCTAAAGAAATGGCTCCGCAAGTATGAGAATTGATATATTTACATTACGTATTCATTTCTACAAAGAATTGTTTGTGTATTTATAGTATTATTTAATACATTTACACCTAAATACAACAAACAATGGAAAATCCTGAAAACCAAAATCCCAATAATGGAAAGAGTACTGCAAGAAATCAATATATTTCTGCAGAACAATTGATAACGAAAATGAAAATTGCGTTCACCAACGCAAAAGAACCTGAAATCTTACCAGAATTAGAAACGGTAGGTTTAAGCAAAGGTTCTTTGGACGATTATCTTGCAGATATTACCAATCTGGAGCAACTAAGCCAACAACAGATAAAGGAATATGGGGAGCAATACGCAGAAACAGATAAATTTAATGCAAAAAGGGCAGAAATCGACAGTCTGTATGCACGCCATCGCAATCTTGCAAAGATCATCTTCAAAAACGACAGACAAGCGAATACTACTCTCGGAATTGATGCTGGACGCAAGCAGGCATTCGCGGCATGGTATCAACAGGTAAGTAATTTTTATGCGCAATTGCTTGCCAACGCAGATTTTAAAACAAAAGCAGAAGCGGTAAATATAAAAGATGCAGATATTACTGCCATGCAAACTGCCCTTCAAGAAGTTTCTGCCCTAAAGGAATCTCAAAAAAAGGAACTCGGCGAAGCGCAAAAAGCCACGGAAACACGTGATGCAGCAATTGATATGCTGTACCCAAAATACACAGAGCTTATCGCTTTTGCGAAGGTGCTTTTCCCAGATAATCAAACGCTAGAAAAATTGGGAATTGTTGTGAAAAGGAAAGATAATTTACTTTAAAAAGCAGCAAACTGTCGTAGATCGATTTACAAAAAAACCACTCAGAAATTGAGTGGTTTTTGTTTTTTCTACCATAGGAGTATTTTTAAAATATTGCTCCAAAAACAAACTCCCGAAAATTTCGGGAGTTTGTAAAATATTAAGAAAAAAAACAGGCGAATCGTTTCAAAATCATTAAAAACATTTTTATATTTGATAAATTTTAAAATTTGAATAAGCATTTTACTCCATATAAAACAGAATCTGTATATAAAGAAAACAATATAAAGTTCTTTTTTGAAAGCATTGGGAAAACAAAAATCATTAAAACCATCGAATACTCTTCTTTCAGAATTTTTGACGGAAATTTGCTTAAAGGTTTTTTAGCCTACATATTATAAAATTAAAGTCATGGAAAAACAAAAAGAATTATTGAAAAAAAATTCTTCTGTGCAAGAAGAAACTAAACGAAATCTATCCGAAATTGCTAAGAATTTAGGCAATAGAAAATTATTTGTAGATAAAATAGAATCAGCGAAAAAAACTTTTAAAAATTTAAAATCGCTACCTATTTAATTAAAATTCACTTTTAAAAACATAAAAACTCCCACATTTCTGCGGGAGTTTCCTATATCTAAAAAGAAATCTTAACCTTGATTATCTTCTCTTGGTTTGCGTTCTTCTCTTTCTGGTCTTGGTAAAAGTACTTTTCTGGATAATTTCATTTTCTTACGATCATCGTAACCCATGAATTGTACATCTACAGTATCACCTTCTTGGAATGGTACTTTTTCCGTACGTTTCCAATCGATTTCTGAAATATGAAGTAAACCTTCTACTCCTTTTCCGATTGCGATAAATGCACCGAAGTCCATTACTTTCACTACTTTTCCATTGTATCTTTCGCCAATAGTTGGTACAAAACAGATTTCTTTAATGGTTGCAATCGTTGCATCAATATTTGCTCTGTTTACACCAGAAATTTCGATTCTACCGATGTTTCCAATTTCTTCGATTGCAATTACAGTTTCGAAATCTTTCTGCATTTGTTGAATGATTTTTCCTCCAGGTCCGATAATAGCACCGATGAAATCTTTAGAGATTTCCATTACTTCCATTTTCGGAGCGTGTGGTTTAACATCGTTTCTTGGAGCGTCTAAAGTTTTCAACATTTCACCTAAAATATGCAAACGACCTTCTTTAGATTGGTTCAATGCCGTTTCCATGATTTCCATAGAAAGTCCATCAACTTTTATATCCATTTGACAAGCCGTGATTCCTTTTTCAGTTCCCGTTACTTTGAAATCCATATCTCCCAAGTGATCTTCATCACCTAAAATATCAGATAAAACTGTGAATTTTCCAGATTTTGGATCGGTAATTAATCCCATTGCAATTCCAGAAACTGGTCTTGTAATTTGAACACCTGCATCCATTAATGCTAAAGTTCCTGCACAAACTGTTGCCATAGAAGAAGAACCGTTAGATTCTAAAATATCAGAAACAATACGAATTGTATAAGGATTTTCTGTTGGAATCATGTTCGCCAACGCTCTTTGCGCTAAATTTCCGTGACCAACTTCTCTTCTTGAAGTTCCTCTTAAAGGTCTTGCTTCTCCAGTAGAAAATGGTGGGAAATTGTAGTGTAAAAAGAATTTTTGATCATAATTAATAGCAACTGTATCAACCATATTTGCATCTTTCACAGAACCTAAAGTTACTGCGGTTAAAGATTGCGTTTCACCTCTTGTGAAAACTGCAGAACCGTGTGCTCCTGGAAGATAATCAACTTCTGACCAAATTGGACGAATAGTTGAAGAATTTCTTCCGTCTAATCTAACACCTTCGTTTAGAACCATTTGACGCATTGCTTCTTTTTCCACATCGTGGTAATACACTTTTGCGAATGGTTTTACTGTTTCTAATTCTTCTTCAGAGTATTGTGCTAAAAAGTCTACCAAAACTGCTTTGAAGTTTTCGCTTCTTTCCTCTTTTGCAGAAGGAGAAGTTGCAACAGCATATACTTTATCATAAGTTTCTGCCCATACTTTTTTGCGAATTTCTTCGTCGTGGTTTTCGTGGCAGTATTCTCTTTTTATTTTTGAACTTTCAACTCTTGCAGCTAAACGCTCTTGAGCTTCTACTTGAACTTTAATTTCTTCGTGTGCATATTTAATCGCTTCGATCATTTCAGCTTCAAAAATTTCTTTCATTTCGCCTTCTACCATTACGATAGAATCTTTTGTACCACCAACCATCATGTCAAGATCTGCTTTCGCTGCATTTTCCATACTTGGATTTACAGATAATTGACCATCGATTCTTACAACTCTTACTTCAGACATTGGTCCGTTGAAAGGAATATCAGAAATTGCGATTGCTGCAGATGCTGCTAAACCAGCTAAAGTTTCTGGCATTACTTCTTTATCATAAGAAATAAGTGAAATCATCACTTGAACCTCTGCGTGGAAATCTGAAGGGAAAAGTGGACGCAAAACGCGATCTACCAATCTCATGGTCAAGATTTCTTCATCTGAAGGTCTTGCTTCTCTACGGAAAAAGTTTCCTGGAATTTTTCCTCCTGCGTAGAATTTTTCTCTGTAATCTACTGTTAAAGGTAAAAAATCTACACCATCTCTGGCTTCTTTGCTTGCTACAACGGTTGCTAAAAGCATTGTACCGCCGCAAGTTACTACAACAGAACCATCGGCTTGTTTTGCTAATTTTCCTGTTTCTAGCGTGATTTCACGCCCATCTTTTAATTGAAATTTTTCAATAATTGCTTGTGGAGCATTCATAAATTGTTTGTTTGTTTTGGCACTCCGTATTGAGTGCGATTGATTATTTAATCTCTTTAAATTTTCGT
>CAXYUO010000023.1:0-17676 GCA_964292185.1 uncultured Frigoriflavimonas sp.
AATGCCACCAATAATAAAATTGCTATTTCCAGTGCCAAATAAATCAAACTGATTAAATGTACTGTTTGATGTGTCTATTGATGAATTTGTTTGACTCCAACTCCAAGTCAATGTAAATCCGTATTCAGAAGTATTAATAGATGATCCAATGAATTTATTATTTAGTTTATCGTGATTCAAAAATACATTAATTCCACCAAAAACTCCTTTTATTCCGTATTTAATTTTAGTTGTTGTACCGTCTTGTATATTAATTGAAAGTTGGTTTACTTCATTTAGGTAATTGGTAAATTCTTGTTTAGTCATTACTATGGAATTACTACTTAATAGTGTAGAATTAAAGGTTATATTAGCTGTTCCATTCTCATCAATAAACCAATCTTGAAATTGCGCCACTGTTACATTTGGATTATCATTTATAAACTGAACAGCCCAAGAAATGAAATCTTTTGCAGTTTGTGTTTCTCCGTTGTTATAAAAATAGGTTGATAATAAAGTGAAAAATGCAGAATTATTTGCATTGTTAATTACCAGTTGTAAATTGGTAGGTAAAGTATTAATAAATTGAGAAAACCTTATACTTGCTTCTGGCAAAATTACAGTTCCAGAACCATCATCATCACAACCAGGTTTAAGTTTGCTCGCTGATATTGCCATCACGCTTTTTATAGTGCCATATGATTTGCCACCACAATCATCTGTAAATTCGTAAAAACCTCCGCCTCCACCCGGTATGGTTCCTAAGAATAAGGAAGAAACGATTACAGTTGGGTCGCATCCATCATTAGGGGTAGTGGTGTTACCACCATCATCTCCTCCGCCTCCGCCACTTCCGGGGTTTCCAGATCCTGGTGGCAATGGATTAAATGGGTCTCCACCTGGATTTCCACCACTAGGTGGACCTTCACCACCACCACTACCTCCTCCTCCTGGGGTTCCATTTCCTGGCGGATTTGGTGTGTCATCACATGGTCCTTCACCATAGGTATAGCTTATTCCACCCAATAACCCTCCGCTTAATGCATATGCTTTCACAGTTCCTGTAAGATTGCTTAAAACATTTATAGGATTACTGCCGTAGTTTATATTAGAAGCATACTCTATTACTTTTGCATCTACTACAGTTCCATTTACTTCTTTCACTTCCAGATTATAGAAAGTTTTATCATCTCCTGCATTGGTTATATCAAATGTATAAAAGGTATCATTACCTTCAGATTTTTCAATAATTAATGAGGTTTCTAAATTTTCAAAATTAATGGCTCCTTTTGCATTTATATTCTGCGAACCAATTTTAAGAGGTAGCAGATTATCATTTCTACCTGTTTTATTTTGTATAAAATCTCCAACTTGTGGTATATCTTTCATTTTTACCACTTTAAATTTTGCTGCACTTGCATCAAATGTTTCTTCATTTTGCAACATTATATCTTGCCTACATCCCATCAAGATGAGGAGAAGAACGATTGATACAAAAATACTGTTTCTTAGATTTTTCTTCATACGGTTATTGTTTTTAGTGAATTGAATGTAAAAATTATTTTTACTTCTCCAAAGATGTAAATAATTATTAAAATACCAATGCCCTATTTTTGATGCTTGTTTGTTTTTAAAAAAAAATTATATTTGTTACATCAAAAAAAATAAAAACCATGAATGCAAATATTGGAAGAAGAATAAAAAGCTTTAGAGAAAGAAAAGGTTTTTCACAAGAAGAATTAGCTGGAAAATTAAACATTTCACGTTCAACCTACCAAAGGATAGAAAACGGGGAAACCAATTCTTGGATCAATCATTTAGAAAATATTTGTAGCTCTTTGGATGTAGATATGGTAGATGTACTAAAACCAGAAGAAGGATTTACACAAATAAATTCAGATAATGCGGCAAATGAAAATTCAAGTAATAATATGATTCAAAATCAAACAAATAATTATAATACATCCGATCAACTGATAATCCAATACGAAGAACGCATAAAAGACCTAAAAGACCAAGTAGAATATTGGAAAAACAATGCAACGAAATAAAAACAATGTTTTTTTGCAGAAGATATTCAAATAAATTGTAATTTTATTTCACTAATCCTAAAAACATAAAGATATGTCAATCTCAAACCTAAACAACGTACACCTAAAAGAAGCAGAAGTAACCACAGCAAAAAATGCTCTCGACGATCTGGAAGCAGCTTTGAAAAGTATCAACGTCAATCTTACTGCAGCTGACCGCCAAAAGTATGGCAGCATCAATGAGCAAAATAAATTGATGGTAAACAAAGTATACGATTACAATAAAAATGAACCCAACCTCAATTCTCCAGATGTAGATTGGGCAGAATTTGAACTAGATTATACTTCTCGCCAAAACTACGAAAGCATTATTGCAAGATTAGAAAGCTTAACAAAGAGTTTAAAAAATGCGAAAATCCTACATGATTATGATAATTATCAAGCAGCTCTCACAGATTATGGTTTTACTTCCTACAAGGCAGGAACAGCAGCTCCAGGATTTGAAACCAAGCAAAACGAGCTGAAACAATTTTTCACCAGAACTTCAAAAAATACCGAAACACCACCAAGTGAATAAATATTGGTAAAAATAAAAACGATCAAGCCCGAAACTCCTATTTCGGGCTTTTTTAGTAATAGAATGAGGTCTAATACTGATATACTGCCCTTCCGAAATGGTGTTTTGGGATCTATTAATACTATTATGAGGTATATTACTAATCTGGTGATGTTGCGAAATGATATTTTGGGGTTACGAAATCATCTGATGCACTCCAAGACTATTCCTTTTCGGTTGACTAACTCCAAAATAGGGTTGCAAAAGCAGAAAATAGCGTCTTATAACCCCAAAATTTCATTTTTATAACCTCAAAATTTGAGTTATAAAACCTCAACGGATTTATTTGAAACGTATAACTTGGGGTTCGGTAGTAGAATAGATGGGTTTTTAAAACAGTAAGATTCCTTCGGAAATCGAAGATTCGGCAAAGCCAATGATAAAATTGTGTAAACCTAAATTTAAAAAATTTTTATTCCCACTTCAAATCAGTATTTTTGTAAGAATTTTCTCAGAATAAATGTCAGACCTTATCCAATTATTGCCAGATCATGTTGCCAACCAAATTGCAGCAGGAGAAGTGGTGCAAAGACCTGCTTCCATCGTAAAAGAATTAATGGAAAACGCGATTGATGCTAATGCTACAAACATAGAGTTGATCGTTCGTGATGCGGGAAAAAACCTCATTCAAGTAGTAGATAATGGCGATGGAATGTCGGAGACGGATGCAAGAATGGCATTTGAAAGACACGCAACTTCAAAAATAAAAACGACAGAAGATATTTTCAAAATTTCTACCAAAGGCTTTCGTGGAGAAGCTTTGGCTTCCATTGCTGCAGTTGCGCAAGTAGAATTGAAAACCAAGAAAAAGGAAGCTACAGTTGGTACCAATATTTATATAGAAGGTGGAGCTTTGCAATTTCAAGAACCCGTGCAAACTGCGGAAGGTTCTAATTTTTTGGTGAAAACCTTGTTTTACAATGTTCCGGCAAGAAGAAAATTTTTAAAAAAAAATAATGTTGAATTTCGACATATTATTGATGAATTTCAGCGTGTTGCATTGGCACATGAACAAGTAGAATTTTCGCTTTTTCATGATGACGAAATTATTTTTAAACTAAGAAAAGGGAATTTGCTGCAAAGAATTGTAGAAATTTTTGGAAGAAAATTGCAACCTTTATTAATTCCGATAAAAGAAGATATTGGTTGGCTTCAAGTTTCTGGCTATGTTGCAAAACCAGAAGGAGCGAAGAAAAACAGAAACGAACAATTTTTGTTTGTTAATGGTAGATATTTCCGCAGTCCGTATTACAATAAAGCGGTGCAAGATGCTTATGAAGGTTTACTTTTACCAGGTTATAACCCTTCTTATTTTCTATATTTAGAAATAGATCCAGAGAAAATAGATGTAAATATTCATCCTCAAAAAACGGAAGTAAAATTTGAAGATGAGCATGTAATTTACGCTTTGTTGAGGTCTGTAATTAAAAAATCTTTGGGGATTTACAACGTTGCACCAAGTTTAGATTTTGAAAAAAGCACGAGTTTTGAAGATGCACTTGCAGAAAGTAAAAACAGAGGAAGTGGTTTTAAAATGCCCGATATTCAGGTAGATAGAAATTACAATCCTTTTGAAAGTCCTGCAAACACAAGAGCTTCTCGCGAAAATTTGACGGAAATGTACCATCAAAACATAGAAGCAGAACCATCTAAAATTAATCTTTTTGAAGATGATGATTTTGATGAAGATTTGATGCGTTTACCAAATGGTTATTGGCTTCTCAACAAAAATGGTAAAACATTGATGCTCGACTTGGGAAGAATGCACCGATTGATAATTGCCCAAAGAAACAAGGACAAAAAACCTGAGAAAACAAGTTCGCCATTGCTATTCTCATTGGAATATCACATGAATGAGATTGAAAAAACGAAATACAGTTCTATCAAGAAATTTTTGCCATCTTTAGGTTTTGAAATGGTAATTGCTCATGGAAATGTTTTGAGAATAGATGCAGTTCCGCAAGGATTGAAAGAAACGCAAGTGATGCAGTTTATGGAAACCCTTTTTGATGTTTTGGATTATAGAACGGAAGAAGATTTCATGAATTTCTACAACCATCAATGGAATAAAATGCAGGGAAAATCTCGTTTTGATTTTATTTATAAATTGGATGCAGAGCAAGTTATCAAGGACTTTACAGCATTAGAATTTCCAGAATATTTGCCCGATGGAAAACGCTGTTATTTAGAAATACCCTTAGAAGAATTAAAAAATAAATTTTAAACAGAAGATATGTTCAAACAAATGTTCAGTAATATAACGCCGATTACAAAAAATATAATCATATTGAATGTGGTTGTTTATTTGGCATCCAATTTTTTGATGTTCCCGAAATTGTATGAATTATTATCCGTTTTTTATATAGAATCTCCGCATTTCAAAGCGTGGCAAATAATTACGCACATGTTTATGCATGCTCCATTAGAAGGAAATTTTGGAATTACACATATTTTATTTAATATGTTTACATTATTAAGTTTCGGGCCAGTTTTAGAACAAACTTTAGGCGAAAAAAAATATGTTTTTCTCTATTTCGCAAGTGGAATTGGAGCTTATTTTTTAAATTGTGGCTGGAATTTTGTTGAAATCACGCAACTTGGAGTAAATCCAGAAATGATTTATAACACACCAATGTTAGGAGCTTCTGGAGCAATTGCAGGTGTAGTTGCAGCTTTTGCCGTGTTGTTTCCGGATGCAAAAATTTCTATGATGTTTATTCCAATTGGCATAAAAGCAAAATATCTAATGACAGCTGCTGTTGTTATTTCACTTTATTTAGGATTTACAGGAAATGCTGGTGGAATTGCCCATTTTGCGCATGTTGGTGGTGCAATTGTAGGAGCAACTTATATTTATTTCTGGAAAAAAGGGCAGTATAGAATTAACTAAGCAACGAATATAAACCGAATAATTTCTACTGTGAAAACTTTCGAAAAAAATTAGGTTTATATTTATATTTATATTTATATTTGATTTTACAAAATTATTAACAAATAAATTTAAAATCATGAAAAAATTATTTTTAGGAGCAGCATTAATGTTTGCAAGTACTTTTGCTTTTGCAAATAACAATGTAAAGACTGATTCTTATCAAGATGTAGTTTCTATTGCACAGTTTAATAAAAATGAAATTGGCAAATCTATTGAAAATGAAAGTGATGAAATCAGTAACTTAAATGTAAATCAAGATAAACAAGAATCTTTAACAGCATCTTGCATGTTAATTGGCTATGCTGAATTTGCAGATGGGACAGTAGTTGAAGTAGAACTTGGAGTAGTAGAGGGTGTGTCCTGTGCACAATTTTATGCTATAATAGATGCTTTAGTAAAATCATTTATGTAATTATAAAAATTTAGAAACACATCTTTTTTTGTAAAAGATGTGTTTCTAAATTTTAACGTGATCTCTATAATTTACAACTTCAAAAAATAATTCAGTTGATTTTACCACACGCAACTTTTAGAAAGAAATTTAAAAAAATGAAATTTCTATTTTATTTTTTATTTATCCCCTTTATTTCTTTTTCCCAAGTGAACTACAAAGTACAATACGATGTACAATTGAATTCTTTTCAGAGAAAAGGTTTTCTTATTTTTAATAAAAACAATGTCCATTATTATGAGATAACTCCTCATAATTCTAACAATTCAAGCATGTCCGAGAAAGATGGTAATAAAGAATTTAGGCTTATTATCGAAAATAAAATGGAACAGACCAGAAGACAGTTGTATACTTTTGAAAAAGATACGGTAATAAATATTGATTATTTAGAGGACGAAATTGTTACGTACTTTGAAATACCCGAAAAAATGAATTGGGAAATAACTAATGATACAAAAAAAATTTCGGGATATAATTGCAATAAAGCTACCACAAAATTTAGAGGAAGATATTACACCGCTTGGATAAATACAGAGATTCCTATAAAATTTGGTCCTTGGAAATTCACTAATACACCAGGTCTAATTATGGAGATTGTAGATGACAGTGGTAAATTTTCTTGGTTTGCTACAAAAATAGAAACTACAGACGAGCCTATAGAATATCCACTTGATGAAAAAATAAAAATAATTACCTTGAAAGATTTTGTAGCAAAACAAGATAAAATTAATGAAGAACGTGCAACACTAATGCAGTTAAAATTTGCAACGAGAGAAACTAAAGTAAAGAAAGTCACAATAGCAAGAGGTAGAGAAAAAACTTTTGAGTGGGAAGAGTAGCTTTCTTCATTATTTTTTTTTCAATTCAATTCATTTGTGGTCAAAATATAATTAATGGTACAATTACAGATGAGCAGAATAATCCAATATCGTCAGTTAGTGTAATATTAAAAGATAAAAATGAAAAAATTGTAACTTATTCATATACAGATAAATTTGGTAATTACAACATAGAAAGTAAAGAGCAAGGTACCTTCACAATTTTTGTATCTTCACTGGGATTTGAAAAAAAAATCTTAGAAATATCATACTTACAAAATATGGAAGTAAAAAAAATCAACTTCCAACTTGTTCCCAAAATTACTGAAATAGAAGAAGTCATAATAAAACCTGATCGTCCAATTACCATAGATGGCGACAAGATAATTTTCAATGCAAAATCTTTCCTAATTGGCAACGAGCAAACCGTAGAAGATTTACTAAAAAATATTCCGGGCATCAATGTAGAAGAAGATGGTACCATAAAAGTAGGCAACCAAGAGGTAGAAAAAGTGATGGTAGATGGAGACGATTTTTTTGAAAAGGGTTACAAAGTGCTTACCAAAAACATGCCCGTAAACCCAATAGATAAAGTAGAATTGCTGCAAAAATATTCTAACAACAAACATCTAAAAGGTATAGAAAATAGTGAGAAAGTTGCGCTAAATCTTACGCTGAAAGAAGATGCAAAGCGTATTTGGTTTGGTAATGCAACTATCGGTTATGATGTTTTAGGAGAAAATAGATACGAAGCAAAAGGAAATTTGATGAATTTTGGTAAGAAAAATAAATACTACTTTCTCACCAATTTTAATACTATTGGTTACGATGCAACTGGAGATATTTACGATCTAATTTATTCTTCTGGTGAGAATGTTACCACTACTGGCAGCAATCAAACTGCGAATAGATTGCTCAGTTTAGGTTTTGATCGCCCAAATCTAAAAGACAAAAGAGTAAATCTCAACGATACTAAACTTCTTTCTCTCAATAGCATTTTTACACTTTCAAAAAAAGTAAAACTAAAAACTTTGGGGTTTTTCAATGCTGATAATCAAGAATTTTTTAGAAATAATTTTGATAATTTTTTTGAGGGAAATACTACTTTTAGCAATACAGAAAATTTTGAAGGCAATCAAAAAATGTTTACAGGTTTTGGGAAAATAGATTTCACTTATGATATTTCAAAAAATAAAACACTGGAATACACAGGAAAATATAACAATACCACCGAAAAAAATACCAGAGATATTCTTTTTAATGAAAATCTACTCAACGAAAGATTGAATAATGATAATCAATTGATCGATCATAAAATAGTATATACCAATAAATTTGAAGAAAAAAAAGTATTGCTACTTTCTGCAAGATACATCAATGAAAAAACACCGCAAAATTATGCTGTAAATCAGTTTCTATTTTCAGATTTCTTTGCCACAAATGGCGATAATACGAAACAATACAGCCAAAACAAAATGCAATTTGCAGGTGTAGAAGCTCATCTTTTGGATAGAAAAAAGAATGAAGATCTTTTAGAATTAAAAATCGGAAACCAACTAAGAATAGATGATTTAAACACTCGATTTGAAATTTTTGAAAATACAAATCTGCAAAGTATTCCTGCCAATTATCAAAACAATCTCACTTATTCTACTAACGATTTGTATCTTTCTGCAAAGTACCGTTTCAAATTCAAAAAAGTTGGATTACTTACCCAAGTAGATTTTCATCAATTGTTTAATAAAATAAATAATTTTGATACAGAAAAAACGCAAAATCCTTTTTTCATTAATCCAAAAATAGTTTTAGATTGGCAAATAAATGAAAAAAATAAACTCATCACTTCCTATTCCTACAACACAAATAATGCAAAGGTTTTAGACATATATTCTGGTTTAGTTCAGACTGGTTTTCGTTCTTTTGCAAAGGGGTTAGATGAATTCAATCAACTTAACTATTCTTCAGTATTATTAAACTACACCTACGGAAGTTGGGGCGACAAATTTTTTGCCAATACTTTCGTAATTTATACCAAAAACAATGATTTTTTTAGCACGAATTCTATCATTAGCCAAAATTTTTCTCAATCGGAAAAAATATTAATAAAAGATCGTCAGTTTCTATCTGTTTCTACTAATGTAGATAGATATTTCAAAGCGATAAAATCTAATTTAAAACTAAGTTTGGCTGGTTCTAAAAGTAATTTTAAAAACATAGTAAATAGCAATGAATTACGAGAAGTGAAAAATCTAAATCTCAACTATGGAGCAGAAATCCGCTCTGGTTTCAAAGGATTTTTTAATTATCATATCGGTACAAAATGGAATTTTAATGAAGTAGAAACAAATACAACCAATTCATTTACAGATAATTTCACATTTTTAGATGTTTCTTTAATTTTTAATGATAAATTTAATATTCAACTGCAATCTGAACGCTACTTTTTCGGAAATTTGGAAAAAGGAAGTAATCAATATTATTTTTTAGATGCAGAAGCTAGCTATGTAATAAAAGAAAATAAGCTCACGCTTTTTCTTTCTGCAAACAATCTTTTTAATGTAAATACTTTTAAAAATTATAGCATTTCAGACATCAGTATTTCGCAAACAGAATACAGATTGCAACCAAGATATTTGATGTTGAAAGCAGAATATCGTTTTTAAATATTCTATCTTTGTTTGTAAATAAAGAGAAGTAAACAGTAAAGCACGAAACCACGCATCATACAATGATAAAAAATTTAGCGTCAGCATTTGTAATTGCATTCTTATTTTCTTGTTCAGAAAAGAAAAATAATAGTTTAGACGAAGATAATTATGTAGAATTAAAATACGATACAACTGCGATTGATTCTTTTGCAAATGGTGCAATGTCTGTAGATGTTGCAGAGCAAATTCGCACGTCTTCTGTGGTTTATCAAGATTCTATACGAGAAGCAAAAATTGCTGCAGAAATCGCTAGAAAAGAATTAGAAGAAAAGCAAAAAACCGAAGCTTTGGAAAAAGAAAAGGAAGCAGCTGAAAAGAAAAAAGCAGAAGGAACAGAGAAAGAAAAGGAAAAAAATAAAGAAGTAAAACCAGCTGAATAAATTATTAAACATTCTAAAACCATCTATATTTATTAATTAGCCTTTAAGTGAGAAAGCTTTACTATAAAAAAAATATTAAGCCATTAAGTAAATTAAGTCTTAATGAATCTTAATGACTTAATGGTAAAACAAACTATTTTATAATCACAATTGGTATAATTTTTTTTACCACACAAGATACAAAATCTGACTTTCTATAAAATACAAAAATTAACATAAACTACACGAAATAAAGGTTTTATATTTTGTTAGCTTTCATTTTTCTTAAATTCAATATTTATCTTTTGTCCCTTTTGTGGTTAAATTTTTAGACGATTTTTATGTTTACCGACTTTAATACAAATTAGCGATTCATTTCTAATAAAGGATCAATGTATTCTCTATCATTACTCAATCTTGGAACTTTATTTTGTCCACCTAATTTGCCTTTAGATTGCAACCATTGGTAAAATAAATTAGGTTTTGCAACATGAATTACGGGTTTTTTCAAGGTGATGTTTTTATATCTTTTTGCTTCGTAATCTGAATTGATGGATTGCAATTGTTCATCAAAAATAGTTTCAAATCGCTCTAAATCAGCTGGTTCTTTGCTAAATTCAAAAATCCATTCGTGAGCTCCGTTTTCTTTTCCATTCATAAAAATGGGTGCACCAGTATAATCTGTAATTGCAGAATTGGTTAATATACAGGTTTCTGCCAAAGCATTTTCTACATTATCAATCATCAATTCTTCTCCAAAAGCATTGATGTAATGTTTTGTTCTACCAGAAACTTTGATGCGAAAAGGAGAAATACTCGTAAAAATGATGGTATCACCAATTAGATAACGCCATAAACCACCATTTGTAGTGATTATCAATGCATAATTCTTCCCTATTTCTACATTTTCTAAGGTGCAAATATTAGGATTTTCATTGCCAAATTCTTCCATTGGGAGAAATTCATAGAAAATGCCATAATCCAACATCAAGAGCATATCTTCTGCTCCTGCTCTATCTTGAATGCCGAAAAATCCTTCGGAAGCATTGTAGATTTCATAATAATTGATATCTTTTCCCATCAAATTTTTATATTGATCTCTGTATGGTTTGAAACTAATTCCACCATGAAAAAACACTTCTAAATTGGGCCATAATTCTGAAATAGAAGATTTCCCAGTTTCTTGTAAAACCTTTTGTAAAAGAACCATCATCCCACTTGGAACGCCAGTTAAACTGCCAACTTCTGCATTTTTTACTTCGTTTACAATGGCTAAAAGTTTGGATTCCCATTCCGACATTAGCGAAACTTTTTTACTTGGTGTAGTGGTGATTTCTACCCAAAAAGGAAGGTTTTCTATGATGATTGCAGATAAATCTCCAAATTTTGTATCAAATTGAGCATAGAGTTCTGCACTTCCACCTAATCTTAAATTTTTGTAGCCAAAAAGTTGATTTTCAGGATGATTGTTGCAGTAGATAGAAACCATGTCTTTTCCTGCTTTTAAGTGGCATTCGTGCAAACATTCTTCAGAAATGGGAATGTATTTGCTTTTGGCGTTTGTGGTTCCAGAAGATTTTGCAAATTGCTTGATGAATCCTGGCCAAAACACACTTTTTTCGCCTTCTCTTGCTCGTTTTATGTAAGGTTCAAATTCTTCGTAAGTAACAACAGGCACTCGATTTTTAAAATCTTGGTAAGAAGAAATGGAGCTGAAAGCGTGAATTTTGCCATATTCTGTATCTTCTGCAAACATGAGTTGAGAAAAAAGAACATTGTTTTGGGTTTCAATTGGGTATTTTTTAAAATTTTCTATTTGATCTATCCTTTGTTTGATAAACCAATTGACCACAGAATTGAATAATACTTTAGTTGCCATTTCTCAAAGATAATGATTTTTATGATTTTCTTAAAATGAAATATTGGGATTTTTTAAATTTTAACAAAAAAAATTCCGCTCTTTTCAGTGCGGAATTTCTATAAAACTAAGAAGCTGTCTAAAATTGCTAATATTTGTTTTAATTACCACAAAAGAATCAAAAGACGAATATTGAAAAAAAGTTAAATCAAAGTTGACAAAATATAAAGCAATTATTTCGTGCAACTTATGTAAACTTTTGCATTTTATAGAACGACAACTTTTGTCTCTTTTGCGGTTAAAAATATAAATTTAGACAGTTTCTAAGTGTTTAATTTTAGCAATATTCTTCGTAAGCAGCTTTTAAATTTGCTGAAATTGCGTCTGCTGGATTTCCTTCAATATGATGTCTTTCTAGCATATGAACCAATTCTCCATCTTTGAAAAGCGCAACACAAGGTGAACTTGGAGGAAATGGAGCAAGGTGTTTTCTTGCTTCTGATACAGCTTCTTGATCAAAACCTGCAAAAACGGTTACCAATTGTTTTGGACTTTTTCCATCAGACAAAGAGCTTAAAACTCCTGGTCTTGCTGCTCCTGCTGCACAACCACAAACAGAATTAATCATCAAAAGCGTAGTTCCTTCTTGCGATAAAGCTTGGTTTACGTTTTCTGCGGTTGTCAAATCTTGAAAACCTTTATTGGTAAGTTCTGCCTTCATTGGCATTACTAATTCTTCTGGATACATATTTTATATATTAAATGTTACTATTATTTTGAATTGCAAAGGTAAAAATTTTCTAGCTTTTATTTTCATTTATAAATTGGATGAATATCATTCCAAAAATCAATAATGGACAAAATGGCTATTTTTTCTAACTAAAAACCCACCGAAAAACAGTGGGTTATTTATTTTAAAACATTAGAAAAACATTATGCTAATAGTTTTTTCACCATTTCTGAAATTCTTTTTCCTTCTACTCTTCCTGCAAGATTTTTGGAAGCCAAACCTATTACTTTTCCCATTTCTTTTATGGATGAAGCACCAGTTTCTGAAATTAATTTTTCTATTTCTGCTTGTAATTCTTCATCTGTTAATTGTTTTGGCAAATATTGCTCTATCACTTTCATTTGTGCAACTTCTACATCTGCAAGATCGGTTCTGTTTTGTGCTGCAAATTGTTCGTAAGAATCTTTGCGTTGTTTTACCATTCTTTGAAGAATGACAATCACTTGATCGTCTGTAACTTCTGCTCCTTTTACTTCCGTTTTAAGAAGTAAAATTTGAGATTTCACAGCTCTTAGAGAATCTAAAGCAACTTTATCTTTTGCTTTCATGGCAGTTACAATTGCCGTATTGATGGTGGTTTCTAAACTCATTTTTTTTAATTTAACAATGTATCAATTTAACAGTGTACCAATTTTTAATGTACCAATTTATCAATGTAATAGTTTACCAATTCTAAAATGCTTTAATAATTCTATTGCTACATTGTTAAACTGATACATTGTTACATTGGACTTTAGTCCACGTCTTTATTTAAAAATCTATTTTCTTTTACTTGCATTTCACCTTTTTCATTTTCAGAAAGGTAGGTGTTTATTTTTTGTTCTGATTGATTTTGACCTTCTATCAAAATATTTTTTCTTTTGAAGGCAGGAATGTTTTCAAAATCACTTTCAGAATCTGTAGCTTGGTATCTAGAATTAAATTCTTTCAATTTATTTCTTCTTTCTTGTACTTTATCTGCGTCTCTCGTGTTTTTAGAAGTAAAAATAAATTCTCCAGTAGTTTCTGTAATTGTTTCTACTTTTTCTACAATAGGTTCGGGTTTTGGCTCTTCCATTTCTTCTTCTATTTTAGCAATTGGAGTTTCTGTTTTTTCAACAATTTGATCAAATGGAGCTGTATTTTGTAGCAATTCTACTTTTTCTTTTGTCATTACTTTTTCACCAGAAAAGATGAACTCTATAGGTTTTTCTTCTTGAAAACTTCTGTTAAAAGTGTGGTTTTTTTTTTTATTTTCTACATCAAAAGAGAAAGATTCAGAAGTGTTTTCATCATCATTATCATCATACGAGAACAAATCTATTTCTTTGTGATCGTTTTCGGTTTTAAATTCATTGTTTAAAAAAGGTTGAGATTCTTGATTGATGGCTTTGAAATCTCTTTTTGCTTCAACATTTGTTTTACGATCTGAAGTCTTTACCGTAAAACCCGGCGTATCAAAATCTTCATCATCTTCTAAATGAAAAAGGTTCTTTTTTGGAGCTGGTTTTTCTTCAATTTCTGTAGTATTGCTTGTAAAAGGGTCTGGTCTTTTATCTGCTAAAGTGTATTTAATCTTTTCTGTGTAGCCATCATTTTTTTTATTTTCTTTGGCGAAACCAGTTGCTATAACCAAAACGCTTACAGCATCTCCCAATTCTTCGTCTGAACCAACACCAAAAATAATTTCTGCAGTATTACCTGCTTCTTGCTGAATGTGATCCATAATTACACCTATTTCATCCATGGTTACTTCTTCGGAACCACTTCTTATCAATAGCAATACGTTTTTCGCACCTGTAATTTTGTTGTCATTCAATAATGGAGAATCTAGAGCTTTTCTTACGGCTTCTTCGGCTTTATTTTCTCCAGAAGCCAATCCTGTAGAAAAAAGGGCTGATCCAGAATTTGCCAAAACAGATTTTGCATCACGGAAATCTATATTTACATCAAAATAACCTGTGATTACTTCCGCCATACCTTTTGCAGCATTTGTAAGAACTTCATCTGCTTTTGCAAAGCCTTGTTTGAAACCTAAATTCCCGAATTGCTGGCGAAGTTTATCATTATTAATAACGATAAGAGAATCTACACTTTCTCTCAATTTTTCAAGACCAGCTTCAGCTTGATCCAATCTTCTTTTACCTTCAAAACTAAAAGGAAGCGTAACAATACCGATGGTAAGAATTCCCATTTCTTTTGCGATTTTGGCAATAACAGGAGCTGCACCAGTTCCGGTTCCACCTCCCATTCCTGCGGTAATGAAAACCATTTTGGTGTTTTGTCCTAAAGCTGCTTTTATTTCGTCTAAGCTTTCTATGGCTGCTTTTTCTCCAACTTCTGGATCTGCACCTGCACCAAGACCTTCCGTCATTGCAATTCCGAGTTGAACTTTATGAGCAACAGGATTATTGTCTAGAGTTTGCGCATCTGTGTTGCAAATTACAAAATCTACTCCGTTTATTCCACGTTCGTACATGTGTTTTAGGGCATTGTTTCCACCACCACCTACACCGATTACTTTGATTATTGATGAATTTCCTTTTGGCAAATCAAAAGAGAATCCTTGTGTTTCTATATTATCCATGTTTTTAAGTTTTAAATTTTTATTCCGTTTCTTCGAAGAATCTCTTTACTTTTTCCATTAAAGATTGTCCAAACGTAAGCTTCTCTCTTCTTTTTTCTATAGCTTCTTGTATTTTTTGTGCTTCCACTATTTCTGCAGACAATTTTGTTTCTACAGTTTCTTCTATTGATTCTTCTTTATCTGTTGTTGATTTTTTATCTCTAATTTTCAAACTTTCCATTAATAAACCAATAGAAGTTGCATATTCTGGACCTTTTAAATATTGATTTTTATCGTTGGCTACATATTCGTTCGCAAAACCAATTCTGCTATCAAAACCTGTAGTATAATTTGCCAATTGTCTTAAATTATTAAGATTAGAACCACCACCAGCTAAAACTATGCCCGCTATTAATTTTTTCTTTTGTTCGTGTGCACCATAGGCTTTCAATTCTGTATTTACCATTTCCAAAATTTCTTCTATTCTAGCATTGATAACTTGTGCAAGAGCTTTCAAAGAGATTTCTTTGTCGTCTCTACCATGTAAACCAGGAATAGTAACGTACGTACTGTCTTTTTCTAATTCTGGAACAGCAGAACCAAATTTCACTTTCAATTGTTCTGCATGTTTTTCAATAATAGAACAACCTTCTTTGATGTCTTCGGTAATAATACCACCACCATAAGGAATTACGCAGGTATGACGGATAATACTATCTTTAAAAATGGCAATATCTGTAGTTCCTCCACCAATATCTACAATGGCAACACCTGCTTCTTTTTCCTCTTTAGTAAGTACCGCTTCAGATGATGCTAAAGGTTCTAAGGTAAGTGCTTCCATCTCCAAACCTGCTTCCGTTACGCATCTTGCAATATTTCTGATGCTTCCCATTTGACCAACAACTACATGAAAATTAGCTTCTAATCTTTTGCCATGCATGCCAATTGGCTCTTGTATTTCTCCTTCAGAATCAACTTTATATTCTTGTGGCAAAACGTGAATAATTTCTTCTCCTGGAAGCATTACCAATTTTTTCACCTGATTTTTTAAGGTTTCTATATCTTCTTCCGTAATGTATTTATCCGGATTTTCTCTCATGATGTAATCTGAATGTTGCAGAGAACGAATGTGTTTGCCTGCAATACCTACCGTAACTTTTTTTATTGCAACACCTGCACTAGCTTGTGCTTCTTCTACAGCTTTTTTTATAGAATTGATGGTTTGGGAAATATTATTCACAATACCTTTGTGCACACCAAGACTTTTTGCTTTTCCAGCGCCCATTATTTCTATTTTGCCATGGCTGTTTCTGCGTCCAACTATGGCTACAATTTTGGTAGTACCAATGTCTAATCCTACTGAATAATCTTGATTTTCCATCCTATTGTATATTTTCTATTTTGTTTTAACTTTCTTTAAATCTTGTTCTTTTTTATCTTCTAATTTTTTTCTCTTTAACATTTCTGGGTGTTTTTCCATTTCTTTTTTTCCTAAATCGAGCAAGCTTTCATTGCCAGGAAAATTAGAATTCAATGTTGTAACTATTTGATTTTCATATTTTAGAGAAATTTTGGAATACGTGTTAGGGTTTTTATCTACCAGAAACTTTTCCATAAATGTTTTGAAACCTTCTATTTTAAAATCTACCCTTTCTAAATCTCCTATTTCTACTTTATAATTTCCTTCTACTGTAAGTAAAAAGTAATTTCCTTTTTCTTTAGTAATTCCAATGAAAAATTTTTTGCTAAAAGGATCTTGCTCTATTTTTTTAATTAATTTGGCTAAATCTACATATTCTTTTTTATCTACATTTCCGTTTACCAACATAATTGGTAGAGAATAATTATTAGATAGAGGAAACTCATTTCCCATAGCATCTACATAGAAAGTCTCTCCTTTTTTGGTTAATCTAAAAGCTGGAACTTTTTGTTTTATATCTATATTTAGGGTTCCATTTAATGCTAAAAAAACATTTGCACTATCTATTGAAGGTAAATTATTTATTAATTTTTCTATTTTTGGAATGTCTAAATTACCAATTTTCAAACTTGGATTATTTTGCTTTACAATTTGCTGTATTTCTATATTATCCACAAAATACACTTCTGGTTTTGTGGGGTTTAATTTTACTTTTATTACTTCTAATTTTGCATCATTAAATCTTTTCAACGAGAAATTGAGCAGAAATCCAAAAAGGACTACTGTAACCAAGATTTTTAATATGCGCCATTTATTTTTCATTATATAATTTTATTTTTGAACGCTGTTCCAATATTTTTTGCGAATATGTTTTTTTTAAACGCAAGGTCAAACTAAGTTTTATTTTAATTAATTAATCTTTATTTTTAAGGAAAACAAAGGCATTTCATTTATTTTCGAAATACTAAGTTTTATCTTAATTTTCTTTTTTGAACGCTGTTCCAATATTTTTTGCGAATATGTTTTTTTAAACGCAAGGTTAAACCAAGATTTTTTAAATTATATACTCCTTATTTTAAGTAAAACAAAGGCATTTCATTTACTCTCGAAATACAAGGGTTTACTATTTTTTTTCAATTTTCTATACTTTACTTTTTAAATGCAAGGTTA
>CAXYUO010000024.1:0-17552 GCA_964292185.1 uncultured Frigoriflavimonas sp.
TTATGTTAAAAATACTAATTCTGTACTTTTGACACAGTTTAATTTACAGCCTCTTGTGATAAAATTATGAATGTGTTCCAATACACTAAATTCAGAATTTAACATTCAAGATTTTAATTTAATCTTTATAAAAAAAATAGCCCCAAAAAATTGGGGCTATTATCATATAATAAAAAACTTAATTTATTCTTTAATGAATTTTATTTGAGCATTATCATTTGGACTACTAATGTCTATAATAAATACTCCATTGATTAATCTACTCACATCTATTTTTTTACCTATTATGGTTCCATTCATTACTCTTTGCCCTGCAGCATTGTAAATAACGTATTTAGTTCCATCTACTACTTTAGTAATATTTAAAATATTTTTAGTAGGGTTTGGATATACCATTACAGAAGAATTTGCATTAAGTAAATTACTTGATAGTGGTTTAGATATTCTTACTTTATAATCTTCTACTTCACCATTTGCAAAGTTGGCACACATTGCAGGAGCACCATCTCTACTCATAGCTACTCTCATTACAACATATCTGTTATTCACTAAGCTTACGTAAGCATTAGAAGGAACACTAAATTCAGCAGTAACAGGTGTAGTTTTATTTGGACCTGAAGTTAGAATTCTTTCATCATTAGAGAATTTACCATCTCTATTGAAATCTATCCAAACAGTAACTGCTTCATCATATTGTGTAGAACCCCATTTCTTAGTTACAGAAATTGTATTACCAATAGAACCTTGTACTAATTCAATCATTTTTGTTGGATCAGGAGAATAATCAGTATAGTTAGATCCCATAGAATCATTATTCATTTCAGGTTTTCCGTTTGGATTTACCTTTACATTAGAAATGTATTCGTTTGTAGAATTTACAGAAGACATATCACAATATATAATTGTAGGTGTTGTGAAAACATAAGGAGCGGTAAAAGTTTGAGTAGTACCACCACATACATTTGCTACTTGTAATTCATATTGAGTTTCCTCAGTTAGACCAGTAAGTAAATAAGTATTTACTGCAAGGTTCACTGTTGTCCAGCTTGTAAATCCTACTTCTCTATATCTTAAAACATATGTTGCAGCAGGGAAAGCATTCCAATCTACTTGAGCAGAGTTTATAGTAAGATTAGTAACTGTAAGTCCAATTGGTGCCATTTCACAAGTTGGTCTTGTAGTAAACACTTTTGGAGTTCCATAAGGATTAGTAGAACCAGAACAAATAGAAGCAATTTGTACTTCATAAGTTGTATACGGTGTAAGTCCTGTTAATTGTAAATTTGAATTCGGAGTATTTACTGTAGTCCAAACTGTAGTTCCTACAGCTCTATATTGAATAATATAGGTTGCTGAAAGAGTAGGATTCCAACTTACATCTGCAGTACTTGAAGTAATATTAGTTACTAATATATTTCCTGGAGGAGTAGGATCACATCTTGTTTGGAATGTAACATTGGTATATGTTCCTGTTACATTATTACAAACTGCGGCTACTTCTGCTTCATAATTTGTTAAAGCAGTAAGTCCTGTAATCGTCAATGTATTTGTAGCAATACCAGAATTAGGAACTGCAATATTACCTAACCAAACTGTAGTTCCAATTGGTCTATATCTTACAACATAAGATGCACCACCTAAATCTTGATTCCAAGTTAAAACTGCAGAAGTACTTAAAACACTAGAAACAGTTACAATTGGTGCTGTAATATCACATCTAACTAATTTCACATTATCTATTGCAACAGGAGGTTGAGATCCTAAAATACCATCATTTCTCCATTCAAAAACTAGACGCATTCCATTTCCTATATAAGGAGCTATACTAAATGTTAAGTTTTGATAATGTTGCCATGTTGCTTGCTGATTGAAATTTGCTCCAATCTGTGTTCTATTTAAAGGAACAGAAGCTGTTATTTGAGTACCAGCAACAGGCGAAAAAGAAATTGGAACTGCCCAAACTCTTAAATAATCAAAAGAACTTTCTCCTACTGCTTTCCAATCGAACGATAATTCTACTGTTGTAGAACCTGCAGGGATTACAAAATCTCTGTAAGTGTGTGTTACACTTGTTGAACCTGTATTATAAGAATTCGTTACACCATTATCATTAGAAATGTATAATGAATTTCCTGTATTACCTGTAGCTGCCCCATAATACCATTTATTGGCTTGTGTACCACTTGTAGTACCAAAATCATTTGGACCAGTAAATGGTTGAATGTAAGGAATTGTTGCAGGAATTTGTCCTGTAGTGAAATTACCACCAGACATCCATAAACTAGTATCTGTTCCTACACATTTAGAACGAACCCAGTAATAATACGTAGTATTTGGAGTTAATCCTGTTAAGTTTACAGTTGTAGCAGTTGTACTACCAGTAGGAACAGTTCCTGCTGTAGGTGGAGTATTAACTGTAGACACATAATATTGATATCCACTTGCTGGCAATGGTGAAGCTGCAGTCCAGTTTAAAGTAGCAGTTGTAGAACCTACAGGATTTGCTGTCAAATTCGTAGGAACTTGGCATGTAGGTATCACTAATACTATATTATCTATAGAAACAGGAGGGTCATTAAATACTGATGTATCATTTCTCCATTCAAATACAAGTCTCATTGTTTGACCTGCGAAAGTAGAAATATTTAAAATTGGATTAAAATAGGTCTGCCATGTAGCTTGTTGATTTGAATTAGCTCCAATTTGAATTCTTCCTGTTCCAGCTGTAATTTGAGTTCCAGCTGTTGGTGTGAAAGAAGTTGGAACAAGCCAAACTCTAAAATAATCAAAAGAACTCTCTCCTACTGCTTTCCAATCATAAGAAAAAGTTGCAAGAGTTGTACCTGTAGGAACAATAATATCTCTATATGCTTGTACTACACTTGATGTTGTACTATAAGAATTTGTTGTTCCATTATCATTTGAAATATAAATTGAATTAGCAGGATTACCAACTGCACTTCCGTAAACCCATTTATTATTTTGAGTTCCATTTACAAATCCCCAATCATTTGGACCAGTAAATGGTTGAATGTAAGGAATAGTTGCAGGAATTTGTCCTGTTGTAAAATTACCACCTGTCATCCAAAGACTTGAATCTACAGCTGAACATACTGAACGTACCCAAAAATAATAAGTAGTATTCGGTAATAAACCTGTAAGATTTACAGATGTAGTAGTCGCACTTCCAGTAGAAACTGTTGCTGCTGTTGGAGGAGTATTAGTTGTACTTACATAATATTGATATCCAATTCCTGGAGCAGGAGAAGCTGCAGTCCAAGCAATCGTTGCTGTTGTTGCAGTAACAGTATTAAATGTTAAAGCTGTTGGAACTTGGCAAGTTGGTATTACAACATTTATATTATCTATGGCAACAGGAGGATTATTAAATACCGAAGTATCATTTCTCCATTCATATACCAATCTCATCGTTTGTCCCGCAAAAGATGAAACATTTAAAGTTGGATTAAAGTAAGTTTGCCATGTAGGTTGTTGATTAATATTTGCACCTAATTGAATTCTACCAGTTCCAGCAGTAATTTGAGTTCCTGCTACAGGAGTGAAAGAAGTTGGCACAAGCCAAACACGGAAGTAGTCAAAAGAACTTTCTCCAGCTACTTTATAGTCATAAGAGAAAGATAAGGTTGTAGTTCCCGCAGGAATTATCAAATCTTTATACGCTTGTACAACACTTGATGTTGTAGAGTATGCATTTGTAACTCCATTATCATTAGAAATATAAATTGCATTTGCAGGATTACCTGCAGCAGAACCATAATTCCATTTATTATTTTGAGTGCCATTTACAAAGATAAAATCATTTGGTCCTGTAAATGGTTGTATATATGGCAAATTAGAGGCAAGTTGTCCTGTTGTAAATAAAGGACCAGCAGACCATAAACTATTTTCTGTTGTAGAACAAACTGCTCTAACCCAAAAATAATAGGTTGTACCAACAGTTAATCCTGTTAAATTGACAGTAGTAGCTGTAGTAGAACCTGTAGGTGTAGTAGTTGCAATTGGAGCAACATTAGTGGTAGTTACATAATATTGATATCCTAATGCAGGAGCAGTAGTTGGAGCTGTCCAACTTAAAGTAGCAGTAGAAGAACCAATAGCACTTGCAACTGGAGAAGAAGGTGCATTACAAGTAATAGTATTTGGTAATAATTTTACAGCGTAATCTTCAATTTCTCCGAAAGTAATATTTGCACAAGGATCAGTTGGCTGATTACCATACTCCATAATAACTCTCATTCTTGTATTCAAACCACCAGCATAAGCTCCAGCTGGAACTGTGAAAGTACCTGATACAGGAGTTGTAGTACTTGCAGGCGAAGTGAATACTACTTCAGTAGTTTCAAAAGTTCCATTTCTGTTGAAATCAATCCAAACTGTAACACCTTCATCCCAAGTAGTTCCATTAAATCCTTTTCCTACAGATACTTGATTATTTGTAGTCCCTATTAATAAATTAATAAGTCTTGTAGAATCTGTAGTATAATCCGTGTAAGCTGTACCTCCAGATGTACTACTCATAACTGGTGCTCCAGTAGGCGTCATAGTTACATTTGCAATCCATTCACTATCAAAGAAAGTTGAAGTTGGAGTACAATAAGTCATTCCTAAAGTAGTAAAGTTTGTAGAAGAAGAAAATGCACCAGTTACACCAGCACAAATAGTTGCAATTTGTACTTCATATTGAGTAGAAGCAGTTAAACCAGCTAAAGCTGTTGGAGTTGTTGCTGGGTTTATAGTTGTCCAAGTTGGAGAACCAACAACTCTATATTGTAATATATAAGTACCGCCAGTTGTTGTAGTCCACGCAACAGAAGCTGAAGTTTGTGTAATTGCTGAAACTGCAATTCCTGTTGGAGGAGCTGTAGTACAAGCTACACTTGCAGTTACGGTTACACTTCCTATTGCATAAAACACATTATTAATAGCAGAAACTCTCACTTTTGCAACGGTTCCAGTAGGAACACCTGTAAAAGTTAAATTTTCTGTACCATCATTTGGTGTAGAAGCAATTAGAGTAACCCAAGAAGTACCATTATTTATAGTATAATCTATTTTTACATTGGCAACATTATAAGGAGCAGCACTAGTATTTGCAACACTCCAATTAACTGCAGAAGCTACATTATTAGTACCAGTAGTAGAAGTAACAGTAAAAGGACCATCATTTCCTACAATAATACTTTGTACAGCATTTTGTGTTTGCTGTTGTGTAGCATTTGCATTATTATCTCTTGCAACAATTGCAAATTGCATATTTCTTGCAACTGTTGGAACTGCTTCCCATAAATTATTACTATTATTTAAAACACCTGCAAGTACTGAGCTCAATCTTGGGAAATATCTTACATTGCCAGTTGTGGTAGGTAAAACAGATCTAAAAGACGCACCTGTAGTTGTGTTTCCAAGATTATTTTTATTAATTGTTACACTCGCATTATCAACTTCTTCCCAAGTAAATGTCATTGGATCATTTTCAGGATCGGTTACACTTGCAGTTAAAACAAACGCAGTACCTTTTGGAATATTATAAGTAGGTAAAGCAGCAATTACTGGAGGATTATTTGTCGTTGTAGTTTCTACATCACAAGTTTTACTAATTAAATTAGTTTGAACTTGCGTAATACTTGCAATATGAAAATATGCATCAGAATGTGCTTGAACATCAGTAGTTGTTCCTGTAATACCAGCATATCCCATAATTGTAGAACCAGAACCTGGCTCCATATTCACACCAGTTCCTTCTAATGAATGAGAAAATGTATGATTTGCTCCTAATTGATGTCCCATTTCGTGGGCTACATAATCTATATCAAAATTATCACCTTGTGGAATTGCATCTGCAGGTGAAGTATATCCAGAACCTTTTTGTTTTGAAACAGCTCCAGTAGGATCTATACAAACACAACCAATACAACCTGCATTTCCACCACCACCAGAAGCACCAAATAAATGCCCAATATCATAATTAGCATTTCCAACAACTGCTGTCATTGTAGTTTGTAATTCTTGATTCCAAGCACCTGCAGCACCTGTAGCAGCAGGAGAATAAGGATCTGTAGCAGCGTTTGTATAAATAAGTGCAGGATAATTTTGCAAATTCATATGAACTCCAAAATCTTTTTCATACACACCATTTACTCTTGTAAGTGTTGCGTTGATAGCAGTAAGTGCCTGTGTTACACCACCAAAAAAGGTAGTGTATTCTCCAGTTACAGACATTGCAAGACGCAAAGTTCTGTATTTTTTATCTGAACTTTTTGAAAAATCTGTCGCTTTACTTTTTGAAAATGATTGTCCACTAGTATACAAATCACGGATTTGCTGTTGAGAAAGTACATCTTCATCCATAGAACATTTAAAACCTTTTGCTCCATTAGGAACAGTTTTATAATGTGCTCTGTACAAAGTTTTAGCTTTGTTTGCAGGTTCTATAAATTGATAAACTCCATTTATAATCAACATAGATTGAAAATCATTTGGAGCTAAACTAAATCTTAAGTATTTGCTAGGATCATTTTTTCCTACTCCTACAAAAGAACCAAGTTGGTATTTTGTAGCAAGCTCTGGAACCACAACTGGTAAACTATAAACAGAAAAAACTTCTATTCCACCGCCTAAAACGGGAATTAAAATTTCTACGGGTTTAGAATACTGTCCAGTAGTTTGAGCATTTGCTAATTGTGCTCTAATTTGATTGATATTTAATGTAAAATACTCATCAGATTCAGATGCATTTCTGTTTTTCTCACCTTGCGAGCTAGATGGAGTCCATTGTCCGAATGAAACACCAAATGTGCAAAGTAGAATTAAAAGTGTAAAGAGTTTCTTCATAATATTAAAAATATGATAATTTGTACAAATCTAAACAATTTTTCTTATTAAATTTTAAATTTGTAATATTTTTTTAGTGATTAAATAAAAACTTTATCTATATTCTTATAATATTAAAATCCTCAAAACTAATGTTTTGAGGATTGAATTTATTTCAAAAACTTATTTCTTTCTATAAATTTTAAAATTGATATGCAATATTCCAAGAAAACCCAATATTGAATTTACCAGAACTTTTTCCAAATCCTGGTACTATTAATGGTACTACTTCATCTTGTTTTGTAGCAAATAACAAATATTTTGGTTGAACATTTACATCAGCATAAAAATTTGTAGAAAAAAGCTGAATCCTTCCTCCCAAATTGCCTTCTATCCAATAAGCTGATTGTCCTGTTTTTGGTAGTGCAACAGTAGAATTATTACCATTATAGCCTTTTACGGGAATCGCAAAATACTCTTGTTGAAAAAAAGTAGCTCCTAATTTTCCACCTCCATAAAATCCATTGTATTCGTTTTCTACATCTTTTATCAGCATATAAAATCCACCAATTTTCACGAAAGGTCCACTTACAGATGCATCATATCCATTTTTTTGATAAATATTCTTTTCAAAACCAGCATCTATAACTGCATGCGTATCTTTTTTTATTTTTGATGAAATAAAACCTTGATACACTTTTCTATCCGAAAAAAAGGAAATTCCAGCATTTACCACATCTACACCAACGATAAAATTGGGTGTATAATTCCAATTGTTATCTTTTTCTTTCTCCTTTTGAGAAAATGACATCAATGAAAGTGAACTAAAAAATAAGATACAGATGCGTTTTGCTTTCATTAATGATTTCATTTTGGTTAATTTCTAATGCCGTAACTTCATTCGGAGTTTCTAAAACTGGATTGAAATTTTCGTAATTTTTCTTTATTCCACAAGCTGGAGAAACATATTGAGATTTTTGAATGTAATTCACTTTCACTTTAGAATCAATTCCATTTTTAGTGGTACAAAAATACACATTAGTAAAAATACTTTCATCTACTTTCAAAGGTATAATTACAGAATCTGTAGCAATTTCTCTTGAAATTATTGTTTCAATACCATTTCCATAATCTACTTTCACAAATACAGAATTTAAAGTCTTCAGTTTTCCTTCTTTACTTTTAAATTTCACAATCATTCTTGGTGTAAATTCTCCACTTTCGCAAATGTCATCTTCTGCAGCGCATTGGTACATCAGCAAAAATAAAAAAGAAAGTAGAAATATTTTTTTGAACATAGATGAGGAAGTTAGAAGTTTGAAGTCGGAGGTCGGAAGTTAAAAATTCTTGATCTGAAGTTTGTAGACTTTTAATTTAATTATTTAAAAATTTATATATCACTATCAAAAGTACTTTCTATTCTATAAACCAAATCTTGATAATGATAATTTGTCGTCATATCATTTCCAGAAGATTTAGATTTTAAATCTTTCATTAAATTCATCAAATTTCCACGTACAAAAGCAGAAACATCAGTATTATCTGAAATTGAAGTAGATTTATTCATCAATTTTAATAAAGAACTCACATAATTTCTTTGCAAATTTCTTTGGTAAATATCCGGTTGATTATTATTAAAAATAGAAGTTTGTACATCTTGCAAATAATCTGCTAAAGGATACGCTTTTGCATCAAGTGTTTGCGCAGTATACATTTTTTTCAAAACTGCAGAACCTAAAATTCTATCTAATACAGAATTTTGCAAGCCTTCTACAACTGAAATTGATGTTTTTCCCGTTTTTTCAAAAATTTCTTTTGGGATAATCCAATTTGGTGTTTCAAAAACATTTTCTTCTAAAAATTGCAACGCTCTTTTCTGATCTTTTGTAGAAACTACTTCATATATAGAACCAGATTGTTCGATGGTTTTTGGAGTTTCCATTTCGCCACCAATATATTTGGAAACATGACCCAAATATCTTCTATATTGTCCCACAACTTGATCGTACATCATTTCTAAATTTCTGTAATCTTCATTTGGTTTCGCTGTCCATTTATCAAGATTATTTATAATTCTTTCTAAATTTTTCTTTCCATAAGTGCTTGCAATCATTGCATCATCACCAACTTGCTCACTTTGCGAACGAGGATCGAAATAATTGGATTCTGTACCAAACCACAATCTTTCATTTTTCAAATTGCTTATCACCCATTTATTAAGAAAAGATTTTTCTGAATCTACGGTTGGCAAATTGTAAAATCTTTTGTATCCCCATTCTATCGCCCAATTATCATAATCGCCAATTCTCGGCATCAAGTTTTCTGGAGAAATTTTATCTTCTGGTTGCGCTACATAATTGAAACGTGCATAATCCATAATAGAAGGCGTATGTCCATTTTTTGTCAACCAATCATTATCTCGCAATTTTTCTACAGGAACAGTAGAACTTGAACCATAATTATGACGTAAACCAAGTGTATGACCAACTTCATGAGAAGACACGAAACGAATAAGCTGCGCCATCAAAGCATCATCAAATTCTACATTTCTTGCTCTTGGATCGTTTGGAGAAGCTTGTACGAAATACCAATTTCTCAACAAAAGCATCACATTATGATACCAATTGATATGACTTTCCAAAATTTCGCCAGTTCTAGGATCTGCAACAGATGGTCCAGAAGCATTAGGAACATCCGAAGGTTTATAAACAATTGCCGAAAAACGTGCATCTTCTAAACTCCATTCTGGATCGTCTTTCGCATTAGGGATTTTTGCATAAATAGCATTTTTGAAACCTGCTTTTTCAAATGTTTTTGCCCAATCATTTACACCTTGCATCAAAGCTGGAACCCATTTTTTCGGTGTTGCAGGATCGATGTAGAATACGATTGGTTTTGCTGGCTCTACCAATTCTCCTTTTTTGTATTTTTCTAAATCTTCAGGTTTTGGCTCCAATCTCCATCTTTTAATAAGGCGAACACGCTCAACTCCTTGCGGATCCAAATCGAAATCTGTATAACCAACTGTGAAATACCCTACTCTTTCATCATAATATCTTGCTTGCATTTTATTTTCTGGCAACAGAACGAGTGACGTATTTATTTCTACCGTATAATTTCCAGAAATTTCTGGTTTGTCTTGTCCAGGAGCTGGTTTGTAATCTCCTAAAGTTCTAGCAAAAGTTTTGGTGGTATTTATTTCAATATTTGTTGGGAAAGATTTTACAAAATTGACGTAAGATTTATCTTTTTGCAAAGCCCCAACTTTAAAAGATTTTTTTGCGTAAGCTGCGAAAGAAACCAAATCGCTATCAGAATTGAAAAAGCTGGTAACCTCTATTACGGTAGATTTTTTTTCTTTATTAAAAGCTTTTATCTCAAAAGCTTGCTCTATAGATTGCACATTGTTTCTGGTTACAGAATTATACATTTGCGAGGTAGAATCTTTGGCATAATCTACAAAAGAGATGGTTTTTAGAAAAATTTTATCTTCTGGTCCTTTTTCAAAAGAGATTACATTTTGCGAGATTTGATCTCCTGCATATCCTGTAGTTCCAGAACGCATACCTGCAGCAGCTTTGGTTAATCTGCTTACCAAAAGGAATTCTTTTTTCAGCATCTTGTCTGGAATTTCGAGATAGTATTTATCTTCTACTTTATGAATATCAAAAATACCAGCATCTGTAACAGCTTTACTGGTAATGATTTCTTTGTAAGGTTTTATTTTTTCAACTTTTTTTGCGGGAGTTTTCGCACCAGCTTTTGTAGCAGCACTGTCTTTTTTAGCAGGCAAAGTATCTTTCACTTGTGCGTGCAAATTTGCGGTTGAAAAAAGCAAACAAATCAAGAAAGAATAGATGGTTTTCGTCATGTTCAATAATTTTTATAAATATATAGAAATTATTTGAAAGATTTTGGTGTTAAGATTGCATTCCTACGGAATACATTTTTGTAATATTCAATTATACTACAAAGATTATGTTCATGAGGAACATTTATTATTTGATTTAAACTAAAATAAAGTACAAATCCTTACCTTTCATTTAATTTCCATTTGTCTTCTTCTTCGATCACTTCCATACTGCCGTATTTCTTACCTTTATAAAATATTTTAATTGTTGATCTTTTTTCATCATAAATATATGAAAAATCTGATATTTGGAAATCACTAAAGTCTTTTTTCAATAAATCTTTGTAAGCATTAAATCCTTCTACCCAAATATTTTCACCTTTACCCGTCATAATTTCTTCAGAAATATCTTTCCCAAATGAATTTTTGAATAAACTTATGGAATCGGTTTTCACTGCACGTAAAATATCTTCAAAAGCTGCACTTTGCTTAATGTGAGGCTCTTGTGAAAATAATTTGGTTGAACAAATAATTATAAAAACGAAAGTAAGTAATGTTTTCATTTAAAAAAAAATTAAATTCTCTCCAACAAAGCAATATTCTCCACATGATGCGTTTGTGGAAACATATCAACTGGCAAAATTTTCACTACTTTGTAATGGTCTTTCATCAATGCTAAATCTCTTGCTTGCGTAGCAGAATTGCAACTTACATACACAATTCTTTCCGGCGAAAGTTTCAAAATTTGCTCCACCACTTTTGCGTGCATTCCATCTCTTGGTGGATCAGTAATTAACACATCTGCTTTTGGATGATTTGACAAAAATTCATCAGAAAATATATCTTTCATATCTCCGCAGAAAAATTCGCAATTGTCTAAACCGTTTAAAATAGCATGTTCTTTTGCAGCATCTATAGATTCTTGCACAGATTCTATCCCGATCACTTTTTTGGCATTTCTCGCCATATATTGAGCGATGGTTCCAGTTCCTGTATATAAATCATACACAACTTCATCACCTTTCAAATCTGCAAATTCTAAAGTTTTTCTATATAAATTTAGGGCTTGTTGATAATTGGTTTGAAAAAAAGATTTTGGACCGATTTTAAAATGAAGTCCGTCCATTTCTTCCATTAAAAAGCCTTCTCCATAATAGTTTTGAACATCTTGATCGTACAAAGAATCGTTTTGTTTTGCATTAATACAGAAAAGTAAGGTTTTTATTTGTGGAAATTTCTCAATTAAAAAATCGAAAAGTTGTTTTTGATTTTCCTTTTCTTCACGGAAAAGTTGAAACAAAACCATCCATTCTCCTTTCGAGTTTTGGCGAAGCATCATCGTTCTTAGAAAACCTGCTTGATTTCTTACATCAAAATATTCTAAACCATTTTCATCGGCGAATTTCTTTACTGCTAATCTTATAGAATTTGATGGTTCTTCTTGCAAATGGCACTCTTTTAAATCTAAAATTTTGCTCCACATTCCAGGAATATGAAAACCGAGTGCATTTTTATTTTCTATTTCTTCGCCAGAATTTATTTCGTCTAAAGTCAGCCATTTTGCATCGGAAAAAGAGAATTCCATTTTATTTCTGTAGAAATATTGTTCTGGAGCTCCTAAAATAGGTTCACAAACAAAATCTTCTATACCACCAATTCTGCGGATGTTGTTTTCTACTTCATCTTGCTTAAAAAACAATTGCTTTTCATAGCTCATATTTTGCCATTTGCAACCACCACAAGTTCCGAAATGAATGCATTTTGGTTCAACACGAAACGGAGATTTCTCCAAAATTTCTACAGCTTCTGCTTCAAAATATTTAGATTTTGCTTTTTTCACTCTTGCATTGATCACATCTCCAGGAATTGCACCAGAAACGATTACGGTTTTGCCTTCTTCGGTTTTTCCGATGGCTACACCTTTTGCTCCGGCAGAAGTAAGTGTTATATTTTCTAAAATTCTATTTTTGGCTGATTTTCTGGACATATCTTTTGCAAATAATTAAGTGGGCAAAGATAGAAAAACCTTATCGCACTGAATAAGTTTTTTTAGAATTTCTGTTTTAGGTATTTTGACTGTTAAATACACGGAATGCAAATCTGCGCTATCTGGTTTTGTTACTATTTGAATTAAAGCTAATACATTTTTGAAACATTATTTTTTTGAAAATGATTACAAGTCTTAATTTTAAAACAACATTTCTATACTTTTAATTATTATATTTGTTTTAGATAAAGTATGACGTTTGTTAGACCTATCTCTACAAAATTGGGTAGATAGGTCTGATTATGTCAGACTTATATACAAGTTGGCAGAAATTATAGAAAAACCGATGAAAATAACAATTTCAGAAATTCCTACATTTAAAAAATCATCTCCAAAAATTGTATTGATTTATGATAAAATGCGTTTTGAACTTGAAAAAATTGACGCTGAAAAGCACGCAGAATTTTATTGGTATGCAAGAGAATTTCCGAGATATTTCAGGTATCATTTCGATAATATTGAATATCGTTTAACAAAAATACATAAGCTTTATTCATTGCATTTAGAAGATTTTAAAAATAAATATGATGATAAAAAAGATGAAAATTGCTATCAAATGGGAATTTCAAATCCATATACATTTCAAATCTACTGGGAATTTGAAGCACTTTTAAACGCAATAAGTACAGCTTTGGATATTCTCGCAAGAATTTCAGGTTTGGAATTTATAGACCAAACACCTGTTTCTTTGAATAATCTTGCTAAGAAAAAAGAGCTGTTTGGAGTTGTTGAAATATTAAGAAAAGCAAAATTAGATTGGATAGATGAAATGAAAAACTTACGAGACTGTTTCGTTCATTATTCACCTGTTGATAGTAGGCCACAACTTACTTTTTATAGAACAAAAACTATGTGGAAAGTCTGGGGAAAATTACCAACAAATCCAAACATAAGAGTAGCGGACGCTTTTGAATATTCAAAAAAGCTAGATTTATTAAAATATTCAATAAACCTATATAAAAAACTAAACATATTGGACAATGATATTTCAATGTACATAGAAAGCTTATATAAAGAAGGACATTTCCCAAAAAGAATTGAAAATTTATTTTTCATTGGAAGAAGAATGTAATAACTTCTGCCAACAGCGGTTTCAAGAAATGGCGAGAAATGTGCAAAATTGATGTATTTCTTTCGCAAGAAATATTATCTTAGTGGAAAATATGCGGTTACGAAGTTCGCCACTTCTTGAAGCCGCGAAACGTTAGCAAAAATCCTTTCATCCTACAAATCTTCTTTGCCAAAGTTCCAAACCTTGGCAATTTTCTTTGTAAAAAGATAAAATTTCACTTCGCTGCCAAGCAATTTAAATCCGAAACTCCCCAATCTATTACATATGCTAAAAATAGCATTACGAAAATATTTCATTTCACTTCGGATGCAAAAATTTTCACTTCTTCCATTTTGCCTATTTCCACGTCTCTTGCACGAACTGCGGTTAAAGTGATATTTTCTAAAATTAAATTTTTGGATCAGTTTCTTGCCAAATCGGATTTGAATAATTAAGTTGACAAAGATAGAAAAACCATATTGCAAGTGAAATGGTTTTTTTGTAAATAAAATTTAGTTTTTAGTTTTTAGTTTTAGAAAATACAGAATCGAAATGTGAGATATTGGGTTTTTAGGAATTTCTACCTTTAGAAGTTACATAATAGAAGAATATGTTTGAAACAGGGAAACTTAAAAATATTTACAATTTTTCAATCCTATTTTTCTATATTTAAAGTAATACGCTCTTTGTCGATTTCAATAACTGTCACATCTTTTTTAAAATATTTTTCTGTTATTTCAACAAGTGAATCTCTGAAAACCTTGTTTTCACTAATTCCGTAATAATTAAAAATTACTTTTCCACTTCTATTGTTTGTAAAATTCTTTTGGTTTTTAAAAAAGCAGAATATTTCAGAATATAACTTTCGATATTCATTGTACTACATCTTCCTGTAAGCGAAAAGACAAATATATAGTCTCCTTCTTTTAAACTCATCTGATATACTGCACAATCTTCAGAAAAAATTTGCTCCGTCAAAATATAACTTTCTGTTTTGCTATTCCGCTATCATTTTGACCACAAGAAAATAACAACAAGACAAAAATAAAGTATTTCATAAATTTAGTATTTCTACAATTCATTAAACTCTTTTATCTAAAATTGCAGGATTTTGTTTTGTATGTAAAATTGCATGTACAAAAATCGTATTTTCTTCAATGGTATAAAATATTCCATACGGAAAAACTTTAATGAAAATAATTCTAATTTCTTTATATTTCCGCTGAAAATGTTCTGGATTTCTTTGAATTTTCTCTAAACCCTTATCAATATTGAATAGTAATTTTTCAGAAAGATTTGTATTTTGTCTTTGATACCAATTTAAAGCTTCCTTCAAATCGTTTTCAGCGTCTGGTTTTACAATTAAATCATAAACCATAATTTAACTTTAGCTCTTGTCTCAATTCATTCCAATGCTTGCCAGAATTAGGATTTTGTTTATGATTTTCTAAACGTTCGTCTAAAATTCTTTTGTTCTCAAGAGATAATTCACAAACTTCTGCTTCGTCTGCTAAAATTATTGCATTCAATATATTTAAAATTCTTTCGTCGGCATGATCTATAAAATCATGAATTCTATTTCTTATAACTAAAGTTGTTTCCATCGTTTTATAATTTGTAAATTCAAAGATAGAAAATTTTTTACTGAATTGAAATATCGCAATCTAAAATTAATACTGCTTGTCTATTCAATATATTCTAATTTCATTTAACTATTTTCATAGTAAATCGGCATTATATCAGAATATTTTAGACTAATTAATAATTTTGTTTCGAATAATTTCCTAATGAAAATATGTTTTAAAACAAAAACCTCATTGTAAAAATGAGGTTTTATATTTTATAATTTGAGATAAATTATTTAGTTGCTGGTTCTGCAGGAGCTGGTTTTGGAGCTTCTACTTTTGGAGCATTGATGTCGTTTTGAAGTGTGATTTCTGGTTGTTGTTTCACTTCTGGAGCTGTCAAACCGGAAGCTTTATCCAAAGCTGCTACCAATTCTGGGTCTCCAAGATTGAAAAACAATCTGCTAGAAATTTTTCCATCTTTATCTATAATGATGAAACTTGGTTGCAATTTGAAACCATAAACACCATATTTCTTTGCAAAATCTCCTGTTAAACCACCTTCTGCATAGTAGTTTGTTCCAGGAATTCCTTTCATTAATGACCCACTTGTTTTAGTGAATTGCTCTTTGGTATCATCAAAATTGATGAAAGCAAATTGCATTTCTTTTTTATAAAACCCAATCACTTGATTTAGGATAGGAACTGTAGATTCTTTGATATACGGTGTCCAAGATGCATAAAACATCAACATTGTTGGTTTTCCTTTGAAGTCAGCCGTTTTGAAATCTTTTCCATCTGCTGTTTTCAAAGTAGCTTCTGGAATTGCATCTCCAACTTTCAATCCTGAAATTGCAAATTGAATAGTTTTTAAATCTTTTTTGATGGTAGCATCTTTGATGTCTTCATCTATAATCTTTGCAATTTTTGCGTGTGTTGCTTCTGGAGCTGTAGGTTGCAAATCTGCTTGAGTAATGATGTATGCTAATAAATAATCTTTAGTTTTTTGAGAAATCTCTTCTCTTTTTTTAAGATATTCTGCAAACATTTCAGATGTTGTAGGTTCTACTGCAGTTTTTGGTTTTGCTTCAGCAAATTTTTGGAAATCTTCGCCCATTTTAGAAAGCAAGTAATTTCTGTATGCAGGATGATCTGCTACCATTTTTTCTTTATCTTTTTGCAAGCTTTCTTCAAAATCTGTAAAAGCTTTACTGCTTTTGTATGCAGGATTTCCGGTAGTTTGCTTTTTTTGCATTTCGTAATTTGGAAGTACAGAAAGAATACCTGTTCTAATATCTTCTTTTTTCCATTCTACAGCTTGTTTATCAGCTTTTGTTTTTTCGGCAGTTTCATCTATGTTTTTCATTAGATCTGCTTCAATTTTTTTCATGTCTACCAAAAATGCTTTTTCATCTTTGCCCACAATCTCAGCTAAATTAAGATTTTGAGTATAGTTGGTCATAAATTTTTGAACAGCTTGAATAAAATCATTGTTGTTTTTCGCATCTCCTTCAATTTTAAATTCTTGAGGGAAAGTTTCTGCATTACCAGAAATTTGAAGTTTTTGACCTTGTTTCAGGTAGATTAGGTTTTCTTTTCCGGCATAAGTTAGAACATACATACCGTCTTTTGGAGCATCAAAAGATCCGGTAAATTTCCCGTCTTTATCTATTCCTATATTTACTAATGGCAATGTTGCAACTCCAGAAGCTTCGATAAATTCTACTCTTTCTAGTGGAGAACCTCCTTTTATAGTTCCTGAGAAATCTACTTTTTTAGAACAAGACGTAAAGAAAAGTGCTAAAACAAGTAGTAAGAAATACTTTTTCATAATGTAATTTAATTTTTGCAAAATTAAGTTTTTGTTTTGTTTAATTAAAATTTTAAGTGTAAAAATTTCACAATCTCCATTTTATACCAAACAAAAATATTAATTAGTCTAAAATATAAATACGTTTGGTATTACTTTTCTAATTATAGATTCCAGAGGAATCATATCTGTGTAGATATTTTTTCGGTTCAAATATCCGTTCCAGAGGAACGGCATCTTTATATTGATCATTAGATAGCGTTCCGATGGAACGCAATTTTGTACTTTATATACAATTCTACACAGATTTTGTTCCTCTGGAACATTAAGTGTTACTCTAAGAACCTGTTTAAAATTATATTAAAACCACAAACCAAAGGTTCGCTGATTCATTTTAC